>NZ_JBUZOU010000018.1:0-111555 GCF_055326765.1 Pleionea sp. WD8-19 | reverse complement strand
AAGTTCTAAGTTCTAAGTTCTAAGTTCTAAGTTCTAAGTTCTAAGTTCTAAGTTCTAAGTTCTAAGTTCTAAGTTCTAAGTTCTAAGTTCTAAGTTCTAAGTTCTAAGTTCTAAAAAGATTGTTTTGGACTAACCACTATGTCAACTTTATTTCTGATTTTCTTATTACTTAGTGCTTAGTGCTTAGTGCTTAGTGCTTATCGATATTTCGCATCAGCAGTACGATCCGCGGCAATCTGCGCTTCCAGTTTATCGCCAATGGCTAACAGTTTGGCCTTCGTCATAATATGCTCGCCACGCTTTTCAAAGTGGTAATCTAAAACCCGAGTTTCCACTATCGAATCCACCGGACAAGATTCTTCACAAAAGCCGCAATAAATGCATTTGAACAAATCGATTTCGTATTTGGTTGTACGGCGTGTACCATCACTTTGTCGTGGACCAGCTTCAATCGTAATTGCTAAAGCCGGGCAAACCGCTTCGCAAAGCTTACAAGCAATACAGCGTTCTTCACCATTAGGATAACGACGCAACGCATGCAGTCCTCGAAAGCGCGGCGACTGCGGAGTTTTTTCTTCCGGAAATTGCACCGTCACCTTTTTCTTCCATAGGTGACGGCCAGTTACTCGCAAGCCTTTCACCAACTCGGTAAGAAAAAAAGTATCAATAAAACGTTTTAGTCCCAGCGCCATAATGTACCTTGTCAGTTAAACGGCCACCATTGCAGTTTTATCCATACCGCTAGCACAGCAATCCAAACAATTGTGACCGGTATAAATACTTTCCAGCCAAGTCGCATAATTTGATCGTATCGATAGCGAGGAAAGGTCGCTCGCAGCCACAACATACCAAACAAAAACAGCGAAGCTTTTAGTAGTAACCAAAAGGTCCCAGGGATCCAGTTGGTCCATGCTTCGAGATAAGGCACCCCTTCAAAAGGTGACAACCAACCACCAAAAAACATTAATGCGGTCAGTACCGAGATCAAGATCATGTTGGCGTATTCCGCAAGGAAAAAGAGCGCAAAAGCCATTCCAGCGTATTCCACATGAAAGCCGGCCACAATTTCCGATTCACCTTCGGGTAAATCGAACGGCGCACGATTGGTTTCAGCAACCCCAGAAATCCAATAAACCACCAACAAAGGAAGTAAAGGCAACCAAAACCATTGAAAAACGCCACCCGATTGTTTTAACACAATATCGCCCAAGTTCATGCTACCTGAACACATCAACACGCCCACCAAGGCAAATCCCATCGCAATTTCGTAAGACACCACCTGCGATGCTGATCGTAAAGCGCCAAGAAACGCGTATTTTGAATTCGAGGCCCATCCTGCAATGATGATGCCGTACACTCCGATAGAGGTCATTGCCAACACGTAAAGTAATCCCACGTCGATATCTGAAAGGACAACATCGGCATCAAAAGGGATCACAGCCCAAGCCGCAAATGATGGACCAATAAACAAAATGGGACCGAGAATAAACAAAGCTTTACTGGCACCCGTTGGTAATACAATTTCTTTCATCGCCAACTTGATAACATCAGCAAAAGGTTGCAGCCAACCTTTTGGGCCAACGCGATTCGGTCCCAATCGTAATTGCATGTAACCAATGATTTTACGTTCAGCGTAAGTGGTATACGCCACAGCTAATATCAAAGGCATCAGAATCATGCCGATTTTAAACAGGATCTCGAATAACGTGTTCAGCCACTCAAGCATCAGCCGTCTCCTGGATGAGTTCTGGAGTTGTTCGGCATAAATTCGCAATTTGCTCTATACGCCAGTTTGCCTGGCCAAGTGGAGACTGTTGCAAAGCGGTTGCTCGTCGGGTTAACGGATCGATATCATAAATCGCTAACGGTCGCGGCAGTTCACCGCCAGTTTCCAATTGCTCTGGTGTGTGCCGATGGCCGACACGTGCTTCCGATATGCTTTCAAACTTATATTGCACCTGTTTTTTCACATCCAACGAAGACGTGTATTCGAAATCTTTTAACTCCAATAAATTCCCTAATACTCGCAATACTTTCCACGCTGGCCGCGCTTCGCCCTTGGCTTTTACTGCGGCCGTAAAACTCTGCCACTGTCCCATGGCATTGACAAAAGTACCGGACGTTTCACTGAATGCGGCTATCGGTAACAAGACATCCGCGTAATCTATAAATTCACCTTCAGCAAATGGCGTAAGCATTACGACAAACGAAGCTTTCAATAACGACACACGTGCGGCATCACGATAGCTGGAATCGAGTTCCGGTTCAGTGTTTACCAAGACATAAGCATCCAATCCTTTTTGCAACATTTGTTGCGTATTCCAGCCACAAATGTCGCTTTCAACACCAGCAGCCATCCGGTGAGGCAAGGCACCCGCAATATGCGCTCCAGCTGTATTGGCACCGTGTGTAAGTTCGCCGTAGTGACATTTGGACAAATCTGCGATCAAACGCGCTAACCAACGCAAGTGACCACTGTGTGAGTGCTCCAAAGCAGTCTGCCCAACGATCAAGCAAGCGTTATCGTGAATTCGCATTTCACTGGCAATCGCTAATTGCTCTGGTGTTGGCTCTATCGCAGCAAACAACTCACTGATTTCAGCGCTGACAGGCTCTTTAGCCTGTTGAATTAATGATGCCGCAATACCTTGTAATTGTTCTAAGAGTTGCTGCGGTGGCACCACCAAACGGTTTGAAACCTTGAAGTTGTCATCGGTATGGCTGCAATTGATCGACATCACTTTGCCAAAACGTGTCGACTTTCTTAGCCGTAAAGCCAACAAAGGCTGCTCACGTCTTAGATCAGCCCCTACCAAGAGAGTGGCATCCATTTCTTCCAACGATTCAAAGTCAAATTCAACATCTGGGTAGAGGGGATCATCGTGTTGAGTCGAAAAATCAACCTGTCTTAGCCTGTGATCAATGTTGTTGCTGCCCAGGCCGCGCATCAGTTTTTGAGCAAGAAAACACTCTTCCATGGTGCAGGAAGGTGACATTAGGGCTCCTATACGATCCGCACCCTGCTTACTTGATATCTGCTGTAACTGCCCCGCAACATGCTCTAAAGCAGTTTGCCAATCGCAGTTTTGCCACTGCCCATTACGTTTTATTTTTGGTTCAAGTAATCGCTTACTTTCATTTAAAGATTGATAAGAAAAACGATCACGATCAGTAATCCAAACTTCGTTAATCGCTTCGTTTTCACGCGGAACGACTCGGATCACTTCTCCGCGTCGATGATGAATGTCGACATTGGTTCCCAAACAATCGTGTGGTGCTACCGAAGGAGTCGATTGCATTTCCCATGCCCGTGCTTTGTAGCGCGACGGTTTAGCCGTCAGAGCGCCTACCGGACAAAGATCGATGATATTACCCGAAACCTCCGAGCCCACACTGTGCTCAACATAAGTACTGATCTCCATATGCTCGCCACGTCCCACAGAACCCAGTTCGCGAATACCCACAACTTCGGTACCAAAGCGAACGCATCGAGTGCAATGAATGCAACGCGTCATGTCGGTTTCAATCAAAGGGCCTATATCTTTGTCTTTTACAACGCGTTTTCCTTCAGTAAAACGCGACACATCGTTACCGTAACCTACGGCTAGATCTTGCAATTCGCATTCTCCCCCCTGATCACAGATTGGGCAATCCAGTGGATGATTGATCAGCAAAAATTCCATTACTGACTTTTGTGCAATCAGTGCTTTGGTTGAACGCGTAAGGATCTTCATGCCTTCGGCTACGGGTGTAGCGCAAGCCGGTACGGCTTTGGGTAAGTTGGTAACGTCTACTAAACACATGCGGCAATTGGCCGCCACAGACAGCTTTTTGTGATAACAAAACCGCGGAATATGCATTCCAGCTCGATCGGCCACTTCAATGATCATGGAGCCGGTTTCGGCTTCTAAGGGTACTCCGTCGATTTCAAGATGAACTATGCCCATGATAATTCCAGTCGGTTGTTCTCTTAAGCCGCTTGTTGGTGGTCATCTACCCAACGGCGTCCAGTACGGATCTTGTGTTCAAATTCGTGTTTAAAATGTTTTAAAAAGCCGCCCACCGGCATGGCTGCAGCATCACCTAATGCACAAATGGTGCGCCCCATAATATTTTTCGATATATCGGCCAGTTTATCGAGATCGTCCATATGCCCCTTGCCTTCAAGAATGCGATGGATCACTCGCGACATCCAACCGGTCCCTTCTCGGCAGGGCGTGCATTGACCACAAGACTCTTCGTAATAAAAATGCGCAGTGCGAGCCGCCAATTCCACCATGCAAGTCCCCTCTTCAATCACCATGACAGCACCCGATCCCAGCATGGAGCCCGCTTTACCGATGGCATCATAATCCATGGTTAATTCCATCATCACATCGGCCGGTAAAATCGGTGATGATGAGCCGCCAGGGATCACCGCTTTTAATTCACGCTCACTGCGCATGCCGCCACACAGTTTCAGAAGATCTTTAAAAGGCGTTCCCAACCCTATTTCGTAATTTCCCGGCTTCGCAACATGGCCGGACACAGAAAAAATTTTGGTGCCACCGTTATTGGGAATGCCCAAATCGAGAAACCACTGCCCGCCGTGCTGTAAAATCGGCGGCACCGAGGCATAACTTTCGGTGTTATTAACATTCGTCGGACGACCAAAAACACCATAGTTCGCTGGAAACGGAGGTTTAAAGCGCGGCTGACCTTTCTTACCTTCGAGCGACTCAATGAGTGCGGTCTCTTCGCCACAAATGTACGCTCCAGCGCCGAGATGATTGTATAGATCGAAATTCACACCAGTGCCGAGAATATTCTCGCCAAGATAACCGGCATCGTAAGCTTCTTTTAACGCCTGCTCCATTCGCTCAAAAGGCTCGTAAAATTCACCGCGCATATAGTTGTAGCCCACGGTCGCTGTCATCACGTAGCCAGCAATCGCCATACCTTCAATCAATTGGTGCGGATTAAAGCGCATGATGTCGCGATCTTTAAAAGTACCTGGTTCACCTTCATCGGAGTTACACACCACATACTTTTGTCCTGGCATACCACGCGGCATAAAGCTCCACTTTAATCCGGTAGGAAATCCAGCGCCGCCACGACCGCGTAACGCAGACAACTTTAACTGCTCAATGATGTCGTTAGCCGGTGTTTTATTTTTCAGTATCGTTTCCCATTGTTGATATCCACCAACACTACGATAATTCTCGAGCGACCAGGGGGTATCGAAATGCAACGTTCGAAAGCAAACTTCATTCGCCACTGGCCACCTCCCGACTTTCTGTCAGTTGATCGAGAATTTGATCCACTTTTTGCGGCGTCAAGTTTTCGTAAAAAATTTTTTGTACTTCCAGCATGGGCGCGCCGCCACAGGCAGCCATACACTCCACTTCTTTTAAGGTGAACTTACCGTCTGCCGTTGTTTCACCTAATTTGATACCCAAACGTTTTTCCAGATGATCGACGATCTGCTTGGAGCCACACATCATGCAAGACAAGTTTGTGCATACGGAAATCACATGCTCGCCTACCGGTTGTAAATGAAACATGGTGTAAAAAGTTGCCACTTCGTACACCGCCATTCGTGGCACGTCGAGATAGTCCGCCACCGCGTCCATCAGTTCTTCGTTGAGCCAATTATCATGGTGTTCTTGCACCACTTTGAGTGCGGCTATGATTGGTGGGCGTTTACGATCAGCAGGGTATTTGGTGCGCCAATGCTCAATTTCTTTAATGGCATCGGCGGAAACCAGTTGGGTTAAACGATTGGTATCGATGGTGGTCATTAGCGGTCGATCTCCCCAAATACGATATCCATGGTGCCAATGACAGCCACTACATCGGCCAGCATGTGTCCGCGCACGACTTCGTCCATCGCAGCCAGATGGGCAAAACCCGGTGCTCGAATTTTCACTCGGTAGGGTTTATTGGCACCATCTGAAATTAAATAAATGCCGAATTCTCCTTTCGGATGTTCAACCGCCGCATAAACCTCGCCTTCCGGAACACAAAACCCTTCAGTAAACAACTTAAAGTGATGGATCAGGGCTTCCATATCGTCCTTCATGGCTTCGCGGCTTGGTGGCACTACCTTGTAATTATCAGCAATCACTGGTCCTGAGTTGTTACGCAACCATTCAATACACTGCCGGATGATTCGGTTAGACTGTCGCATTTCTTCCACACGCACCAGATACCGATCGTAACAATCGCCATTTTTGCCAATAGGAATGTCAAAATCCATTTTATCGTACACTTCGTAAGGCTGTGTTTTACGTAAGTCCCATGCAACGCCAGACCCACGTAGCATCGGCCCAGTAAAGCCAAGCTGATAAGCACGCTCAGGCGATACCACACCAATGCCGACCGTTCGTTGCTTCCAGATACGGTTTTCAGTAAGCAGAGTTTCGTAATCGTCAATATGCGACGGAAAAGATTCCGTAAAGTCCCAAAGAAAATCCAATAGGCCGCCTTGTCGTGCTTCGTTTAATGCATCCGTATCCTTTTGACTGCGCCAGCGCGACGACTCATATTGCGGCATGGATTCTGGTAAATCGCGGTACACGCCTCCAGGACGAAAATACGTGGCGTGCATACGCGATCCGGATACCGCTTCATAAGCATCCATTAAGGGTTCACGATCGCGAAAACAGTAGAGAAACATCGTCATGGCGCCAATATCGAGACCGTGTGCACCTAACCACATTAAGTGGTTCAAAATTCGCGTGACTTCAGAAAACAATACGCGTATGTACTGGGCACGTTTCGGTACTTTTAAATCCAGTAATTTTTCAATGGCCAAAACATAGCTGTGCTCGTTACACATCATCGAGACATAGTCGAGCCGATCCATATAGCCGATGCTTTGGTTATAAGGTTTACTTTCCGCAAGTTTTTCGGTCGCTCTATGTAACAAGCCAATGTGCGGATCGGCACGTTGGATGACTTCTCCATCCAGCTCCAGAACCAGTCGTAATACGCCATGTGCCGCCGGATGTTGAGGACCAAAATTCATCGTGTAATTGCGGATCTCGGCCATCAGCTTTGCTCCTCTTGATCCAACTGATAGCGCGAGTCATGGCGGATAACTTTGGGTACCAAAATGCGAGGCTCTATAGAAACGGGCTCATACAAGCAGCGTTTTTCAGTCGCGTCATAACGCATTTCAACATGACCAATGAGAGGGAAATCTTTGCGAAATGGATGGCCGACAAAACCGTAATCGGTAAGTATGCGACGCAAATCGTCGTGATCTTCAAAGCGAATCCCATACAGATCAAAGGCTTCGCGTTCATACCAGTTGGCACTGGCCCAAACACCGGTTAGCGAAGGGACCATCATTGTTTTTTCAGGAACGAAACAACGCATTCGCAAGCGTCGATTATTGGTGAGCGACAGTAGGTGGTACACCACGGCAAACCGGGGTTTGGTCCAATGCACATCAGCATCCTGCATCGCTTCAACCGCGCGCGAAAAGCCACCGCTTGACGCCTGGTCCACCTCCCACTCGGTACTGCCATAAGCCAAATAATCAACACCGCATAAATCAATTAACTGCTCAAAATGAAAACCGTCTTCATCACGAAGTCTTCGTGCCACGGCAATCAACAGTTCTGGCTCCACTTCGATGGTGGTTTCACCCTTTTCAAAGTGGCAATCCGCAATCTGCCCGCCCAGCTGTTTTTTCAGCCACTGGGTCCATTGTTGCATCGAGGTTGATGTCACTGCGACTCCTACACGTTTCGTGCAATTGTATTCGTTCGTTTTATTTTGTTCTGCAGTTGAATAATGCCGTAAACCAACGCTTCAGCAGTCGGAGGACATCCCGGCACGTAAATGTCCACAGGAATGATGCGATCACACCCTCGCACCACGGAATAAGAATAATGATAATAACCGCCACCGTTAGCACAGGACCCCATGGAAATCACCCAACGAGGCTCTGGCATCTGGTCATATACTCGGCGAATGGCGGGGGCCATTTTATTGGTTAACGTTCCGGCCACGATCATGACATCGGACTGACGAGGAGAAGGCCGAAACACAATACCGAAACGATCCAAATCGTAACGTGACGCACCGGCCTGCATCATTTCAACCGCACAACAAGCCAGTCCAAAAGTGACCGGCCACATGCTACCGGTACGCGCCCAATTGATTAGGCTATCGGCGGAAGTGACGAAAAAGCCTTTGTCGGCTGCTACTCCCATTCCAAAGCTCCTTTTTTCCACTCGTAAATAAAGCCGACAACCAGCAACAGTAAAAATACCGCCATGGTGATCACGCCAAACCACCCCAGTTCGTTAAACACTACGGCCCACGGAAACAGGAAGGCAATTTCAAGATCGAAAATAATAAAAAGAATGGCAACCAGGTAAAATCGGACATCAAACTTCATGCGGGTGTCTTCAAAGGCATCGAATCCGCATTCGAAGGGGGCGTTTTTGGCCTCATCAGGGTTGTGTTTACCGAGAATAAAACCGACAAGCTCAAGGCCAAGGCCGAGGCCTAATCCCATAGTAATAAAAACTAAGATGGGCAGGTAATTCTCTAACATTCTGTTTCCCGCTCTTTTTTGGTTTAAGATTAGTTGCAGATCACAGCTTTGTAAACTCGGTTTTTAATTCAAGAACTTTTTTTTCTTCAATAACTTAGCACTGCAATTGAGTCTACACACTTTTGTTAGGAGTGAAAAGTAAAGGTGATTAAAATTCGCAGGTTATGCCAAAAAGGGAATGGCTTAAATCGAAATAGAGAAGGTTACATCAGTGGTATTGACGTAAAATCAATTGGTTTCCGCGTTGCGTAAACTCAATGTGCTTCAGTGCGCTCATACCTAACAACACCTGCTCTCCTGGCATATTTTCGGTGATGCCGCCTCTAATACCCTGTAATGAAATATTGCCGATGTTGAGTTGGTCGATTTCAGTTGCGTAGCTCGTACCGATACCATTAGCAGTCAGTGTTTGAAACTCGCGCCCTTGTGGTAACCCGATTGCTCGAGCTACATTTTTCGGTACTGCAACATGTGACGCTCCAGTATCAAGCATAAAAACGACCGGAACAGAATTGATAGTCCCACTGACCACGTAATGCCCGTATTTATTGCGCTCCAAGATCACTTCCGTAAAGTCAGCATTTTTCATTGATTGGGGTGAACGGTTGGGGTTTTGTTGCTGTTCCAGCAAATCACCGAATATTAGAGTCAGTAACCCTAATCCGATAATCCAGGTGATCACCCAGAACTTTTTACCTATTTGGCCAGTGAGGTCAGTTTGCGACATAGACTTTAAATTAATGATCCAGTTGAAACAATATATCAGCTAATGAAGGTTGCCAACCATAGCGGGACATATCCACTTTGTTACAGATCACTTCAACACCTTCTTCGGCCAGCAAGTTGATTTGCTTTTCAGCCTGTTGTGAGCCAGAAGAAAACGCCAGTGCACCATTCGCACGTATCACGCGGTGCCAAGGTAAATTTAACGAGTCAGGAGCTTCTCGAAGAACCTTACCCACCAGTCGCGCTCTCCCCGGAAGTCCAGCCAAGTCCGCTAACTGGCCATAACTTGCCACTTTACCCGCGGGCAAACAGCGCAAAGTACTTATGATGCGTTGTTGTTTACTCATCTCCATAATGCTCAAATTGTTAAGACGAAACTTTAAACCTTAAGCTGGCTGGGATTGTAATGGATCATGAAGGAAAGATAGACATGCAATAAAGAAAAACCCGACATATAGCCGGGTTTGCAATATGGTGCCCAGGGCCGGACTTGAACCGGCACGGCCTACGGCCACTACCCCCTCAAGATAGCGTGTCTACCAATTCCACCACCTGGGCATAAAACGTTTTTCAAAATATGGTCGGAGCAAAACCTTGCGTAAAACCGACGTATGACAATTTATTGTTCGTTATTGTCTTTCTTCGACTCTGGCTTTTTTTCAGATGAGTCAGCAGGTTCCGCTTTTCTTTCGACTACCGGAGGTTTTTCTTCGCTAGGAATATCGCTTTCCTCAACTTGAGAAGGCGCTTTATTTTCAGCCGGAATATCGCTATCCGTCGCAACTTCGAGCGTTTCAGTTTGCTGCTGCTCCACGGCTTGGTCAAAGATGTCTTTTTCAACCGCACCGTCTTTGCCAGAAAGATACCCCAGCGCCAACGCGATCGCGAAAAAGATAATCGCCAAAACGGTAGTAATTTTCGTTAACACGTTGCTGGAACCAGGAGCCCCAAAAACAGTCCCAGAGGCACCTGCACCAAAAGAGGCACCCATGCCAGCTCCCTTGCCTTGTTGCAGCAAAATAACGCCGACCAAAGCCAAAGCAACAACTAAGAATACAATTAATAATATTTCTTGCATGTCTTTTAACCTGCAGATTGACAAATCTGATAAAAGTCCTCAGCGATCAGCGATGCTCCACCAATCAAGCCACCGTCGATATCTTGCTGAGCAAATAATTCGGCCGCATTGTCTGCTTTGACACTGCCGCCATATAAAATTCTTACACCTGCTGCAACTTCAGCACTTTGTTGCGCTAACCAGCCCCGTATCGCAGCATGAACGTCTTGTGCTTGACTCGGAGTCGCCGTTTTTCCAGTGCCTATTGCCCAAACCGGCTCATAAGCCACCACTAACTGTGCGAAAGCGTTAATGCCACAAAGCGTCACAACCGCCTGCAATTGTTGCTCTACCACCTGTAACGTGTCACCACTTTCTCGCTCTGACAAGGTTTCTCCCACACACAATATGGGAGTTACGCCACCAGCAATGAGAGCGGCAACTTTTTTGGCTACCTGCTCGTTACTTTCAGAGAACAATTGCCGTCGTTCCGAATGGCCAACAATTGCAAACTGACACTGAAGATCGGCTAACATGTCAACCGCAATTTCGCCAGTGTACGCGCCCTGCGAATATTCACTTACCGTTTGCGCACCTACTTTTAACTCGCCTTTGGCCAGCTCTTGAACTTGTGCCAAATACAACGCGGGAGGGCAAACAATGACTTCGCATTTCAGGTCATTTAACGGGTGCTCTGTTAAGGACTGCATCAGCTGCCTGATACTCGAACGGGTACCGTTCATTTTCCAGTTACCGGCAACAATTGGCTGACGACCCATCACATTTCCCCACATCCTGAAGCGGGCGCAAATGTTACACAAGACCGCTCATTGATACAAGCAGAATGCGTACTTTTAACCAATTTAGCGACACAAACCCAGACTGGATGTGGCGAAACATCGAGCAAAGCGAACAAAAACAGCAATTAACTGCCAATTCAGGCGTTGTTACTCCAAGTTAGGAAGCACCGAGGATTGATGGAAGGTTCAAAAGCTGAGATCGCCTCAGGAACCACTGTTAGCAGCGATTTTATCGGAACTGAAACTGCGCAAAAACGCCAGAAATTCATTACTGGGTATCCCTTTACTGATCAGGTAACCCTGTACTTCATCACAATTATGATCAGCCAAAAAGTCCCACTGTTGTACCGTTTCTACACCTTCGGCTACTACTTTAAGACGTAGGCTTTTGGCCATAGAAATAATGGCCAGTGTGATCGCGGTATCGTCAGGGTCCATGCACACTTCATCAATAAAGGTACGATCAATTTTTAATGAATCAAGTGGAAAACGTCTTAAATAACTTAATGATGAATAACCTGTTCCAAAGTCATCTATGGCAATTTGTAACCCCATGCGTTTCATTCGCTGCAGAGTTTTTATGGCTTGCTCAACATCGCGCATCAACATGCTTTCCGTAATTTCCAGCTCCAGAGCGTTCGGTGGCAAGTTGTGTTTTTTTAGCAACATGGCGATGGATTCGGGTAGATCGGGTTGTCGAAATTGCAGTGCCGATAGATTTACCGCAACCTTGATATCGTCGCCGCACTCACGGCGCCACTTTCCAGCTTCGGCACAAGCACTGTCGATCACCCAAATACCAATTTGTTTGATCAACCCAGTACTTTCCGCGATTGGAACAAACTCACCGGGCGACACAAACCCTAAATCGGCGTGCGTCCAGCGCAACAACGCTTCAGCTCCAACCACCTTACCACGCGCGAGATCCACTTGTGGCTGATACACCAGGCTAAGTTCACCCCGATCGATAGCGCCGCGTAAATCGTTTGCGATTCGGTGACGTCGCAAAGCCATTTCGTTCATTTCCGACTCGTAAAATGCGTAGGTATTGCGTCCGACTTCCTTAGCTTTATACATGGCCGCATCAGCAGCTTTCATCAATTCATCAACATCGTTGCCATCATTGGGATACACGCAAACACCGACACTGACAGTGGAATTCACCACATAACTCGATAAGTTAAAGTGCAGGTTAAAGTTATCAACGATCTTTTCAACGACGGTAATAATGTCTTCCGTGTCTTCCACTTCGTTGAGAATAATAACAAACTCATCGCCGCCCAGACGCGCCAAGGTATCTTCTTCGCGCAGCAGTTCCCTTAGCCGGGTACTGGCGGCTTTTAACAGCTCATCGCCCACCGCATGACCAAGCGAATCATTGACGTCTTTAAAGTGATCCAGATCGAGAAACAGCACGGCAGCGAAGGTTCGCGTGCGCGCTGCACGCTTTAATGCGTAACGTATGCGATCCATACAAAGCGCACGATTAGGTAACTGAGTCAACGAGTCGTAATTAGCAAGATACTGTAAATCTTTTACTGCCCGCTCAAGTCGTCGTTTATTTAATTGCAAAGCTTCTTCTGCCGCATCTCGCTCGCGTTGTCGGCGCTCGATGGTCTCTAACATGTCATTAAAAGTGCGAGACAACTTGCCAATTTCATCATGAGTAACAACGGGGACACGTAACGAATAATTCTGACTGGTGCTTACTTGATGGCTGATGCTTTCCAAATTTAGAATGGGTTGGGATATATACTTTTGCATGGCCCGCGCTAATAAATAAGACAAGGCCACCATCACTATCAATAAAAACAGCAAGGTTAAAATAAAAGAACGTAATTTGGCTTTAACCGGCTCAGTTGAAACTCGCAAATACAAAGTACCCAGTTGATCGTTTAAAGAGTCGGTAATGGGTTGGTAAATATGCAGCCAATCGCCATCCCAAACAATACCTTCTTCTTTTTGATAGTCCGTTGTGGAAATATAACCCGCACCATTTTCAAACTGTGTAAAGATACTGCCCTGTCCTTCAAAAATAGCTACGCTGTGGCGTGTACTTAATGATACTTTTTCTAACAAATCATTCTGCGCCTGCCCAGGGCTGCTGAGATTAATATAGATGACACTTTCCGTTGCTAACCACTGTGCCTGCGCTACGGCATCATTTTGTAACGACTCTTTCATATTCTGGTAAAAGCTGATGGACACGACCACGAAGCCGAGACTGATAGTGAGCATGGAAATGCCAGCAATGGTCAGTGTTAATTTAGAGCGGATTGAAGCGTTCCATCGCATCAGAGCTTGCCCCCGTTGCGATTGCTCCCATAAACTTTTTTCGCGTGCTTTAAGAAATTAACTTGTAATTCGCTACCATTTTCAACAAAAGCATCCTGGTTAACCTCAATATCTACCGTTTTTGCTTCACCGACATAAAGACGTATGTGCAATCCCATTTCAGCGCTGTATTCACTGGAAGCCACAAAAATGGAATCTTTAATAATGTTTAGGTCGAGAATTTTTTCTATATCAGCTTTTGAAATTTGCCCAACATAGGACACATGACAGGCACTTAAATCTTCGATATCGCGGGTGAAACGGTATTGAATTTTGGTACCCTTGACTGTTTTATCCTTAAGAAAATCTTTGACGAAATTGTAATAGTCACGATCACGATAAATACAAAGTCGGTACTGAGTTCCCACTTTGTTAAAATCGGAGTCTTTAGCCCAATAGATTAAACCAGGTAGCCGAGCCAGAATAGTTGAACGAACGCGCTCTTCGGTTTCGCGTGCGAAGCCGACCCCCACTGACAATATCAATATTCCTGAGACGATCCGTTTTACAACTTTATACACTCAGCACGCTCTATTCCTAAAAACCGATGTTGAAACTGCCGTTTTATTGATCGGATGGCCAATACTTTGCTTCTTGCGACAATCTGGGGGATTAGCGCAATTCTGCTTAAAATACAATCAATTGCAGGCGGTAGCTACCAGTACTGTATAGTTTGGCAGTTATTTGCCCCCTGTCAAACCACTGCCCAGAAAGAATTTCCACTAAATAAGTGTGGAAACTGGCGATCACTTAATCAAAAGCAGTATAATACCGCGCCCTGAAACGGGCTACCCCTGTTTCAGGAGTTCTTATAGTTCAATTTTCTCGTTTCTGGCCGTAGGTTTTGATACGCAATCGTAGCAAGGCCGGGCTTGGTACGTCTTGTATCCCGGCAGGTCCGGGGATGATGGACTATAGTATTCGTTTTAACTTCCTCTATGTTAACGAGTTCGGCGCAAGCGTATGATTAAAATCAAGAAAGGTCTGGATCTCCCAATTACGGGAACCCCGGAACAAGCAGTGAAAGACGGTAATGCCGTTCGACATGTCGCTGTTCTGGGTGATGATTATGTCGGCATGAAACCGACGATGTTAGTCGAAGAAGGTGATCAAGTAGCTTGCGGGCAACCTCTGTTTTCCGATAAGAAAACCGAAGGTGTGGTTTACACCGCGCCCGCAGCCGGTAAGGTGGTTGCAATTAATCGCGGAGCAAAGCGTAAATTGCAATCGGTTGTCATCGAAATAAACGGTGACGAATCGATTACCTTCGACAAATATTCCAATCAGGAATTATCCACTCTGCCAAGGCAGCAAGTGGTTGATAACCTAGCTAAATCGGGTTTGTGGACAGCGTTCAGAACCCGCCCTTACAGCAAAGTTCCCGCTCTGGAGTCAACCCCAGATGCGATATTTGTTACCGCCATGGATACCCATCCGCTCAGTGCGGATCCGGCAATTGCTATTAAAGAACATAATGAAGCCTTTAACTTAGGTTTGACTTTGTTAAGCCGCCTCACTCAAGGCAAAGTTTACGTATGCAGCGCACCAAGTGCTGATTTTTCAATCAATAGCAATGGTCAAATTCAGCAGGAAACGTTCGACGGCGTACACCCTGCCGGGCTCCCAGGAACACATATTCACTTTTTACACGGCGCCAGTGCACAACATCCCGTTTGGCACATTGGCTATCAAGATGTGATTGCTTTCGGCAAACTTTTCACTACCGGGAAACTCTTTACCGATCGCATTGTTGCCATAGGTGGCCCTAGCGCATTAAAACCGCGACTGGTAAAAACGCGACTAGGTGCCAACCTGAAAGAGCTACTGGTCGATGAAGTTGCTGGCGGTGATGTTCGTCGATTATCCGGTTCGGTATTCAGTGGCTTCGCAGCGACAGGACCACGTGCTTATTTGGGTCGATTCCACAACCAAATCACCGTATTGCCGGAAGGTCGCGAAAAAGAATTTTTCGGCTGGGCCATGCCGGGATCTGACAAGTTTTCGGTCACCCGTGCTTTTATTTCTCATCTGATCCCTGGCAAAAAATTTGACTTCACCACCACAACCGGTGGTAGTGAACGCGCAATCATGCCTATTGGCAGCTACGAGCGCGTCATGCCGTTGGATATTCTGGCGACGCAACTGTTAAGAGCACTGGTTACCAAAGACACCGATACGGCTCAACAACTGGGTTGTCTAGAGCTCGATGAAGAAGATCTCGCATTAGCCACTTTTGTTTGCCCTGGCAAATTTGAGTACGGCCCGATTCTTCGTGATGTTCTCACCACCATTGAGAAGGAAGGGTAATGAAAAAGCTGAAGAATTATTTTGAACACCTGGAACCTCATTTTGAAAAAGGTGGGAAGTACGAAAAGTGGTACGCACTTTACGAAGCCGTGACCACTATTTTTTATACGCCAGGTCATATCACAAACAACACATCGCACGTTCGCGACAATGTTGATTTAAAACGTATTATGATTTTTGTTTGGGCTTGTACTTTTCCAGCCATGTTTTGGGGCATGTACAATTTGGGCGCACAAGCTACCATGGCAATGCAAAGCGTTGGCATGACAGAAATCGAAGGTTGGCGCGGCAGTATCATGAGCCTGTTTGGTGTTGGCTACGATGCTGACTCAATCGGCGGCAGCATGTTCCTGGGTGCGTTGTACTTTTTACCGATATACGCCGTTACTTTTATTGTCGGTGGTTTTTGGGAAGTTCTGTTTGCTAGCATTCGAAAGCATGAAATTAATGAAGGTTTTTTTGTTACCTCTATTTTATTTGCTTTAATTGTTCCGCCCAATACACCCTTATGGCAAGTTGCCCTTGGCATCAGCTTTGGCGTGGTGGTTGCCAAAGAAATTTTCGGCGGAACCGGTAAAAACTTCTTAAACCCGGCTTTAGCGGGTCGAGCGTTTTTGTTTTTCGCTTACCCGACCGATATGTCTGGTACGCAAGTTTGGACGGCAATCGATGCTTATTCCGGAGCAACACCTTTGGCTCAAATGGCAGCTGCTGCTCCCGGTGCATTTGATTACAGCCTGAACGCTTCCTGGTGGGATGCCTTTTACGGTTTTATCCCAGGTTCGATTGGTGAGGTTTCTACCCTGATGATACTCATCGGCGGGGTCGCACTCATGTATTTCCGGATTGCTTCCTGGCGTATTGTCGCCGGTGTAATGATCGGTATGATTGCAACATCCTTTCTGCTAAACAGTGTTGGCAGTGACAGCAACGGTATGTTTGCCATGCCTTGGTACTGGCACCTGGTTACCGGTGGTTTTGCTTTCGGCATGGTGTTTATGGCAACCGATCCAGTTTCTGCATCTTTAACCAATACCGGTAAATTTTACTTTGGTGCTTTGATAGGTGTTATGTGCGTTCTGATCCGTGTGGTAAATCCTGCCTATCCAGAAGGTATGATGTTGGCCATTTTATTCGCCAACTTGTTCGCGCCATTCATCGATCACTTTGTGGTTCAAGCTAATATCAAACGGAGGGTTCGTCGTCATGTCAGCTAACGATGCTCCAACCAAAAATAATGACTCTTTCGTAAAAACAATCATTGTTGCCGTATCACTTTGTTTAGTGTGCTCACTGATGGTGTCAGGCGCTGCAGTCGTTTTGAAAGAAGATCAACAAGCCAATAAAGCAGCGGATATACAAAAAAGTATCCTGTTAGCAGCTGGCTTAGTTGAAGAAGGCGAGATTGCCGATTTTGATCAGATCTTCAAAAATAATGTTGAAACCAAAATCATCGATATCGCCACGGGTGAGTTCGTTGAGGGAATTGACGTTGCTAAATTCGATCAACGCAAAGAAGCCAACAATCCAAAAAATAACATCGTTCTAACCAAAGAACAGGACATTGCCAGTATTAAGCGACGTGCAAAACAGGCAAAAATATATTTGGTGAAACAAGACCGTGCACTTAAATCTGTTGTTTTACCGGTTAAAGGTTACGGGCTTTTCTCAACGTTGCACGGATTTATTGCGCTTGAAGCCGATACTACAACCGTTGCCGGCATTAAGTTCTACGAACATAATGAAACCGCAGGTTTAGGTGCAGAGATTACCAATCCGCTCTGGACAGCAACATGGAAAGGCAAGCAAGTTCTGAACAGTAATCACCAACCCGTTTTAAAACTGGTTAAAACTGGAGCCAGCACAAACACCGAAGTGGATGCGCTGAGCGGAGCCACAATGACCAGCCGAGGCGTTGAAAACTTACTTGCTTACTGGTTGGGTGAAGACGGTTTTGGTCCTTTCCTAGCACGTATTCGTAATCAAAAAGTCGGAGGCAGTCATGGCGTTTGATAAAGCAGAAGCAAAGTCGGCTCTGACCACGCCGATTTTTGATAATAATCCGATAGCATTGCAAGTTCTGGGAATTTGTAGTGCGTTAGCGATAACCAGCAAAATGGATAAAGCCTTGGTGATGAGTATTGCACTCACCACCGTTGTGGCTTTTTCTAATTTACTGATCAGTCTTATTCGTAACCATATCCCTTCCAGCATTCGAATTATTGTTCAAATGACCATCATCGCTTCTTTGGTTATTGTTGTGGATCAGATTCTGAAAGCTTATGCCTATGAGGTAGCCAAAGAGCTTTCGGTATTCGTCGGATTGATCATTACCAACTGTATCGTAATGGGTCGTGCCGAAGCTTACGCCATGAAAAACGGTCCTGGTATGAGCTTTATCGACGGTATTGGAAACGGACTCGGTTACTCGGCTTTATTATTAACCGTTGGCTTCTTCCGCGAACTTTTCGGTAGCGGCACACTTTTCGGTTACACCATTCTTGAGTCCGTTAAAGACGGCGGATGGTATCAAACCAACGGCTTATTGGTGTTACCACCGAGCGCATTTTTTGTGATTGGATTTTTAATCTGGGCACTGCGTACCTGGAAGAAGAATCAGGTGGAGGCAGCATAATGGAAGCGTATATCAGTTTATTTGTTCAAAGCGTCTTTGTTGAAAACCTGGCGCTCTCTGCGTTCCTTGGAATGTGTACTTTTCTTGCGGTTTCCAAAAAAATTCAAACCGCAATGGGACTCGGTGTCGCTGTAATCGTTGTGCAGTCGATTACCGTCCCAATTAACAATTTGTTGGTGAACTACTTGCTGAAAGAAGGTGCATTGAGTTGGGCAGGCTTGAGTGAAGTTGACTTAAGTTTTCTCGGCCTAATTTGTTACATCGGTGTAATCGCAGCGATGGTGCAAATACTGGAGATGACTCTGGATAAGTTTTTTCCGGCACTTTATAACGCGCTTGGGATCTTTCTTCCGCTCATTACTGTAAACTGCGCCATTTTAGGAGGCACTCTGTTTATGGTGGAACGCGATTATCAATTTGGTGAATCCGTGGTGTACGGTATCGGTAGCGGTTTCGGCTGGGCGTTAGCCATTGTGGCGCTTGCAGGTATTCGCGAAAAAATGAAATACAGTGATGTGCCCGCGGGTTTACGTGGCCTGGGCATTACCTTCATTACTGTTGGTCTGATGGCGTTAGGCTTTATGTCTTTCACCGGTGTTTCACTGTAATCATTTAAGGAATTACCCATGCAAGAGATTATTTTAGGCATCTCAGTATTTACCGGGGTTGTCCTTGCGCTAGTACTGATCATTTTATTTGCTAAATCAAAGTTAGTCGCCAGTGGTGACGTAGCCATTTCTATCAATGACGATGCGAATAAATCCATTTCGACAAAAGCAGGAGGCAAATTACTCGGTGCTTTGGCTGACAGTGGTATTTTCGTATCTTCCGCTTGTGGTGGCGGCGGTACCTGTGGCCAATGCCGTTGTAAGGTTTTAGACGGCGGAGGCTCCATTCTTCCAACGGAAGAAAGCCACATCACCAAGCGTGAGGCGGCTGAAGGCTATCGATTATCCTGTCAGGTTGCTGTTAAGCAAGACATGAAGGTGGAGTTACCGGAAGAAGTTTTCGGAACTAAGAAATGGGAATGTGAAGTTATCTCCAATGATAACGTTGCAACCTTCATTAAAGAGCTGCGTTTGAAGCTGCCAGAAGGTGAAGAAGTGCCTTTCCGTGCCGGCGGATACATCCAGATCGAATGCCCTCCTCACGTTTCCAAGTACAAAGATATGGACGTGGCCGAAGAGTATCATCCGGACTGGGATCGCTTCAAAATCTGGGATCTGGTATCGGAGGTAAAAGAAGAAACCATTCGCGCTTATTCGATGGCCAACTACCCAGAAGAAAAAGGCATGATCATGTTGAATGTTCGTATCGCTACTCCGCCACCCAATAATTGGAGTTTACCACCCGGTAAAATGTCGTCTTACATCTTCAACTTGAAAAAAGGTGACAAGGTGACTATTTCCGGCCCTTACGGTGAATTCTTTGCTAAAGACACTGACAATGAAATGGTTTTCATTGGTGGTGGCGCCGGTATGGCACCTATGCGCTCGCATATTTTTGATCAACTGCGTCGCATTAAAACCAATCGTAAAATCACTTTCTGGTACGGTGCTCGTAGCAAACGTGAAATGTTCTATGTAGAAGATTTCGATATGCTGGCACGTGAAAACGATAACTTCGAATGGCATACCGCATTGTCGGATCCGTTACCGGAAGACAACTGGGATGGCTTAACCGGTTTTATCCACGAAGTACTATACGAGCAGTATTTGAAAAACCATAAAGCTCCGGAAGATTGTGAGTATTACATGTGTGGACCACCGATGATGAACGCTGCGGTGATCAAAATGTTGGAAGATTTGGGTGTTGAACGCGACAACATCTTCCTCGATGACTTTGGTGGTTAATCACTTAAGCTCTTAAAAAGCGACTTTCGAGTCGCTTTTTTTTCGCGTTTGTTTTAGCAAGAAAATCGATTTATTCAAAGATCACCGACTAAAATCAGTTACAATAGCGCCTATCAACTTTCCGTGTCTTGATTTCGAATGGCTACCTTCAAATCTATTCTTTACGTTTCACTACTCTTGCTCTTGATTGCCTGTCAGGATAATCATTATCAAAAACTTCAAGGCCAAACAATGGGTACCAGCTACCACATCACCTTCAAGCCCGAAGCAAAGAGCACTGCCGAGTTGCATAGAGATGTGGAAAAGCGACTGGAAGAAATCAATCGACGAATGTCGACCTATCTTGAAGACTCAGAGCTCAACCAGCTTAACCGTGCAAAAGCCGATATTTGTTTTCCTCTTTCAATGGATACGATGACCGTACTTTCAGAAGCCATGTCAATTTATCAATTATCGGGTGGAGCATTTGATCCGGGTCTAGGTCCACTAATCGAGCTGTGGGGATTCGATAAAAAAGAGACTGGAAATCAAATTCCAACCGATGATGCAATCGCCGAACGATTGAAACAATTATCGTTTGGTAAAAGCCGTATTGATACTTCACGAAATTGTGTCAAAAAAGGTGCGGATAACCTTTACATTAACCTTTCGGCCATCGCCAAAGGATACGCCGTCGATGAAATTGCAAAACTGGCGGAGCAAAAATACGGTATTCAACATTACTTGGTAGAGATTGGCGGCGAAGTAAAAGTAAAAGGTGTCAACGCACGCGGCCAAGCCTGGTCGATTGCGATAGAAGCTCCGCAAACAGGGCAAAGAACGGTGCAAAAAATAATCAATCCAGATATAATGGGTGTCGCAACATCGGGAGATTACCGCAACTACTTTGAACGCGATGGGAAACGTTACTCTCATACGATCAATCCAATAACCGGGCTCCCTATCAATCATAAACTCGCGTCGGTTACCGTTATACACCCATCCACCATGACCGCCGATGCGATAGCAACTGCCATTATGGTACTGGGTGAAGAGCAAGGCATAGCGCTCGCTGAAAAGCATAACTTAGCGGTGTTTATGATCACTAAAACCGCTTCGGGTTTTAAAGAGACTTATAGTCAACCTTTTCGAGCTTATTTAAAAGCTTCGCAGTAACAGGATTGAAAAATGCTCAATGTATTTTTAATTACTTTTGGTGCCATGATATCCGTAATCCTTATTATGGCGGTAGGGTATATCTTTCAGCGCAAAACGATCACCGGTAGCTGCGGTGGATTATCGACCATTGGTATAAAAAAAGTGTGCGATTGTGAAGAACCCTGCGAAAAACGCAAAGAAAAAATGCGCGCTGAAGCTCGAAAAAACCAAAGTGAAATTCAAATCCTTGAACAATAAAACGTTTGCCCATTGATAACTTTATAGTCAACGGGCAAAACGAGTCCTAATCCCAGTTCACACCGATTTTTTCCATCGCTTGCAATACATTAGCACGTGAAATCATGCCTACCAGTACATTTTTTTCAATCACAGGAAAACAACGACACGAGCACTTTAAAAAGCGTTCAGCAACATCGGCGATACTGTCATCTGGGTGTGCAGCAATCACTTCTTGAGTCATGCGATCTTGCACACGATCGCCTAAATCGCCGTTGTAAACGGCACTTAGCACCACATGTAAGCAATCCTTTTCCGATAAAAAGCCTATCACTTCGCGGTGCTCATCCACCACGGGTGCGCCCGATAGTTTGTATTCTAATAAAGTTTCTACCGCTTCCAATACATCTTGCTCCGGTTTCAATGTAATGGATGCTGAAGTCATATAATCGCGAGTGGTGACGGATTTGAGCATTTCACTTCCTCCCAAAAGTCCCCTAAGGAGCTTTTGTTTTCTTTTTGTTCGAAAGATATGCGTGACACAACCAAGGGAATATTAATGAAGTCCCTTTCATTTAAGTAAATCACAAGAAGTGGAATTCCACTAGAAAAAACAGGGATTTTTTATGTTGCAGAGCAGGAAAAATTAAGTTGCGAGTTGCGAGTTGCGAGTTGCGAGTTGCGAGTTGCGAGTTGCGAGTTGCGAGTTGCGAGTTGCGAGTTGCGAGTTGCGAGAAAATGATAAAACGCTTTTTCATACTGTAAACGAAATATTTCGGACGATCACCCGATACTAGCTATCTTAGCTCAGGATGCCGCAGCACCCCGAACCTCGTTTCTCACTCCATCAGTAAGCCGGTCAATTAACAGTTGGCTTCGACTTCAGCGGCAATCGCTTGCGCGCATTCTTTTACCAGCGACGCATCTTCACCTTCTACCATCACGCGGATCAACGGCTCTGTTCCGGAAGCCCGCAATAATACTCTGCCTTTGTCTGCCAACTTTTCTTCCATCGTTTTAACTGCATCCTGAACAGCTTGTGATGTCATTGGCTTACTTTCTTTCGAAGGCAGCCGGACATTAATCATGGTTTGAGGGTATTTGCTCATGCCCGACTTCAATTCGTGCAGTGATAATCCCAATTTCGCCATGACCGACAACACCTGTAGAGCTGATATCACGCCATCGCCAGTCGTGGTCGCGTTTAAGCAAATCACGTGTCCTGATGATTCACCGCCATACTGCCAGTTATGTTCTTTAAGCAGCTCCATCACATAGCGATCGCCAACTTTGGCCCGCAAAAATGGAATGCTGTGTTTATCCAACGCTTTTTCCATTCCCAGGTTGGTCATTAAAGTACCGACCACACCACCTTCTAAAGTGCCACGCTTTTTTGCATCGCGCGCAATAATAAACAGCAGCTGATCACCATCAACCTGCTCGCCACGATGATCAACCATCATCACTCGATCGCCATCACCATCGAATGCAATACCCAGATCCGCTCCTTCAGATAATACCGTTTCCGCTAATTTGGTGGTATTGGTTGCGCCACACTGTTCGTTAATGTTTAGACCATTAGGTTTAACACCGATGGTGATCACTTGCGCACCCAGCTCACTGAATACTTCCGGTGCGATATGGTAAGTCGCACCATGCGCACAATCCAAAACAACTTTCAGATTACTGAAGTCAAAAGAGGAAGGAATGGTGCTCTTACAAAACTCAATGTAACGACCACGAGCATCTTCAACACGGCGCGCTTTGCCTAGATCTTCGGAGCTGACCGTTTCCATGGGTTGATCCAACATGCGCTCAATTTCCAGCTCAACAGAGTCGGGCAATTTAAAGCCATCTTGTGAGAAAAATTTAATCCCATTGTCGTGGTAGGCGTTGTGAGAGGCTGAGATCACAATACCAGCGTCCGCCCGAAAAGTACGTGTAAGATAAGCGATTCCTGGTGTTGGCATCGGTCCAAGTTGTAATACATCAACGCCCGCAGCGATTAACCCAGCCTCCAGCGCGGATTCAAACATGTAGCCGGAAATTCGCGTGTCTTTGCCGATCAACACTTTGCTTCCATTTCCTTTGCCTAATACTTTTCCAACAGCCCAGCCCAGCTTTAACGCGAAGTCAGGCGTAATGGGGTATTGTCCTACTGTGCCTCGCACACCATCGGTACCAAAATATTTGCGCTCTGTCATTGAGATTACCCTTCGTTAAACTCCAAATTATTCACTGCTAATACCACTTTCATTGCATCCACTGTTTCAGCAACGTCATGAACACGCACGATGCTCGCGCCTTTGCTTATCGCAATTAATGCCGCGGCAACACTGGCGCTCACACGTTGATGCGGCTGCTTACCGGTAAGCTGTCCAAGCATCGATTTGCGCGACAGCCCCACTAAAATGGGTAAGTTCATTTGTTGAAAGCGATCTAAATGTTGCAATAGCTCTAAATTATGCGTCAGCGACTTACCAAAACCGAAACCAGGATCAATAGCAATTAACTCGCGACTTAAACCAGCACTAACACAGTGCTCGACTCGTTCTACCAGAAAGGCAATCACCTCTTCAACAACTTGCTGATAGTGCGGATTGCTCTGCATGGTTCTTGGTGAGCCTTGCATATGCATCAAGCACACAGGTACGGCTAGTTCGGCGGCAGCTTGCATCGCACCTTCAACTTGCAACGCACAAACATCATTAATCATTTTCGCACCAACAGCGACTGCGGCACGCATCACTTCTGGTTTACTGGTATCGATAGATACTGGCTTTCCAAGAGGAACAATAGCTTCCAGCACAGGAATCACTCGTTGCAACTCTTGCTCAACCGAAACTTCTGCAGCACCAGGCCGAGTTGACTCACCTCCAACATCGATAATATCAACACCGGCATCAATCATAGCTGCAGCTTGTCGAGTCGCGGCTTCTTGAGAGTGATAAAGACCACCGTCTGAAAAAGAGTCAGGGGTCACATTAAGAATCCCCATTACCTGAGGTCGGCTCGATTGATAAAGTGGATGCATCTGATTTCGGCACTTTCAAATCAACAGGGGCGGGATTATCGCAGATAATCCCAAAAAAGAAAAAGGCGCCGAGTAGCGCCTTTGGAAGTGTTCAACCAACTTAGTGTTCGTTAGCTGGGCCACCAATCGGACGTGATGTGACATCCCCCGAAGGAGCTGTACCCGAAGGTGGATTGTCCGAAGGGCCTTTATCATTCCAGCCCTCTGGCGGTCGAGGCTCACGCCCTTCCATGATATCGTCGATCTGCTTAGCATCAATGGTTTCGTATTTCATCAATGCGTCAGCCATCGCATGCAATTTATCCAAATTTTCATTGAGAATTTTTTGCGCTCTATCGTAGTTGCGGTCAATGATGGTTTTGATTTCTCGATCAATCGCACTCGCTGTTTCATCAGACACGTTTTTATGCTGAGTAACCGAACGTCCCAGGAAAACTTCACCCTCATCTTCCGAGAAATTCATAGGTCCCAAAGACGATAAACCGTAATGCGTTACCATATTGCGCGCGATTTCGGTCGCTCGCTGAATATCGTTGGAAGCTCCAGTCGTAACACCTTCCGCTCCATTAATGATTTCTTCGGCAATTCGGCCGCCATAAAGCGAACTCAACATGCTTTCCAACTGCTCTTTACTCTGGCTGTACTTGTCTTCTACCGGTAAGTACATGGTGACCCCTAAAGCACGACCCCGCGGTATAATACTGACTTTGTACACCGGATCGTGTTTCGGAACCAACCGCCCAACAATGGCATGTCCAGCTTCATGATAGGCGGTGTTGCGTTTTTCCTCTTCGCTCATCACCATCGACTTACGCTCAGCTCCCATCATGATCTTGTCTTTGGCTTTATCAAACTCTTCCATCGACACAGTTCGGCGATTAGAGCGAGCAGCAAAGAGAGCGGCTTCATTCACCAGGTTAGCCAAATCAGCGCCCGAAAAGCCTGGCGTACCACGCGCGATAACCGCGGGTTCCACATCATCACCTAAAGGCACTTTACGCATGTGCACCTTCAAAATCTGTTCGCGGCCTCGAATATCTGGTAATCCAACCACTACTTGGCGATCGAAACGACCAGGACGTAATAAAGCCGGGTCCAGAACATCCGGACGGTTGGTCGCGGCTATCACGATGACGCCTTCACCACCTTCAAAGCCGTCCATTTCGACCAACAATTGATTCAACGTTTGTTCACGCTCGTCGTGTCCGCCACCTAAACCCGCACCTCGATGTCGACCGACAGCGTCAATCTCATCAATGAAGATAATACAAGGTGCATGTTTTTTCGCTTGATCGAACATGTCACGCACACGTGATGCGCCCACACCGACAAACATCTCGACAAAATCGGAACCCGAAATAGTAAAGAAGGGGACTTTAGCTTCACCCGCTATCGCTTTTGCAAGCAAGGTCTTACCAGTTCCGGGAGGGCCAACCATCAACACACCACGAGGAATTTTACCGCCCAGCCGCTGAAACTTGCCAGGATCGCGTAAAAAGTCAACGAGCTCTTCTACTTCTTCTTTGGCTTCTTCTACACCGGCGACATCAGCAAAAGTGGTTTTGATTTGGTCTTCGCCCATAAGGCGTGCTTTACTTTTACCAAAAGACATTGCGCCTTTGCCGCCTCCGCCTTGCATTTGACGGAGCATAAAGATCCAGAAACCGATTATCAGCGCTGTGGGTAGAAGGTATAAGATAATGCTCCAGAATGAACCACCATCGTCGCGCTTTTCGCCCGTAACGGTAACATTACTCGCTTCCAGCTTTTCTACCAAACGTTCGTGCGCTCCAGGCGGAATAATTGCCTCTCTTGGACCTTCATTACGCACATTAACTTTAATACTTTCAATACCCATTTTCGCAGACTCAATTTTGCCGCGTTCTAAATCAGCCAATAACTGATTGTAGGTATATTCCTGACTGTAGCTTTGAGTCGGTCCAAAGTTATTGAATACCGTGATCAGCACCACAGCGATCACTGCCCAAAGCAACAGATTTTTTGCCATATCGTTCAAACTAACGACCTCTTGTTACGGGTTATAAAGGCATTATTACTTACTGGCTGGAGCTGTCAAACCATCAATCGTAACACTTTGCTATTGTGTGATAGATTAGGCCAATTGACACTATCCCTTAAAACCTTTTGCCAGAATGTAAACTTCTCGTGATCGCGCACGAGAAGCCTCAGGTTTCCTAATTTTAACGCTGGAAAAGGCGCTACGGACCTCAGCCAAATACTGGTCGAAGCCCTCACCCTGAAAGATTTTAACCAAAAAGACACCGCCTTTGCGTAAAACCTGGCGCGCCAAGTCGAGAGCCAGTTCCACAAGATATATGGCTCTAGGCTGGTCGACAGCACTCATGCCGCTTATATTGGGGGCCATATCGGATAAAACAAGGTCTGCTTTTTGCCCGCCTATCGCATCCAGAAGCTGAGTAAGTACTGACTCTTCTCTAAAGTCGCCCTGGATAAAGGTCACGCCGGCAATCGCGTCCATCGGCAAAATATCGAGTGCAAAAACTTTTCCCTTATCACCGACTTTTTCCACGGCCAGTTCCGACCAGCCGCCAGGGGCTGCCCCCAAATCGACAACGGTAGCCCCTTTTTGAAACAAACGATCTTTTTGATCCAGTTCATCGAGCTTAAATAAAGCACGCGAGCGGCGCCCTTCGAACTGGGCTTTTTTAACGAAGGGATCGTCAAAGTGCTCTCTTAACCAACCTTTACTGCTTTTACTGCGTGCCATAATTGCTCTTACTGAAATAATCCCAACTCAAGATAAACACCGAATGGTTAACAAAACTCCAACTTATCTTATCCTGAGTTAAGAATTAACTGATCACGGTCGCCAAAATGACGATCCAAGAAAGAGGATTATATCATCCGTTGAATAAGGTAGAATAGCGCATGTCTTTTGGAGAAGCACACTTATGAAATTAACAACCTCGCAAATTCGCTATTTACGCTCACAGGCGCACAAGTTAAAACCTGTCGTTATGGTGGGTGCTAATGGCGTAACCGAAAACCTGCTGGACGAACTGGCAGTAGCCTTGAAGGCGCATGAATTGATTAAGGTAAAAGTTCGCGCAGAAGAACGTGACGATCGCGATGCCATGATCGAGATGTTGTGCCAGAAATCCGGAGCCACCAATATTCAACGCGTTGGACATATTGTCACGCTTTATCGGCGTAACCCAGAAGGTCCCAAGTACACCTTACCAAAGTAATCTCTCTTGCGTGACTTCAGGAATAACTGAAACACCACCGTTATTCCTGCATACCACTTCATTATATTTTTACTGCCAAATAATCCCATTGCTGCCCCCAGTTTTCTACCGGAGAGCGTTTAAAGCCACTGCGAACAAACTGCTGGATTTTGCCTTCCGCCATCGCCATGATTGCATTGGCAAGCAATGCCGCATCAAGATGATCACGTCGTTGTTCCAAACGCGAATCACGAATGATCTGTTTCAATTGGGTTTCAATACGATCAAAAAACTGCACCACTCGCTCTCGCAAACGCTCCTGTTCGCCAATCAGCGCGTCGCCCATCAATAACCGACAGATCCCCGGATTTTTACTCGCGAACCCTAACAACAAGCCGGTAATTAATTGGCAGCGTTGCGCCGGCTCTTTATGTTCATTGTTAATCATGGAAATGCGCGAAAAAACACTTTCTTCAACAAACTCCAACAACCCTTCAAACATTTTCGCTTTGCTGGGAAAGTGCCGATATAAAGCCGCTTCAGACACTCCAACCTCTTTTGCCAAGCGCGCCGTTGTGATGCGCGCACCCAGTTCAGTTTCCAACATATGGGCAAGGCATTGTAAAATTTCCTGGCGGCGTGAACCGCTCTTCTTGATTGCTGGCATTTTCTTCTTCCCCCAAACCCGCAATTAAAATGGTATTTGTAATGAACTGTCGATGGCCAGGATTTGATCCCGGAAAATATTTTGAATGCGCTTCATACCGGTTTCATTATCGGCTTCAAAGCGAATCACCAAACAAGGTGTTGTGTTAGATGCACGAACCAAACCCCAACCGTCATCAAAGTCGACGCGTACTCCGTCAGTGGTATTAATACGGCCATTAGGAAAAGTACCGTTTTTCGCTAATTTAGAGACAAACTCGAACTTCCGCGTATCGGAAATGGTCACATTCAGTTCAGGTGTCGCTTCGCTGTTCGGTAATGCGGCAAACACTTCTGCCGAAGAGCGAACATCACCGGCTAACACTTCGAGTAATCGAGCGGCGGTGTACAGCGCATCATCAAAACCGTACCAACGTTCTTTAAAGAAAATATGACCACTGCACTCTCCGGCCAACAACGCTCCGGTTTCTTTCATTTTTGCTTTGACCAGCGAGTGACCCGTTTTCCACATGATGGGTCGACCGCCATGCGAGGCGATCACTTTCGGTAAATGTCGGGTACATTTCACATCGAAAATAATATCGGCACCGGGGTTGCGCGACAGTACATCTATGGCATACAGCATCATTTGTCGATCCGGCCAAATGATACTACCATCGGAAGCAATCACCCCCAGACGATCACCATCGCCATCAAATGCAAGGCCAATATCAGCGCCTTCACTTTTTACCATTTCAATGAGATCTTTCAGGTTTTCCGGCTTGCTCGGATCCGGATGGTGATTCGGAAAATTACCGTCCACGTCACAATAAAGACCGATCACTTCACAGCCCAATCCTTGCAACAATTTTGGCGCGATATTTCCTGCAACGCCATTGCCACAATCCACCGCAACTTTGAGCGGTTGTGCCAATGCCACATCAGCGGTAATTTGCCCCAAATAATCTGGCACCAAATTTCGCGACTCTTCAGAGCCCTGCCCACTGACATACTCACCTTGGGTAATTCTTTTGTAGAGTTTCTGGATCCCTTCTTGCGACAACGTTTCTCCAGCAATAACTACTTTTAACCCATTATAGTTGGCGGGATTATGACTGCCGGTAAGCATCACACCGGTGCGGGTATCCAAATAATTGGTCGCGAAATAAAGCACCGGCGTCGGCACTTCACCGATATCGATGACATCACGACCGCTTTCTTTTAAACCTTCTTTTAAAGCATCGAGTAAAGTTGGCCCAGACAAACGACCATCGCGAGCAACTACCACTTTCTGCTCACCCCGATCAAAAGCTTCACTCCCTATTGCTTTGCCTATTTCACGAACAACATCGGGTGTGAGTTGATTATCGACAATGCCACGAATATCGTATGCTCGAAAAATGCTTTCAGGTACTTTTACCGACGCTTGCTCCGAAATGGTTTCGACTTCCAGGCCGGAGTCGCTGGCAAACGCCGAAGTTAGAGTTTTTCTCAACTCTTCGGTATCAGCCTCCTGTTCTGAAACCGTCGGCTTTGCTGCATCTTCAGCAACAGAACCGACCATGACATCATTTCGAGCAAGGGTAATAATTAAATCACGAAAATAATCGATTTGAAAACGGGAAGATGCGTCACTTAAACGCGAGGTCGCATCTAAAAACAATTTGGCCAACTCGCCGGTATCCACTTTCACTTCGTGTTGGATCACCTGCAACCCATAATAATTAACACCCGCTGACGCACCAAGTATCAACAAAACACCGACAATGAAATATAACAGTTCAGACTGACCCGAAAATTCAGCCCAATTCTCCGGCCAAAACGCTACCTGCCAGTTGGAGCCTTCACTTTTGCCCACGGCAAAGGGAGCCCCTTGCTTGAGCGCAGAATCACCAACCTGCCCCACTATTTGTTCTTGCTGGTAAAAACTTTGCAAGACTTCCACATAGCCTGGCACTGAATGGATCCGGTTTACAGTATCATCAATTAACTTTCTATCGAGGCCCAAAAACACAATTCCAACAACTTGATCACCGCTTTTTATCGGCGCCAGAATAGCAACAAACTGTTGTGGTTGCCCTGGCAGTATCACTTCTGGATGTACGGGCTTATTTTTTGCGACATTTCGAGCCAGATCCAACACCGCATTAGTCACCGGAGGATTCGAATCCACCGACTGGCGTAATACGTCAGGATAAATAATTTTCACGCCAATCGAATACGGCACTTGACTCGAGATACGTTGTTCAAACTCCGAAACTCTTTGCTCATCTCGATCAATCACCGCGGTCACCAATTGGCGATTTTTGGCAAACTCTTCGATGTAATCCTTCGCTGTTTCCAGCTTAACCAGAATCGAGTCAACATAGGAGCGCAATGCTGTATCGATAAAAATTTTATTTTTTTGCGCGCTGGGACCTGCGACTACCAAGTAATACTGGAATATTGCGACAATACCAATGACCAATAATGAAAAAACCAAATAAGGCAACCCTATCTTGAAAATTGATCGGGCACCGGTACGATGAGCCGGTTTTTTGCTCGGAGCTTTTTTCTGCTCGACTTTTGCTTTTCTTTTCACAATGATTCCCTTTCAGGATTGATTATTTTAGAGCGTGTTTATCGGGTGTTAAAAAAGCTTTAACAATTTGCTTAACCAGATTTTCCGCAATTTTATTTTTATCATTTTTTGCCAAAGTGATGCTTTCACCGTTTTTCAAATAAAGAACCAAAGCATTCTCATCTGCGTCGAACCCTATGTCCGATTGGCTAACATTATTGGCGCAAATCATATCGAGTTTTTTACGCTGAAGTTTGTCTCTGGCAAAGTGTTCTACCTTTTGAGTTTCAGCCGCAAAACCGATACACAAAGGTCTATTTTTCAGTGCTGCTACCTGTTGCAAAATATCAGTATTTTTTATCAGTTGCAGCTCCATATGCTCTTTTTGTTTTTTGATTTTCTGCTTGGCTTGTTCAACCGGGCGATAATCCGCAACCGCAGCACAACCGATAAAAACGTCAACATCCTCAATAGACGCCATAACTTGTTCCAACATGTGTTCGGCGGTTTGTACTTTTATGCAATCGACTGAAAGCGGCACGGCAACATTGACTGGCCCACTGATCAGAGTCACTCGCGCACCCATCCGAGCTGCTGCACGAGCAATGGCATACCCCATTTTACCGGAGCTGTTGTTCGACAGAAAACGCACCGGGTCTATCGGTTCTCGAGTTGGACCTGCGGTGATCATCCAATGCTGCCCCACTAATTGTTGCGTGGCCGGAGTTTGTAAGAAATCAATGATATCTTCGACTTCCAACATACGACCTGGGCCGATATCACCACAAGCCTGCTCACCACTACCAGGACCAATGATCTGGACATCGCGTTTTCGCAATATTTCGAGATTAGCTTGAGTCGCAGACGCTTTCCACATTTGTTGGTTCATTGCTGGAGCTAAGGCAATGTGTGCCGATGACGCCAAACATAAAGTCGTAAGCAAATCGTTCGCCATACCCGCAGCTAATCGTGCCATAATATCCGCAGTGGCCGGTGCGATCAGAATGCAATCGGCCCATTTTGCCAACTCGATGTGTCCCATGGCTGCCTCAGCAGCTTCATCGAAAGTATCTCGATGAACAGGATAACCCGACACCGCCTGAAAAGTTAAGGGAGTCACAAATTCCGTCGCTGCGCGAGTCATAACGACGCGAACATCGTATCCGGCATCTTTTAATCGTCGACAAAGTTCAACACTTTTATAAGCGGCAATTCCACCGCTGATCCCCAGCAGAATGTTGTTCATCAATGGACTGTTTCCACACGCTAATTTTTCATCTCAATGCCAACAGCCTGAGCCTTGTTTTATTTATACACAGGATCTCGACACCGTAAGATTGAATTATAGATTATGAATTGGTTAGAAAAGTAATAAGTTAGCGATTAACCACTAACATAATCACTCAATATACCTCAGAAATCAATGATTTCCGACATTCAAATGCGCCGATCTCGCAAGCTACCGCATCTCAAAACGATTATGCTTGCAAGCCACAATATGCATTGACAAAGGATTGAGCAATTGACCATCCGTAATTGGCCTTCGCAGGAGCGTCCCCGAGAAAAACTTCTAGCACAGGGTGCAACTTACCTTTCCGACGCCGAGTTGCTGGCCATATTTTTACGTACTGGCATAAAAGGAAAAAATGCCATTGAACTGTCACGCGAATTGCTGCAGCAAACGGGCGGATTAAGACCACTGTTAAATCTGAGTCAAATCGAATTACGTCGGTTCAAAGGCATTGGTACCGCCAAATATGTGCAATTGCAAGCTGCGATCGAAATGGCCAGGCGCTTTTTTGAGCAACAACTGAAGCGTGGTGACGCACTCACTTCTCCACAGCTGACGCGACAATATTTACGCGCGCAGTTACGCGACTGTCCGAACGAACATTTTGGTTGCCTGTTTCTTGATAATCGACACCGGGTAATCGCTTTTGAAACCCTGTTTTATGGCTCGATCAGTTCGGCAACAGTGCACCCACGTGTGGTAGTACAACGTGCTCTCTATCATAACGCGGCTGCGTTAATTTTGGCACACAATCACCCCTCAGGTGTCAGTGAACCCAGTCAGTCCGACATAGACATCACCCGCACCTTAAAACAAGCGTTGGGTTTGATCGAAGTGCGAGTTCTGGATCACATCATTGTAGGTGACTTTGAAATCACGTCTCTGGCAGAGCAGGCACTGCTATGAGGACGCTCAATAAAAAGAAGCGGTAAAAACTCCTGTTAAAAGCGATGAGTTACTCTTCCACAATAAACTGGAATATTAACGAAAACCCATACTCATCACGCCAGTGAGACAATTCCGACCAACGCACATAAGGATTAAATTCAACAAACATCCACTCGCGCCAAAATTGACGACGATGACTCAATGTGAGCTGCGAGCTGACCCAACGCGGTTGTGGCCGGGTGTAATAGTCGGAACTCCAGCTCAGTCGCCAGGCCGATTGTGTCGTCAATGGATAAATAAACGAAGTAGTCGTGGTAAACTGAGTACCCAGTGTGTCTTTCTGATACTCCTGCCACAACAGTCGAAAACGTTGTTGCAGTAACCGTCTTTCCCTTAGCACCCATTCCGTATCAAAAATGCTCAGGTTTTCCCAACCGTCATCATGATACCAACGAATACGTTGCGAAAACCTTTGTTGCCAATCTTCGTCTAACAACCAATTTTTTCGCCAGCGCCCTCCAAAATAAACGGCAGAACGACTGAAGCGATAACCAATTTTGAAACGTTGACTGAAATTCTTTGGGAACTGTTTAATGTATTGCAGCCCGAGGTTGGGATTTTCGGTCGACTGATCGATGGATTTTGTGATGTTGTTTTCCGCGGTGGGCTCATCGTCTTCATCGTTTCCCTCAAACGTTAACGACAATTGTTGAGATAAGTTTGGCAAACGCACTCGGCCACCAATTCGCGTTTTGTAATCGAACGGTTGCGACTCAAGTTTTTCAAAATACTGACGAACGTCGAGTCGCACATCGACGTCTTCGCGCGGAAAGTCAGGGTCGTCGAAAAAGGAATCCAGCCAACGCGCCGCTGTAGTAACACCGGCAGCGAGCTTTTGTTTGATGTCATCGGCGTCGGATGAATCTTCCGGAAGAGCTTGCTCTTTGGTTCGATCCACTTCAGAGGCGACTAAATTGATACTTAATGCCATGAACAGGGCAATGACAGCCCAATTTCGAAGCATACAGTTTAAAAAGGAGCTACAACAAACCATCAACGGATACTATTCAATTGCTCTAGTGGTGGAAAACTTGACACTTCTTTTTATTTCATCAAAAGAAGTGCTTTATTAAGTTGTCTGTAGTTTAGCGCAGCTACTAAGACTACGCACGAAACACCACACAAAACGTGAACTATTGAACAGTCTCTAAAGTTTACTTAAAAATCACAACTCGTAAACCATTGCAATTTCATCACATTGCGCTTTGCGCGGACAAAACTGGCAATCTTTTAGAATCTTTTTTGGTAAATGCTCAATTTTTGTTATTTCAAACTCGCAAGACTTAAAAAACTCCGGTTGTCGAGTCAGCACAAACGCCGTTTGCAAGTTCAGATCTTTAGCAGCCGCTAACAGTGCGTACACAATACGCTTGCCCAAGCCTTTTCCATGATGCTGCGACTCAACACCTAAAGAGCGAATTTCCACCAATTGCTCATCGTAAATGTGCAGACAACCGCACGCCACAATTTGATTGTCGGCATTTTTAATCAGCTTAAAACTGGGCAATTGGTTAATGATATCTTCACGCGAACGCGGCAGGTTTTCACCTTGCTGGCTCCAATAATTCACGAGTTGATAAATTCCTTCTACATCGTTGAGTGAAGCTTCCACTAATCGATACTCCAACATCGCACGCGCCGATCGCGAATGGCTTCCTACCCCGCCTTTTACCTGACGACGAGCGATCGCTGCTTCATTGTTAAGCCAGTGAAACACATCTTGTTCAATTGCTGGGTTTATATGTTGAAATTGTTGCAACGTTAATTGATGCAAATACCCGTGTTGCTTTTCTGCCAGCAATACCAGCTTTCCGGTTTGTTCGTGCGCGTCGCGAAAAGGGATGCCTTTTTCTACCAGGTAGTCGGCCAGCTCCGTTGCATTGGAAAAGCTGTTTTCCACAGCCGCACGCATTTGTGATTTGTTCACTCTCAGCGAATGTATCACTTGCTGAAGCATACCCAAACAATCGAGCCAGCATTTGATTGATTGAAACAACGCGCTTTTGTCCTGTTGCAGATCTTTGTTGTACCCCAATGGCAAACTTTTTAGCGCCATCATCATCTGCGACAACAGTGCATAACCTTCGGCACTTTTTCCACGGATCAATTCCAGTGCATCCGGATTTTTCTTTTGTGGCATTAATGACGAACCGGATGTGACACTGTCGTCCAGCTCAATAAACGCCGCCTCTTGTGTGTTAAAGAAAATTAAGTCCTCAGCCAAACGTGACAAGTGCAACAAAGAACAACTGCTGGCGTACAATAAATCAATCACAAAGTCACGATCGGAAACCGTATCCATCGCGTTATGCGTTGCCCGCGCAAATCCCAAATGAATCGCTAATTGATCGCGATCAATTTGAAACGCGGTACCGGCAATTGCGGATGCGCCTAACGGACATTCATTCGCCAGTTCCGACAACATCGCCAAACGTTTTACATCGCGTATTATCATTTGCGCTGCCGCGTTCAGCCAAAAACCAAAAGTGATCGGCTGCGCGCGTTGCAAATGGGTGTAGGATGGCATCACTGCGTCGACGTAAACCAACGCTTTATCGTTTAACAGTAATACGGTTTTCTTCAGTTCGCGTTGCAGTTTTTTCACCTGCTTTTTACACCAGAGTTTGACGTCGGTCAGTACTTGATCGTTTCGACTGCGTCCGGTGTGTAATTTTTTACCCAAATCACCCACTTTCGCGATCAACGCCTGCTCCACCCAAGAGTGAATGTCTTCGGCGTCGGATTGTAAAATCTGTTTTGGATCTTGCTGAACCTCTTGCAACACCTGCTGCAATGCCTGTCGCAATTGCACTTGCTCGAAATCGTTCAATACACCGGCTTGATGCAAAGCATCGGTCCAGGCTAGCGAGCCAATAATATCTTGTTCGGCCAATTGATAATCAACGGGCAACGAGTCATTGAACGCTTTAAACAATTCGCTGGCAGCGGTTTGAAAACGTCCGCCCCACATCAGTTGAGTCCTCCCTGTGCCTTTAAAGCGGAGATGCGATTACTTAATGAAAACAATCGAATAAATCCTTCTGCATGCGACTGATCGTAAACTTCGTCATCACTAAAGGTGGCAAAATTTTCAGAATACAAGCTTTTGCTCGATTGTTTCTGGATCACTTGAGCCTGACCTTTGAACAGTTGCACCACCACACTGCCGGAAAGATTTTGGGCCAGGCTATCCGCTGCAGCCAAAATACTCTGGCTCATTTGGGTAAACCATTTGCCGTCGTACACCAGTTTGGCAAAATCGAGCCCCAGTTTTTGCCTGAAATGTAACGCATCGCGATCGTAAACCAATTGCTCGAGCCCACTTAACGCTTTCATCATTACCGTGCCGCCGGGTGTTTCGTAACAGCCACGCGACTTCATACCCACCAAACGATTTTCGACAATATCAATACGACCCACACCGTGTTTTGCTGCGATGGTGTTGAGTGCGTTCAAACACTCCAGTGGTGACATCACCTGCTCGTTAACCGAGACGATTTCACCGTTTTGCACATTAATTAACACTTGTTCTGGCTCATCGGGTGATTGCTCGATTGACGCTGTGAGTGTCCAGACTTTTTCGCTCGGCGCATTCCAGGGTTCTTCCAGTTCACCACCTTCGTGTGAAATGTGCCAGGCATTAGCGTCGCGACTGTAAATTTTTTCTGCACTTGCGCTGCAGGAAATATGACGTTCTGCCAAATATTGCAAACAGTCTTCACGCGACTTTAAATTCCAGATCCGCCAGGGTGCAAGTACGCTGAGTTGCGGAGCAAACGTCGCGTATACGGTTTCAAAGCGCACCTGATCATTGCCTTTTCCGGTACAACCGTGACAAAGCGCATCGGCATTGATCGAAAGCGCATAATCCACCTGGGCTTTAGCAATGAGCGGACGCGCGTAAGAAGTACCCAGCAGGTAGCCGTCCTCATACACAGCTCCGGTTTTTAAGGCAGGATAAATAAAGTCTTTCACAAACTCGGCTTTTAAATCTGCAACAAAACAATCAACCGCACCGGACTGAATGGCTTTTTCTTTAATACCGATGAGTTCTTTTTCACCCTGCCCCACATCGGCAACAAACGCATACACGTCGCAGTGATAATTTTCATTTAACCAGGGAATGATGGTTGAAGTATCCAGTCCGCCCGAATAAGCCAGCACCACTTTTTGAATAGTTGTCGATTTCATGGTTTTGCTCCAAAAATAGAAATCATTAATGCCTGTTGCGCAAACTTTCGATTGGTCGCCTGTGTGTACATTAGAGACGCAGCACTCTCACACACTTCGGACGTCACTTCTTCGCCGCGATGCACCGGCTGACAATGCATAAAATGTTTCGCCTGAGTGCGCTGCATTAGCGACGGAGTAACTTGAAAAGGTTGAAATGCCGAATGCGATGTCGATTGAGATTGCCCCATCGATTGCCAAACATCGGTGTAGATCGCATCACATTGAGAAAGCGCATTTGAATTGTGCGTGATGACAATTTTTCCAGAAGAAAGCTCGTTAACCGTTTGCCAATATTCGAGTTCCAGCTCTTTGGTTGGCGTTACCAGAGTCAGTCTCGCATCAAGTTTTAAAGCCAGATCGCACAACGAACGTGCAACATTATTGATATCGCCGAAATAAGCCAGATGCCATTGCTTAAAATCAGAATTGATTTCATACAAAGTCAAAAAATCGGCCAACGCCTGACAGGGATGATGATGATCGCACAACGCGTTGATCACCGGGATTTGTCCGTGTTTTGCCAACGCTTGCAAAGTCTCGTGTTGATCCACACGTGCAATCACGCCCTGATACCATTGCTGCAAATTGTTAATCAGATCAACGACCGATTCGCGACGGCCAATTTTTTCTTGCTGCATGTCGTAAAAGTGCACTTGCCCACCCAATTGTTCAACGCCTACTGAAAAACTGGCACGCGTTCGCAAGCTGGGTTTTTCAAACAGCATCGCGAAATGCTGGCCGTTTAAACAACCGCGATAATGTTTCGGGTTTTGTTTAATGTCGATGGCCAAATCGAACAACGAAAGCAAGTGTGTTTTTGAAAACTGGTTTGCTGTGAGTACCGATTTGCAGGCAATTTCAACCTTGGCATTCATAGGTTGCCTCCTGTTTGAAATGTGGTGCTGAAGTAATGTGCTGATTGACACTGCTGGCTTGTTGCAAATCACCCATCAATATTTCAGTAACGGGTAAATTTCCGGTTAATCGTTTGATTAGCAATTCGGGTTGTAATCCCGATGTGATCACCACACGTTGTAATGATTGCCAGGACAATTGAGACAGCGCATGAAGTTTGGCCAACATGCCACCGGAAACCGAAAGGTGTTGTTGGCATGAATCGGCTTCACCAATCAATATTTTTTCGATGCATTGCCCTTGCTCGTCGAGAACTCCATTAACATCGGATAGAAACACCAACTCAGAGGCCGAAACACAATCACAAAGTGCCGCAGCGATGTCATCGGCATTCACATTCAAGCATTCTCCCGATTTCGTAATCGCCAGCGAATGAAATACCGGCGTATAGTGTTGCGCTAACAATCGTTTGACTAAAACGGGATCATTGGCGGAAACCCTCCCCACACGACCCAACTGCAAATGTTGTGCATGCAACGTACAATTTAAGGTGTTGCCGCTAGCCGCCGTTAAACCAACCGCATTTAAACCAACGGCTTTACAAGCGGCCATGACTTGCATGTGTGCGTAACCCGCCAAAGCGCCGGTGATCACGGGTAGTTGTTTTTCGCTGGTAACACGTAACCCATCCATTTTTTGCACTGGTAGTTGCCAGGCATTGCACCAGTCATCGCAATAAACACCACCACCATGAACCAATATGGCCTGGTATCCGCTTTGGTTTTGCCAACCAGCGATTTGTTGCAGCACCTGTTGCAGCAATGTCACATCGCTAACGATTTTTCCGGATAACTTAAAAATACTGACACTCATGCCGCAGCCTCCTGTGGTATTTGAGAATGTAGCCCTGTTGCCTGAGGCCAACCCCATGATGCATTCAAGCATTGGATCGCAGCACTGGCAGCGCCTTTCATCAGGTTGTCGATCACCGAGAACAACTGAAGGAATTTGCCCCCGGCAATCACCTTGCTCGCGATGTGGATATTGGGCGTGTGCTGCACATGATGAATTGCCGGTAGGTCTCGACACACACTGACCATCGGATGCTTTTGGTAAAAGGCTTCGAACAATGACGTTATATCTTGCTCGGTTACACCCGATTGCAAAGGTGCCGTGATGGTCGCAGCAATGCCACGTACAAAATTTCCAAGGTGCGGCGTAAACACCACTTCCGTTTGCAACAATTGTTCGATTTCCGGTTGGTGGCGATGTTGACCAGCGCCATAGGCTTGCACACTCACTTCACAAAATGAGTTATACAAACTGGCTTTACGCCCGGCCCCACTGACGCCACTGATGGCATTAATGATTGGTGGACCGGTTAACAACGATTGTTGCAGCAGCGGGTACAAAGGCAACAAAGACGCAGTAGGGTAGCAGCCGGCTACAGCGATCAATGAAGCACCTACTAAGTGAGCGGCGGTAATTTCCGGTAATCCGTAAACCGCCTGCGCCAGATATTTCGGTTGCGGATGTGAAAAGCCATAGAAGTGCTCAAACACCTGAGGATTATTGATTCGATAAGCGCCAGACAGATCAAGCACCTGCTTGCCCGCGTCCAGAAGCTGCGGAACACAATGAGCGCTGAATTCATGCGGTGTTGCCAAAAACACCACGTCGATTTCCGGCCAGAGAGTCGATTGTTGAATATCCGAAAAGCTTTGCAATTGCAGTGTTGCTGCCTGAGAGTCATTGCAAAATTGTGGAAATTCCTGATGAAAGGATCGCCCGATAAACGGACTTTGAACAGAGACAGCGAGCGCCGCCAGCTTTAGTTTTGGATGATTCAGTACCAGTTGCGTCAGTTGCGCACCGACATAACCACTGGCACCCAGGATCAGACAGTTTTTCATGGTAGAAAGCCCCCGCCTTACGGGAGCCTTCTACCCGTAAGATTAATGGATCAGTTGTTCCAGTTCTTGCTTTAATTGCATTGCGTCGTTTTCACTGCGGGTGGCAATAAAGATGGTATCGTCACCGGAAATATTCCCGACCACCAGCGGCAACTTGATGTTGTCCAGCTCGTAGCCAATGGCCTGTGCCCGACCCGGCTGTGTTTTTAGCACCACCAAGCTGGCCGCCACTTCGACCGATACCATCAGTGATTGCAGCACCTTTTTCAGTTCACTCTTGGTCGCCCTTACGGGCGCCGCTTCGTTACCAAGAACATAACCTTCCGGTCCTTTCCAGATCCCAAGTTCATTTAAGTCGCGTGACAATGTGGTTTGGGTTGCCCGCAAGCCACGCTCAGCCAATAACTCGACCAGTCGCTCCTGATTCGGTACTTCATGAGTCGCAATCAGGTCTTTAATGGCGGTTTGTCTTACCTGTTTTTCAGACATAAGTGTCCCGTTGCATTAAAACTAACACACGAAAGAATAATTATGCAATAATTAATGCATATTTATTCCATATTAATTTGCATAAAGGGCATTATACCCATGTTTAAGCCGAAACAATTGCATAACTTGCTGTCGCCACTGGTTGCCAGCAACAGTGTCAGCAGCGATCATCAAACACTCGATCGAAACAATCGACCTTGCTTGGAAATTCTAGCTAACTTATTGGAAGAATTGAATTTTCACTGTCAGTTACTTGCGGTTCCAGAAAGTCGCAATAAATGGAATTTAATTGCCCATCGTTCAGGTAAACGCAATCATAAAGGCGGACTGATGTTTTCCGGACACAGCGATACGGTACCGGCATTATTGGACCAATGGCAACAGGATCCCTGGCAACTCTTACAGTCAGAAAACGCTTTTTCCGGGCTCGGCGCCACCGATATGAAAGGCTTTTTTGCATCCGTTCTTTATACCTTGCAGCGGGCACCAAAACAGACCGACTTACCGATCAGTCTGGTGATCACCGCCGATGAAGAAACCACCATGGCCGGAGCCCGAGCCATAAGAGCAGAGCAGTTAGCCCAACCACGACTCAACATTATCGGCGAACCCACCAATATGAAACCGATTGTCAGCCACAAAGGGTATCTGGCGTTTCGTCTTGAGTTGATGGGCCAAGGTGGACACTCCAGCTATCATTGGCCCGAGAGAAACTGCATTGAGGCCATGCATTCGATAATTGAGCAGTTGCGACTATTGCGTCAGCAACTCCAATTGGAATATCAGTCCGAACAGTTTTCGGTGCCGGTTGCAACGCTGAACCTGGGTACGTTAAACGCCGGTGATGCGGTCAATCGTATTTGCGCCAACGCTTCACTGGAACTGGATATACGGCCGCTGCCGGGGCTCGACGAAATCTATTTAGAACGGCGATTACTTCACAGTATTGAACGAGGGCTGACCGGGTTCGCTGTCGAGTTCCAATTGCACGCGCTTTACGCGCCGATACCCGGGTTTGCCTCCAGCCTACCTGACTCCGAACAACAAATACTGGCTCATTGCTGCGGTCATTCACCTCGCAGCGCCAATTATGTGACCGAGGCGCCATGGTTTGAGCGACAGGCTTGTCCCAGCGTGGTGCTAGGCCCTGGGAGCATTGAGCAGGCCCATAGCGCGAACGAGTTCGTCAGCTTTCAGCAACTGAGTCAAGCTGTCCACACTTACCAACAACTGATCGCAAACTATTGCATTCTATAGCGACGCGTTCCGATCTTTTTATTGCTTAAAAAGTCTTCATCTGGTATAAAGTGCGCCCTCGTTTTCTAACGACTTTCGGCATGCAACGTTTAGCATGCCCAGATTCACCGCCATTTTGATGTTTGTTAACTCCGAATCGGTAGTATAGGCGGCGAAAATAGCGAATTTTAGTAGTTTTGGAGGCAATTATGTCACGAGTATGTCAGGTTACGGGCAAACGCCCAGTCGTGGGAAACAATGTTTCTCATGCAAAAAACAGAACTAAGCGTCGTTTCTTACCCAACTTACACTCTCACCGTTTTTGGGTTGAAAACGAAAAGCGTTTCGTAAAATTACGCGTATCTGCTAAAGGCATGCGTATCATCGATAAGCTTGGTATCGAAACAGTACTTGAGCAAATCCGCACCCGCGGCGAAAAAGTGTAAGGATCTAAATCATGGCTAAAACTGGCGCACGCGAAAAAATTAAACTGGTATCCAGCGCAGGAACCGGTCACTACTACACCACCGACAAGAACAAGCGTAACACTCCACAAAAACTGGAGTTCAAAAAGTACGATCCTGTTGTTCGTCAACACGTGATGTACAAGGAAGCGAAAATTAAGTAATTGATTTTGCCTCCAAGCAAATTAAAAAACCCGGCCAAGGCCGGGTTTTTTATTGACTTATAATACAAACGACCAGTACCTCATGTTCTTGTGCTACATTTTATGAAGTGCCCGAATTTGAGAATTAGAAATGTCAGATGACCCACTGACTGCCTCGGATATTTTACTGGCCCGGCAACCGATATTTGATCGTAACATGAAGCTTTATGGCTACGAACTGCTGTATCGAGCCAATAGCACTGCTGAACAGGCACAATTCTTATGTGGCGATAATGCAACCTCACAACTTTTACTGAATAATTATGCAAGTTTATCACAAGCCACAGAACATCATCGTGTGCCCGCCTTTATCAACATTACCGAAAACTTAATCAAATCGAGCGAAGTGCTACCCTTGGAACCTGATCAAGTGGTATTGGAAATCTTAGAAAACGTTAAGCCCGACGATGCTCTGATAGACGCCATTAAGCGATACAAAAGTCTCGGCTTTAAACTGGCACTCGACGACTACCCTTTTACACCGGAGTTTGAGCGATTGTTAAGCCACGCAGACTTTATCAAGGTTGATATTCTCAGTATTGAATTAGATGGGCTACAAGAAAAACTCGATCACCTGAAAAACTTTGACGCGCAATTGCTTGCAGAAAAAGTCGAAGATAATCCGGCCTATGTACGTTGCATGGAAATGGGATTTCATTTGTTCCAAGGCTATTTTTTTCAACGTCCGCAAATTGTCCGTGGCAAACAGTTGGCGTCCAATAAACATTTAGTGATGCAACTTTTAAGCAGCCTTTACGCAGAAGAGGTTGATTCAAATGAAATTGTAAGCCTGGTGTCTCAGGACGCGCAACTCAGCTATAAGTTGCTTCGAATCATTAATTCTGCAGCCTATGGTTTGCCTCGAAAAATTCATTCTATGAAAGAAGCTGTGGTTATGCTCGGCCTGGCTCAACTAAAACGCTGGATCACTTTGCTCTCTTTTTCCGCATCCGATGACACACCACCAGAGTTATTACGCACGTTACTGATCCGTGGTCGCTGTTGTGAATTGGTTGCAGAGCACAGAGGAGCTGAAAAGCCAGAGCAATATTTTACTGTTGGCTTGTTTTCTGGACTTGATTCTTTATTGAGTGTCGATCTCAATTATTTACTCAATGAGCTTCCCTTAGCGAACGAAACCAAACAGGCTATTTTACAGTACCATGGACCGATGGGCGCCATATTAAAAGCCAATATCGCTTTCGAGCAAGCTAAATGGGATGAACTCAATGGTGATATCGACAAAGCACTGCTTAATCACAGTTACCTTAACGCCATTCAATGGTGTGATGAAATGACCGCCCGTCTCTATTGATTTTTCGAACCGACTTTCGCACAATCGGTGGCACACTCACTTAATGAGCGCCGATGTGACTTTAGCAGTAAACGCACTCGAATATCCGATTGGTACCAGTGGCTTCCAATTTAACTTTCAAATTCAACAGCGTGAACGAGTTGGACTAATTGGGGTTAATGGCGCAGGAAAATCGACACTGCTGAAAATGCTTAGCGGCGAGCAGGAACTTCAACAAGGAGACGTGACGCTAGGAAGTTGTTCACTTCGTCTGCAGCCCGAAGCGTACAAGTCACAACTCGGATACGTCCCTGACATTTTTCCGGTTGATGAACACTTCACTCTACAATCTTTTTTAGAGTTTTGCGCACTCTGTCGACAACTCTCTCGAAAAGCAGCGAAACAACGCATAGATACTCTATTACAGCAGTTTAAAATAGAGACTTTACGTAACAGGCGCCTGAATCACTTGTCGCTTGGGCAAAAACAAACGCTGTCATTACTTCAGGCTTTACTGCATCAACCTGACTGTTTATTTTTAGATGAACCGCTTAACGGACTCGATCCGTCACAGCAAATGAACTTTTGGCATATGCTGAAACATCACAGTAACCATGCCAAAGTGCTCATTGCCAGCCATCATCTATCGGATTTATTCAAACATTGTCATCGATTGTTAGTAATTGATCAGCAGCGCCTGGTTGCCGATATTTCATTATCAAAGTTTTCGTATGTATTGGCTTTCAACTCAACAGCGGATGCGCAAAACAACTTAACCAACGCCCATTGGGCTCACCCTAAATTGGCCTTATTGTCACAGGAAGCCGACTACCAAATGGCTCTAAAAAACTTTCAATCACAACTCTTGTTGTTTGACTCACTAGAATCCGGGCTTTCCCAGCTATTCCAATTACAAGCGAATGGAACTTGGCAATGGTAAAAGCGCTCTTTCTATTACAGTGGCACTCCTGGAAAAGTCGCCCCATGCTGTGTGGGTTTATGGCGATTTATCTGTTGTTAATGGCGGTTTACGCCAATCAATTTACCCAACAATATTTACAACTTCAGGCGAGCAAAACGACTGCAATTAACCTGAGTGGTGATCTACTGGCTCCTCTCGATAGTTTGTCCTTAGTGTTGTGGCTTTTGATGCTGCCGTTGTTGTTGGCTCAATTGCAGCCTCGACGATACAGTATTGGAACACAACGGCTGCTCAGCAGTTTTCCAATATCACCCGCCAAACTCTGGCTCTGTGACTGGCTGTGGATGGTGAGTTTTATTTTATTGGGTCACTTATTGCTACTGATCATTCACTTGCCCTTTTTTCTAACAGCACAAATGGATTGGCCAGTTTACTTTCTGCACCTTAGCAGCCACTGGTTGTTGATTGCCTGTCTGGGTACTTGCTTTCTTTGGTTACAGCAAAATATTCACCACCCTTTAACAGCGGTGTTACTGAACTTTGCTTTGCTCTTTTTATTTTGGTTGCTAACCATTCTCACACCCTGGTTTAACGTGCTGCAACCACTCAATTTGATTGACGCATACAGCAGACTTACATTGGGCATTTTGAACTTGTCCGATTTAGCAGCGCTTATCGTTTTACTAGCATTTGCAGTGTGCGGTGCCTTATTTTTTATCGCGAGCAAACGTCACTGGATACTTCACCTAATAGCTTCAGCACTATTGATATTCTTTTTAACCGGAACCCAAATACTTTCTGCTCGCTGGGATCTCACTAGCGATCAACGCTTCAGTTTATTGCCTTTATTAGCTGAGCAAATTAGCTCAATTCAAGAAATAAACATTACCAGTTTCGGGCTTGATGAGTCTGCGCAGCACGAAGCTAACCTACGACTGATTGAGCCCATAAAACAAAAAGCATTAAAAATAAATTATAAAAAGAATGATTTACCTGCACAGTGGGAATCACGAGAACAAAGTGGTCTGCTCCTGCAAATCGCCGATCAAGAAGTCTGGCTCGGTTATCCCTTTACCAAGCACCCACAACTTCAATTGTCACAAGCGTTAGCCTCTTTACAAAGCCGACAATCCAATTGGGTCCTGTTCATCAAAGGCCACAACGAAACAAGCATTGACTCCCAGCAACAACGAAGTATGTCACAGCTGGCGATGCTACTTAAACAACGAGGCTATCAGCTGGTTCAGCTTTCTTTATCACAATCCGATAGCATTCCGGATAACACCCAACTGGTTGTGATCGCTTCATCACGTACCGAATGGCTAAACACTGAAAAACAGCAGTTGCTTACCTATTTACAGCGAGGTGGTAACTTATTGTGGCTCAGAGATCCGGAAGACTCGATCATCCCTGAGCTCGAAGACTATATTGGTGTGCATAAAATTCCCGGTACATTGATGGATCCCGCAGGATACCAACAAGGCACACCACATCCGGCAGTGGTTTTAATTGCTCGCTACCCGGATCACCCCGTTACTCAATCGCTATCCAGTGTAACTGCTTTGCCATGGACCAGTGGATTAACGCTTCAACCAAATAACTGGCAAAGCCAAGCCTTACTTTCCAGTCACCCGAACTCCTGGACCGAGTTTGAGCCAGAAAAGGAAAAACTGAGCTTAAACAGTGAACAAGGTGAACTTGAGGGTGAGTTTCATGTCATGCTCGCATTGCAAAGAACTCAAGGTAATCGACAACAACGCCTGATTGTCAGTGGTGACAGCCATTTTCTCGGCGATCGCGCATTAGACAACTACGACAACAAACAGCTGGCACTAAACTTATTCCATTGGCTGACCGAATATGAAAATACCAATGCACCAAAACTCAACCAGGCAATTGATCGCAGTCTGTTATTGACACCCGTTGCAGTCGCACTTTTGAGTTGGGTCAATCCCTTTGTTCTTCCCATTTTACTCTCATTACTTGGACTCATGTTATGGCTGCGACAAAAAAAAGCTTGAATCAGAGGCAGTGGCTGAACGTCATGACGATCGCTACGGCATTTATGATCTTGCTGTTCGTGATTGTTGGTCGTGTAATGGAGTCGAAAGTAGAGACCAAAGCCAACGCGTTTCCTTTTACGGCATTGGAAGCGATACGCATTGCTGACTGGCGACTTGAATATCATAAACAACAGTGGCATCAACACCCAGAGATTTTGACCTCGTCAGAACTAAAGACTTTGATTATCGCCTGGCAAAGCTTCCAACCCTCAGCTTGGAGTAACCAAATAAATCATCCAATTGCTTTGGAAATTGAACTGCAAAACGCTGGGAAAAACCGACATTGGCAGCTTCAGCTCGGCGATCAAATATTACTAAAAGAGCAAGATTCCGATCGCGCGATCATCCTGAGCAAATACGACCTGCAACGAATGCTGCCGACGAAACTGTTGCAGCAGTGGCAATCTTCTCAGTAAAAGGAAGGACAGCTTATGCCGGAACTCCCCGAAGTCGAAACCTCTCGACGCGGAATTGAACCTTTTATCAAAAATCAACGCATCGAATCGCTTGTCGTTCGTAACGCTCGATTGCGATGGCCAGTGCCGAAAAACTTGGCTCGAATACTCAAAGGCCAACTTGTTGAAAAAGTCGAACGTCGCGCCAAGTACCTACTACTGCATTGCGGAAACGGTAGATTATTAATTCATTTGGGCATGTCAGGCAGTTTACGTATCGTTGATTCTCAACTACCTGCAGGTAAGCACGATCACATCGACTTACAACTCACTTCAGGAAAGTCATTGCGATACACCGACCCACGCCGTTTTGGTTGCTGGTTGTGGGATCAAGATCCCATCGCACAACAACTATTGGATCATCTTGGTCCGGAGCCCTTAACGGATGTTTTTAACACTGACTATTTATGGCAAACCTGTCGCAAACGCAAAGCGGCGATCAAATCAGTGATAATGGATAATAAAGTTGTTGTTGGGGTCGGTAACATATACGCCGCCGAATCACTGTTTGCCGCTGGGATCCGACCCGGACACGCAGCAAACCGCATAAGCCGAATCAATATGCAGCGGTTGGTGGATGCAATCAAATCCATTCTGGCAAAGGCGATCGCACAGGGCGGAACCACGTTAAAAGATTTCACCCAAAGCGATGGAAAGCCAGGGTATTTCAAACAACAATTGATGGTGTATGGCCGTGAAGGACAACCCTGTCTTGTATGCAATCATCAATTGAAAGGCACTCGTCAGGGACAGCGCGCGACCGTTTATTGCCCCTTTTGCCAATCTTGATCGTTAGTGAATCAAGGAACCACTGATCCGCGGTGATTGCTCTGGACTTGCTGTCGTCGAACCGCTATATTGCGTTGTTTGAAGACAGATAGCTCGTTTGAGCAATAATTAATCATACAGAATAAGGTGTACCAATGCGTAGACATCGCCATGAAGATGATGATGCAAATGTCGATATGACGCCGATGCTTGATATCGTGTTCATCATGCTGATCTTCTTTATCGTCACCACATCCTTTACCAAAGAAGACGCACTGGACATGACCCGTCCTTCCAATAATCAAACGCAAAATACTGACTCGAAAAGCGCCCCTGTCGCCATTGAAATTACCGATATCGGCGAAATTCGCTTCGATGGCCGTATCATTGATGCGCGCCAAGTCAGTGCCAATATTGAAACCAAAATGGCAGAAAACCCAAAAACAATAGTGATTGTGCAAGCACATCCTCAAGCCAACACGGAAGTCGTAATGGCAGTAATCGATGGTGTTCGTGACGGCGGCTTCCAAACACCGGTTTTAGCACGATTACCCGGCGCTAACGAGTAACATACCTGTACGCCAGCATTCGCTGGCGTTTCTATTGCCTAATACCTAACCTATTTTATGTTTCGAACTTTGATTTTGGTGTTACTGGGTGGTCTTGTGTACTACTGGTGGCGCAGTCAACAGATAAAGGATAAAGCCTATCAGGCCGTGTTGACTCGCTGTTACCAGTCTGATGTCGAGCTGCTCGATGCCAATATTGCTCTATCGAAACAGGGGCTACATAAAGATAAGAATGGTCGCTGGCATTGGTTGCGGCATTATCAATTTGAGTTCACTTCTACCCGAGAGCATCGTTACCGCGGCAAAATTATTATGGCTGGATTTCATGTGGTGGATATTGAAATGGATGCTTTTCATATCAATTAAGTACGGTCTACATCTTCAGCAATAAACAGATAGTTACACAACGACTTCAACCGACGCTCCACTTTCAACAGGTTTGAGCAAAGCCTTATTTGTTGCCAACAATGCAGCCTCAAAAATCTCTGGCCCCAAATGCAATTTATCGGGTCCACTTCGCGGCAATCCCCTCAACACTAACGCCTGTAACCAAGGCCTTTTGGGTATGCGCATCGATGGACTGTTTTTTCTACGCCAGGGTGAACGAGATGCAATATGGTGATATAAAACACGCTCATCTTTTGCTGTCGCGGCTAGCCCTGGACGGTCACCTACTCCCCCATCCCAATAAGGACGACCTTGCAACCACAAGGGTTGAAACAGAAAAGGTACCGCACACGAAGCGTAGATCGCGTTCGTCAGAGAGCCTTGCTCCCAAACCTGGGTTTTACGCGCCAACCCATCCCAAACGGATACTGCAAAAGGAACCCGACATTGCTCAATCGTTTCACAGCCCAGCATTTGCTGTAAATACGAACGAAACTGTTCACCTTTTAACAGGCCTAATCCAAGTGAAGGGTCCCAGAAATCCTGTTTTTTCAAAGCAAAAAGGTGCTGTTGGAATTGCTCAGGCTCAATGCCGGAAGCCCAGCAACCGCCCACCAGGGCGCCAGCGCTGGAACCGGTAACTCGAACAGGAGCAAGCCCTTGCTGAAGTAAGGCTGAGAGCATGCCACTATGAGCAAAAAAGGAAAAAAATCCAGAAGAAAGGGTCAGTGTAAAAGGGGCTTGTTGTAGCCAGTCTTTTAGTGTCAACATGAAGCGTGATTCAGTAATTTCAGCTAAAAAAAAGGCGGTGAAATCACCGCCTTCGAAGTAAAAAAATTTGTTTAGCCCGCAAAACTTTCACCGGTCAATTTTTCATATTTTGCAACCAATTGCTCCCGTGACTCGGTGTTGTTAGGATCCAAAGGAATACAGTCTACCGGACAAACCTGCTGACATTGAGGTTCATCATAATGACCGACACACTCTGTACACTTGTCGGGGTCGATTTCATAAATTTCTTCGCCCTGATAGATCGCTTCGTTCGGACATTCGGGTTCGCAAACATCACAGTTAATGCATTCATCAGTAATATATAAAGACATCTATCACTCTCACTTGTTCGTGCTGCATCGCACGTCGGCCGCGTATTGTACTGGTCTGATCGTTAAATGCAAGTATCTGCTCAATATTTCACCATTATAAATGGCGACAAGCAAAAAGAAAAAAGGTTATTTAGTGCTGAACTTATCGGCCAACTGTTGTGCTACGAAAGGATGCACAAAGTCTGAAATATCGCCTCCATATTTTGCAACTTCGCGTACCAATGTTGAAGAAATGAACGTATTGGTTTCGCCTGGTGTTAAAAACACACTTTCGATTTCTGGTGCGAGGCGGCGATTCATATTGGCGAGTTGGAATTCATACTCAAAGTCGGACACCGCACGGATCCCTCTCAATAGCGCTTGCGCCTTGCGCTGTCTGGCAAAGTCGACCAGTAATCCGGAAAACCCAACCACCTCAACGGTGCCCAGCTTTTCTGTAGCCTTTTGCGCCATGGCCACCCGCTCATCAACAGAAAATAGCGGACCTTTCCCCGGATTTTCTGCAATAGCAACGATGACCTTGTCAAACAGTCGAGCAGCACGAGCGATCAGATCCGTGTGTCCGTTGGTAATGGGATCAAACGTACCCGGATAAAGAATTACTTTCGTCATAAGTGTATGCGTTTTATTGCGATTAAGCGGATTGTAGCCGCTTTGCAAGGGTTGACGCCAGCTTTGCACACATAGCGTACAGAGTTAGTTGCGGGTTGACTCCAAGACTGGTGGGCAACAGCGAACCATCCATCACATACAGGTTGTCCAAATAATGAAATCTTCCTTCTAAATCCACCACACTCATTTGCGGATGGCTCCCCATCGCCGACCCACCCATTACATGAGCAGAGAATAATGAGCTTCGCAAAGGGCTATGTTTCAGCTCAGCTAGGGTACGCTGCGCCTGACGCCAGCTCATGCTCCAACCAGCATCCATATGTAATGGGCGAACACGTCTGGCACCGGCAGCAAACTGCAACTCAGCCATCGACAACTGAGCATGAGCCACACCTTCCCACACGTAATTGTTGGGCGTGTATTCAAGCTGCGGTTCACCAAAATCATCCAGCAGCACTTGTCCACCTTCACTGTCCGGATGAAAGCCATCGCGCAATAGCGCTAAACAGGCATGAATATAGGGTAAACGTGCCATGATGTCGCTATGTTCGGCGCCATGTAATGGAATAAGGCCGCTTGTCATTAGGGGATGAATTGGTGGCACTTCCAGTTTATAGCCAACTTTCCCTGTCACTCCATCTCGCCAAAGAAACTCATCGCTGTAAATACTCTGAGGAGCACCGTAATAAGGGTCCACTTTATCATCCATCTCGGCAATCATAGCCGTTACTGGATGGAGAAATGTTCGACGGCCAATCCGTTGATGAGGATCGGCCAATTGACTTCGCAACATAATTGAAGGTGTACCAACTGCGCCAGCCGCCAATACGATTGTTTTTGCAAATATTTGACCTTGGAACTTTCCTGGCTTGCCAAAAGTATCCATCGATCGTAATTGCACTTGCGTTACCTGATGGGTATCTGCGATCAATCTTTCACATCGCGCACGAGAAATTAACTGTGCGCCACGTTCTATTGCAGCAGGAATGGTCGTTATCAACATTGACTGTTTGGCATCAATGGGGCAACCCATTCCGCAATACCCTAAGTTGGCACAGCCTTTCACATTGCGCGGGATCACGCCTGCACTCCAACCCAGTTTTTGTGCGCCTCGCAACAAGATCTGGTTATTTTCGTTAGGCGGTAATGCCCAAGGTGAAATATTCAGTTGCTTTTCAACTTGGATAAACCAAGGCAACAAGGTTTTGCTGTCAAATCCAGCAACGGAATGATGTTGTTGCCAATGTTGTAAAGTTTGCTGAGGCGTGCGAAAACTGCTGGTCCAGTTTACGGTGGTAGAACCTCCAACACTGCGTCCTTGTAAAATGTTGATGCTTTTATCCTTCGTTTTACGAGCAGCAGCCTGTTGGTACAGATCAGGATAAGCCTCGGCTTCGCGCATACGAAAATCCAGTCGCGTTTTTAACGGCCCCTCTTCGACCAGACAAACGGTCAGTCCAGTCGCAGTGAGTATTTCCGCAGCAATGCCTCCACCAGCGCCAGAGCCAATGATCACGACATCAAACTCGATGTTCTCGGGCATTTTGCCGAAACTGAAATCGATGTGGTTGGGGTGGCGTTTAAGATCGGTCATCAGAATGGTGGTCCAGGATAATCACACATGACCCAACTCGACGACTCGGCGAAATAAGCCGCCATATACAATTGTTGCAGTCCGAGATATCCTTGATTGAGTGGTGTTAGCCAGCTGTCACGCCAACGTTGCAGAAAACGCATTAGCTCCGCATTGCCAGCTTCAGACCAACTTGACCAGATTCCTGCCAACAACAATTTACCCAGACGGCCAAAAAGCAAATCAAACAGTTCTCGAGTTTGCTTTTGGTCTGATAAAGACACATAGCCAATAGTTAAATCGATGTTTTGCAGCAAGCGTTGTAAATTTAGCCCTTGATTGCTCCAGTGATTGAGGTATTTTTCACTTAAAATGGCGGGCGCTAAAACGGTTAACAGTAAACTGTCGTTGGCAGTCAGAAAACGAAATTGATGCTCGTCCTCTATCAGGCGCGAATAGTCTTCTTTTTGCAACCATTGTAACCCTGTGACACCAGTGGTCAGTAATACTGCGGAAGATACAGTCCAACGGAGAAATTGGCGGCGATCAGGCATGAGCAGCAGGTTGTTATTCTGTTTTTGCTCACTTTAACGCTTACTGGTCAAACCTGCAAATCGTGATGGACGTTATAAATTCAAGGTATCGGAAAAATATCGTTGCACCCGCTGTGTGAGAAAACAGCTTTGACGACGAAAATTAATGTGATCGATAAAGCCAACGTGACCTCCATACCGACTCACTTCCAATGATACCCCTGCACCAAGGTGCGATACTTTTGGTAAAACCTTGGGCGACATAAAAGGATCATCCATTGCGTGCAAGATCAGCGTGGGTGTTTGAATGCGAGGCAAAAAATGAAAACTGGAAGCTTTTCGATAATAGTCTCTTGCGCCATTAAAGCCATGCAGTGGCGCGGTCACTTGATCATCAAACTGCCAGAAATCTTTAACCTCATCAAGCTGTAGCGTAGCTTTTAATGACGGACCAGGTAAGTCCAATTGCAACTTGCGTAATGTTTTTTGCTTAAGTAGCCCGACTAAATGGCTCTGATAAACTCGGCTGAACCCCCGATTTATCGCAGTAGCACACAAGTCCAGTTTGAGTGGAACCGAAACGGCCATCGCCGCATTAATCCAGGTTTGAGAGGACTGCTCTCCCAGCCACTTGAGTAATACATTACCGCCTAGCGAAAATCCCAATGCCATAACCGGACGGTCACCGGCATTGTCCAATAGTTGTTCCAAAGCAAGCTGCAGGTCTTCGCTGGCTCCAGAGTGATAACTGTTCATTCGCCGGTTCAAATCTCGTCCGCAAGAACGAAAATGCAATACCCCAACTTGCCATCGCAGCTTTAAAGCACCCGCAATCACTCGTTGGATGTAATGAGAGCGATAACTCCCTTCCAGCCCATGCAGTATTAAAAGCAGTGGCCTCTGCGACTCACCAAACCAGGCAATTTCCATAAAGTCATTATCGGGTAACGCTAGGTGTTGCCACGCTCTGGGTTGGAAATGCACCGGCATTAGCAAGGGCCCAATTAAGGTCTGCAAATGCCGATTAGTCAGAAAGAGACTGGGGGTAAAGTTTGACTCAAATATCACAACAGCACTGGATCAATTTTGATGATACGGCACACTGAGTTCATGTACGGCATCTACAAATATTTTAGCATGTTCTGGATCCACGGTTTGATGAATGCCATGCCCCAGGTTGAAAATGTGCCCAGGTCCGGAGCCGTAGCTTGCCAAAATACGGGCAACTTCTTCCTGAATGCGCTCCGGAGAGGCATAAAGAACAGAAGGATCCATGTTTCCCTGTAACGCTACGCGATCTCCCGTTTTGTTGCGAGCTTGGGAGAGATCAGTGGTCCAGTCCACACCCAAAGCATCACATCCGGTATCGGCCATAGTATCGAGCCAATCGCCGCCATTTTTCGTAAACAATGTAACCGGAATTCGTTGACCGTCCTTTTCCCGCGTTAGCCCTTGAACAATTTTTTCCATATAACGCAGCGAAAACTCACGATAATCATGCGGTGTTAAAACACCGCCCCAGGTATCAAACACCATCACCGCCTGTGCACCAGCTTCTATCTGCGCGTTTAAATACACAATGACCGAATCGGCCAGAGTATCGAGTATCTGGTGCATTAATTTCGGTGATTGGTACATCATCGCTTTAACTTCAGAAAAGTTTTTCGTCGAGCCACCTTCTATCATGTAGGTTGCCAGAGTCCAGGGGCTGCCAGAAAACCCGATCAAAGGCACCTTGCCATCCAAGGCTTTGCGAATGGTACTGACTGCATCCACCACGTATTTTAATTTATCGTGAGGATCAGGCACAAACAGGGCTTTCACATCGGCTTCGTTGCGCAGCGGCCGATCGAAAATGGGACCTTCCCCTGTTTCAAATCGTAAGCCCAGCCCCATGGCATCGGGAATGGTTAAGATATCGGAAAACAGAATGGCTGCATCAAGGTCAAACCGTCGCAGCGGTTGCAGGGTTACTTCACAGGCCAGTTCCGGATTGGTTGCCAACGCCATAAAGCTGCCGGCTTCAGCGCGTAATTGACGGTATTCGGGCAAGTATCGACCTGCCTGCCGCATCATCCAAACCGGCGTTTTATCCACTGGCTGTCGCAATGCAGCTCGAATATAGCGATCATTTTTCAAGTTCACAAATCAGACTCCCACTAAAGTTTGTCGCTATTTTACACGAAAAGGCATTATTCCGGAGGGTGATAAAATGTTTGTAATCGAAATGATCCGTTTTAAATGGGTAAGGGTTAATTTTTTAACGTGTGAATGATCGCTTTCCATGTTAAGGCCTTTGGCGAATTTCCATATGCACCTGCTTCAGTGTTTTCAGCCAAGGTTGACCTGCTTTCAGCTTCGACGATAATTTTCGTCGTTGACTATCCGCTACGGACTTCGAAGGAAAGGGCCCCATGATCACCACAAACCAATCAACGCCGTTCCGTTGAGTTCGGTAAAAATGAAGCTCTCCTTCGTTTCGGTACTGCTGCATAAAATCAACAGCATTTTCAAGAATAGCAAAGCCAGAAAGTTGAACGGCCCATTCATCAGACGATTGCCGTAACAGCCACAGTTCTTCACTGGAATACTCCACTTTTGGCGTAACCTGAGCTTTTTCTTTAGCCGCACCGGATGAAACTTCTCCTTCTATGGCTTCACTTTTTAGTTCGCTGTCTGTTTTGCTTTGTTCAACATCACTCTGAGAGCTATTTTTAAGACTCGAAGCTTCACTTTTTTTAAGAGCCACACTTTCTTCCGGAGCATCCTTTGGATCAGAGATTTCATTTTGCTTTTCCTGCAATGCTGAGTCTACGGCTTTCAACGTTGCGTCCGCATCCGATAAACCACTGGATTCTCGATTAGGTTGCGATGTATTTCCTGGGTCGGCATCGGCCAATGTTTCTAACGGATTCTTCTGGGCCTCAAAATTTGCTACCGTTTCCTTACGTGATATTGAGTCAATAAACACGTCTTCCGTTTGCTCCTGCTTTACCGGAGTAGTTGATGAAGGTTGGCTGATTGTTGGTTGAGCTTTTCGCGACTGAGGTTCGATCCATTGATTAAGCTCGTCTTGGAAAACTAAAGCAGCAATTAAAACTACGGCGCCAATTAAATACAATCCACTTTGCAATAATGACTTAAATGACGTTTTTTTTAGCCTACTAAATCCCGAGCCACTTTCTGTAAATTGATTAGCGGCAGCTTGCAGTCTTCCTGGTCGACCTAGTGCAAGTTTAATAACATGCTCTAATTTTTCTTCACCCATTAGAATCGGCAATTGATGCTCGGCGACTTTTAATTTTCGTGCGAGTAAACTTTGTGATTCGTCATCATCAAGAGGGTCCACGGCTAATAAAATTACTCGCTGAGGTGACTCTCGAAGCCAATGAATGTGTGAGCAATTGTCGTCAACGGCAATAATGCAATGAAAATTATCATCTTGCACTTTTTCCGCCAACCGCTCCATTTGTTCTATGCTAAGATGCTCGGCATTATCTAAAACAAGCAACAAATCGGAGTCAGGCTCTATTTGTCCGAGTCCGAATTGAAAACTTTGCGCACCAGCGGTGCTGTGAATACCGTATTGCGACAGCACCTGCGCCATCCAATTTTTTTCTTCGCAGTTAGCGTACAAAACTTTAACGGGTGCTGGTAGATGGCGTAATAGTATTTGAAGAATGGATGTTTTGCCTGAACCACTTGTGCCAATTAAGGCCAACAAACGATCCGAATAAACAGAAAAATGTTCGAGCCGCTCAACCAATTGCATTTGTGATTTCAATTCTATGAGCGGAACAGGAGCCATCAATTGCGAGTAGAGAGGTTCGGTAGAGTTCATCATTGACTTATCGGATACGAGCTTCAATTGCTTTGCGTATTAAATCTGAGCTGCATTCATCAGTAATGATAACTTGCCCTTCTGCATTAGGAACCACCAGTCGAACTTTTTTGCTTTGATTCTTTTTATCATGCTGCATGATTGATAGCAATTCATCCACCGGATATTGTTCTTGTAAATAGACAGGTAAATCAAAGTATTCCAGTAAAGACTCAACTCGACTCAAATAACTCCGTGATATTATTTTTTGGCTTATGGCCAATTCAAACACCATACAAATTCCGATGGCCACCGCTTCTCCATGCACAAACTGATGGTAATCACCTGCTTTTTCGATAGCATGACCAAAAGTATGGCCTAAATTCAAAATCGCTCGCAACCCGGATTCTCTTTCATCCTGGTTAACAACTTCCGCTTTAATTTCACAGCAACGTTGAACGATTGTAGCAATTGCTTCAGTGTCACGTTGTTTGATCGAGTCCTTTCGTCGCTCTAAATATTGAAAAAAATCGAAATCATAAATCAAACCGTACTTAATGACTTCAGCCATTCCCGCAGCAAATTCACGATCGGGTAAAGTGTTCAATACCAATAAATCGGCGACGACAGCCTGTGGCTGATAAAAAGCACCCACCATATTTTTCGCAAGCGGATGATTAATAGCGGTTTTGCCACCAACGGAAGAGTCCACCATTGCCAATAAAGTTGTTGGTACCTGCAAAAAAGCAATACCGCGCTGGTAACAGGCCGCTGAAAACCCAGCGATATCGCCAACAACACCACCCCCTAAGGCGATAATGGTTGCATTTCGACGAAATCCAGACTGAATTAAGGTTGAAATAATATTTTGAAAAGTGTCAAACGATTTATACCTTTCTCCGTCGGGAAAAATATAGGTTTGCACTTCAAAACTGCTCAGGCTTGTGCAAACTTTATCCATATAAAGTTTTGCTACGGTTTCATTGCTAATAACTAAAACTTGCTCAGAAGTGATAAAACGAAGAAAGCTTTCTGGATTAGAAAGCAAGTTACTGCCAATCAGGATTGGATAAGTACGGTTACCTACATCGACAGTAACTTGTTTCATTGCATTCATTGAATCATATGAAAGTACCTACAAAGTACTTTGCTGAACCAAGTCGGCGATCTTGTTCGCTACAGATTTTACAGTGTTCTCGTTCGTTGCCACCACGTAATCGGCAATTTCACGATAAAGCGGATCGCGTTCTTCCATTAAATCCGTCAATGTGTTTTCCGGATCATCGTTTTGCAGTAACGGGCGTCGCTTATCACGTCGGGTTCGTTCAACTTGCTGTTCAATCGATGCTTCAAGATAAACGACGACTCCTCTACCTGCGAGCAGTAAGCGATTTTCATCTCGAATGACCGCTCCACCACCAGTAGCGAGTACGATTCCCTGCATCGAAGTTAAATCTTCGATTACTTTTTGTTCACGGTCACGAAACCCCTCTTCACCTTCAAGGTCAAAAATCCAATCGATGGGCGCCCCAGTTCGACGCTCCAGCTCTTGATCAGAGTCGATAAATTCCAATTTCAGAAGATCTGCCAATTGTTTACCGATTGTAGTTTTGCCAGCCCCCATAGGACCGACTAAAAATACGTTACGTTTATTTTTCATTGCTGCCTAAAAGTAATCCTATCTTATTGATATTAAAGATTTTTCACCTCTCAAAAAAACAAGAACCCGCTCAAAGCGGGCTCTTGCGCCTATTTTGAGGGCCTATCTTACCCCTTCTTTGATAATTTTTGGAGTCACAAATATCAATAATTCTTGTTTTGCTTCGGATTCAGAAGTTCTGCGGAAAAGTACACCCAATCCAGGTATGTCACCTAATAAGGGAACTTTTACCACATCCTTGTTTGTCCTTTGTTGATAAATACCACCCAATACAACGGTTTCTCCATTTTCGACTAACACTTGCGTCCCTACTTCTCGAGTGTTTATTGCAGGACCTGATGGAGTATTTTCTCCACGAGTATCCTGGTTAACCTGTAAGTCCAATATAATGCGATCATCGGGAGTTATTTGCGGAGTCACTTTCAAGCTTAACACAGCTTTCTTAAAGCTAATTTTTGTAGCTCCGGCAGAAGTAGACTCTTCATATGGAATCTCCTCTCCAGCCTCTATATAGGCTTCTTTCTGATTAGCAGTGACAACCTTTGGCGACGCAATCACTTCACTTTTATTCTCACTTTCAAGTGCAGATAGCTCTATATCTAGCGAGAGATCATTACCAATACGACCAATCATCCCAATCGAACCGGCAGGACTGACAACAGGTAAGTCTACGTTATATGCATTGGGAAACTGAAGTCCTTGCGGCTCTAAGTTTCCTTGGTCATCCAAAAGAGTACCACTATACCTTAGCGCTTCTGTATGAGAGCCAGAAACTACGACTTGTCCACCGTCTAACCTTTCAGATACACCAAACTGAACACCAAGATCTTGGCCAACACCATCGTCGGCGACAACTATCCGAGATTCAATCATTACTTGTCGTACAGGAATATCTAATGTTCTAACTAATATTCGAATTTCATCAAGCTTTTTAGCCGTATCCCGAACCATTAAAGTATTGGTTCTCTCATCAACGGTAATACTCCCTCGACTTGAAAGAAACGATGTCTTGTCTCCTTGAATAATTTCAGCCAAAGTTGAAGCCTTTGCGTAATTTATTTGAATAAACTCACCACGCAAAGGAGCCAATTGTTCAACTTGTTGCTCAGATTGCAACTCAAGCGCTTCACGTGCCGCAATTTCATCTGCCGGAGCAATTAACAACACATTGCCGTTTTGACGCTTATCCAATCCTTTTGTTTTTAAAATAATGTCTAATGCTTGGTCCCATGGGACATTTTGCAGTTGAAGTGTAATCGAGCCAGCAACGGTATCACTGGTGACCATATTTACATTGGCAATATCAGCTATCAATTGCAATACTGCACGGATAGTGATGTCTTGAAATGTCAACGACATTCGCTCACCAGTATACTGAGGTTGTTCGCGACGTTTGCGTTCAACTTCCTCTGGTGTAAGAGGCTTTAGCTCTATCGTATAAATATCATCGGTTTGGTATGCTAAAAACTCAAATTCATTTTCCGTTTGAATGGTTACACGAACATTGCCACCAACTTGTTTGGTTTCAATTATTCTTGCCGGGGTAGCAAAATCCAGAACATCTAACTTCCGGATTAAACTTTGAGGTATATCGGCATCGACAAAATCAGCAACAACGTCTCGTCCTTCCTGGCGCAAATCTATTCCAATATTTGGCTCACTTAAGTCGATAATGACTCGACCTTCACCTTGCTCTCCTCGGCGAAAATCGATCGATGTAATTCCTTTTGTTCGAGTTTGAGCTTGACTTTTCGTGGTCGAACTGGTTACTGACGCTGTAGAAGTATTGCCTGTTGCAGCGACCACATTGCTAGCTTGACCAATCGTCACAACAAAATCATTTCCATCCACTTGAGTAGTATAAGGGACACTTTCAACCAAGTTAATAACAACTCGAGTACGCCCTTGAGCTTCGACAGCAGTAACGCTTCGAGTCGCTCCAATTGCAACAGGCAGTGACTTATTGGCTAGTTTTACTTGCGTATCTGAAAAGTCTAATGCTATTCGAGCTGGATTTTCCGTAGTAAACTCTCGTGGTTGTGTTGGCGTAGAGCTCATAGTAAACCTTAATTGAACTCTGTCACCTGGAAGTACATTGAAATTTATGGCATTTAATTCATTTGCGAAACTATTAAAGCCAATAAACGAAACAATCAGTAGCAAGACTGCTCTAATCATCGAAGTGTTCATCGCTTTTTTCCCCGACTTCAGCAATAACATTGTCGTTCTCCTGATCTATCTTTATTCGTTCAAGGCTAAATTAATCACACGCTTTTCCCAGCAGCCTTGCCCATCAGGAACGAGCGTTTCAATCATAATTCGAAACTCATTAATATTGACTATCCGGCCATGATTGACTCCAAGATAGTTACCGTTGGTTACTTTAAATACTTTTCCACTTGACGGCCCGGAAGTCATCTTGACGAGCCCCCAGCTCACATCACCTTTCGACATCGCTCCAACCATCTCCATTGAGTCAAGCGAAAACCTTTCTAAATCTTCACGACGTCTTTGAGGATCGGGTTGCACACTGGCATCACATCCTTCTGCGATAATTTGAAGCTCGCTCTCTACCTCAGGCTCAAGTTCAGCAAACGGACTTCGAAAGTCTCGAGCCGAATACTCAAATGAGGGTGTTTGTTTAACTTCTGGCATGGGTTCGATTGGGCCGGCGGGTTTTGCTTTAACTGACTTTACCCAAGTATCGAGATCTTCGGTATTGGAGTCGCAACCGGTTAAACTCCAAAAAAGTGTTAACATAAAAAGAGGTCGGAAAAACTTAAGCTGCATGATTATTCCTCCCCTCCTTCATCATAACGATACGTTTTAGCCGTCACGGTCATGAGCAACATTTTCTCGCCCTCTGAACCGAACACCTCCCTATCGGTAACTTTAATGTTAAAGTCGTGTAAAGTGACAATCCGAGGCATATTGCTAACCCGACTGACAAACTCTGCTAATTGGTGGTAGCTACCAGACACAATAATTTCAAGAGGCTCTTCAAAATAAATGTCTTTATCAACTTCACCTTTAAGAGAAATGTTTTCAAGCTCCAGTCCTGCGCCTGTAATGGCATAGGAAACCTCGTCGACCAGACCAGCAACTTCGCTCCTTTGTGGTAGTTGCTTAAGCAACGCTTCAAATGAATTTTGAATCATCTTCATTTGGTTTTTATAAGCTTCAAGATGAACCGCTTTCCGCTGCTTGGTTTCGAAAGTTTGTTTCAATTGCCGCTCATTATTAATTTCACGTTCAAGCAGTGCTTCATCATCACTGATTAACAATTGATATCCGAGAATGATGACTAAAATAAAAACAATGACACCCGCTATAACCTTAACCGGAATAGGCCATGAGCCCATATTATTAAAATCAAGGTCATTGACATTAAAATCCTGCAAACTGCTCATTTAAGAACCCTCCTTGACTTTAGCTTTTTCTGCCGACACTTCTTCAATGGTCAAAGAAAATGCTTTTCTCCCGGCACCGTAATCTTTATCCGAGTCAATGTCTTTTAAATGAGGGTTTTTAAACCAAGTCGAAGACTCTACTTTTCTCATAAAGGCTGTAACACGTTGAGCAGATTCCGCAGAACCTATAACAATAAGCCTGTTTCCTTTACGTTCTATAGATTTCAAATTCAACCCTTCAGGGATCGCTCTCACCAACTCGTCAAACAATCGAACAACTCTGGGGCGACTCTGTTGCAAATTGGTTATCATTTCCATACGGTCAATCAGTTGCTGACGCTCTTTTTCCAAAGCTTCAATCTCTTTTATTTGAGATTCCAGTTTTGAAATTTCGATACTTAAAAAATTGTTTCTCAATTTTTGGGCTTCAATTTGCAAGTTTACCGTGTACTTATAGGCAAACACGACGACAAGCCCTAAAACAAATACCAGTCCCAAAATACTTAAAAACTGTCGTTGACGTTCTTTGCGGAGTTCTTCCCGCCAGGGTAGCAGGTTAATCTTAGCCATTAGTCAAAACTCCTTAATGCCAGTCCGCAACAGATCATCAGAGAAGGGGCATCAACACTCAGTGCTTGCGCATTAACTCGATTCGCAATCGACATATCGGCAAAAGGATTTGCAATTGATGCCGAAACCCCCAGCCGTTCCTCTAACATATCTTCCAGCCCCTCGATTACTGCACAACCACCCGCGAGAACAATGTGGTCCACCTCACTGTATTGACTGGAAGAGTAGAAAAACTGAAGTGAACGACTCACCTGTTGAATAACCGCTTCTTTAAATGGCTCCAACACTTCGGGCTCGTAGTCATCAGGAAGGCCACCCTGCTTTTTAGCCATTCCAGACTCTTCGTAAGACAAGCCGTAACGTCTTTGTATTTCTTCGGTCAGTTGCGCCCCACCGAATACCTGTTCGCGCGTATAAATCGTTTTAAAATCTTCAAGTACGCTTAAACTCGTCATTGTTGCTCCAATATCAACAATGGCTACAATTTTACCTTCACCTTGGTCTGGCAACTGATTCTCTAACAAATGAAAGGCCCGCTCCATTGCATAGGCTTCCACATCAACCACTTTGGTCGTCAATCCGCCTAACTCAACGGCATCTACTCGGCTGTAAACATTTTCAGACCGTGAAGCGGCTAATAAAACATCAACTTTATCCGGAGCCTTTTCCGACTCGCCGATCACTTCGAAGTCCAATGCAACTTCTTCTAAAGGGTAAGGAATGTATTGATCGGCTTCGACCTGAATTTGACTTTCCATGTCGTCTTCGGAAAGGTGCTTATCCATCTGAATGGTTTTGGTTATAACAGCAGAACCAGCAACCGCAACCGCTGCATTTTTTAGACTGGTTTTGGAACGGCTAAGCACGCGCTTAATCGCCTCACCCACAGCTTCCGGGTCGCGGATATCACGTTCAGACACCGCTTCTTGAGGCAAAGGTTCTACCGCATAGGCCTCTACTCGATAGCGAGAACCCACTCGTCCTAATTCTAAAAGCTTCACGGAGGTTGAACTGATATCCAACCCAACCACAGAAGGCCGCTTTGTCCCAATTAGTTGAGCCAGCATAAGCGTAAAATTCCTATAACTTTATAGATTTACAACACATATATGTGTTTTCACATTAAATAATAGCGCTAACTATCCGATATTTCACCTAATTTTCAAAAAAATTATCCAGTAGCAACTATTAAACGATATACTGTGTCCAACTTACCGTATCACCACTAAATATATAGTTTGTAGGCAATGAAATATCTACTGAAAGCACTAAATAAGGGCGGATATCTCGTGACTTTGTTCGCATTAGCGGGCTTTATGGGATTTACCGGCCTGTACTTATACCTTGGTCCGCACCTACCCAATGTCGACTCAATCCGAGAAATTCGCTTACAAACTCCAATGACGGTCTTCAGTAAAAACGGGGAGCTCATTGCGGAGTTTGGAGACAAGCGGCGAATTCCAGTCACATTAAGCGAAGTGCCACAAACATTTATCCATGCGCTTATTGCAACAGAAGATAAACGATTTTACGAGCACTCAGGTGTTGATTTTTGGGGAGTAATCCGTGCTTTTGTGAACAATATCACAACGGGTACGCGTAGCCAGGGAGCTAGCACCATAACCCAACTGGTCGCGCGCAACGTTTACCTCAACCGCAAAAAAACATTTACTCGAAAATTTAGAGAAATGTTTCTCGCTTGGAAAATCGAGTCGGAAATATCGAAAAACGAAATTCTAGAATTATTTATTAATAAAGCTCATTTCAGTCACCGTGCCTATGGACTTGGCGCCGCGGCCCAAGTGTATTATGGAAAAAGCCTACCTGATCTTGATTTGCACGAAGTCGCTGTTTTAGCCGGAATTCCCAAGGGAGAGTCCATTTACAACCCAATCTCCAACCCGAACAATGCTTTGCAACGCCGCAATCATGTACTCGGTCGAATGCTAGCCGAAGGATACATTTCCGAACACGATTATCAACTTGCAAAAAAGCAGCCGATAGAAACGCAGAAACACGGTACCGACCCTTCTGTCTCAGCACCGTTTTTGGCAGAGATGGTGCGCCGCAATATGATTGATCGCTTCGGCCGCGAAGCCGCGTATAACAATGGTTACCGCATATACACGACGCTCGATGAAAAGTTACAACTTGCTGCGCAACAAGCCCTACGCAAAAGCCTGCAAGAATATGATGAAAGGCACGGATACCGTGGCCCACTGCAAAATGTTGCCAATGTCGTCGAGTTAACACTTGATGAACAAATCGACTTTCTGAAAAGCTTGCCTGCCAGTACACAATTGGAATCTGCATTTGTTCTGAACGTTGAAGAACAAAGCGCGGAATTACGATTAAGTGATGGCAGTACTCAGATCTTGGATTGGGAAGGCATGTCCTGGGCCGCCCCTTTTATTGATTCCGATTCTAAAGGTCGCTCACCAAAAACCGCCGGAGAAATACTTTCCGTGGGCGATGTTATCAAGGTGGTGAAAAATTCGGACAGCCAATTGCGACTTAGTCAAGTTCCTGAAGTTAATGGTGGATTTGTTGCTCTTAACCCGAAAAATGGTGCCATTGAAGCCCTAGTTGGTGGTTATGACTTTGAACTGAACCAATTTAACATGGTGACTCAGGCACGCCGACAACCCGGCTCCAATATTAAACCGTTTATTTACTCCGCCGCTCTGGAGAAAGGTTACACCGCTGCCAGTGTGCTCAATGACGCCCCTTTTGTGAAGGAAGACATTACTGCAGAAGAATTCTGGCGTCCGAAAAACGACAGCGGTCGTTACAAAGGTCTTACTCGGTTACGTGACGCGTTACGATTTTCAAACAATTCCATTTCCGTTCGACTAATGAACGCAATCAATCCAGCATTTGCTGAAGAATACCTGGTTAAGCTGGGATTTCCAGATGAGTATATGGAGCCCTACACTTCTTTAGCGCTTGGTAGCGCCAGTTTTACTCCGCTAGAAGTAGCCACCGGATACGCGGCTTTCGCAAACGGCGGTTATCAAATTAAGCCTTATTTTGTGGAACGTATCGAAACACCCAATGAAGATGTGCTTTTCGCAGCAGAGCCCATTCAGGTCTGTAAACTTTGCGAAGAATTGTTAGAGCACCAAAAAATCGCAGAACAAGAGCAGCTCGAACTTACAGAACCGGCAGCCTCAGAATTAACGGCCGAATTAATTGCGGTTAGTGACTCGACTCAACAAGATGATATTTATCAACAGCCACTCATTGCTGAACCGCAATTACCAGTCGACTTGGATAAAATTGCACCTCGTGTTATCGAAGAGCGGAACGTCTTTATTCTCAACAGTATTATGAAAGATGTCATACACAGAGGAACAGCCTGGCGCACTCTGTATAACAGTGGTAGCCCATTATTAAAACGAAATGATCTGGGAGGAAAAACCGGGACAACCAACGGACCAACCGACGCATGGTTTTCGGGTTTTAACGGCGATTATGTAGCGACCGCATGGGTCGGCTTCGCCGACTTCTCTTTAACCCTAGGCAACCGAGAATATGGTGGTAGGGCTGCTTTACCTATTTGGCAAAAGTTCATGGAAGTCGCTCTCGAAGGCAAGCCAGAAAATTCATTGCCCCAACCAGAAGGTATCGTGACGGCTCGGATCGATCCTAAAACCGGAAAGTTAGCCAACTCACAAACCGAAGGTGCTATATTTGAAATCTTTCGTTCGGAAAACCTGCCGGAAAAAGAGCCTGAAAACAGGCTCAGTGATTCGCCGAAAGATGGGTTGGATGATATCTTCTAATATACCTAATTAACCTGAAAACTTCACTTTAGGTTGATTGGGTATACTCGCTCTACTTTTCAATAAACAATAAAAAAGGCGCTTTTCAAAGCGCCTTTTTTATAATCGGAATTCGATTTATTTTTTACCGCCACGCGCACCAAAACGCTTACGGAAGCGATCAACTCGACCACCAGTATCAACAATCTTCTGCTTACCGGTAAAGAATGGGTGACAAGCAGAGCAAACATCAAGATTGATATCACGGCACAATGTTGAACCTACTTTGATCTCGTTTCCACAGCTACAAGTCGCTGTGATTTCTTCATATTTAGGATGAATACCATCTTTCATAACAAAACTCTCTTTTCAACGTGGATCGCTATTCAGTAAACTTCCCGCTCAAACTTACAAAGCACTTACCAAACACCATCCACCCAGTGTTAGGGGACGCGCGATCATACTCGCCCACCGAACAAAGTTCAACCAAATCGCAGAAGAAATTCAATAAAGCTTTACATATTAACCCAGTTGCCTAACATGAAGCTCCAAATTCACGGCTACCACGGGACTGATTACCTTTTGACATCAAAGCTGATCCGCGTTGCACTACCGGTACCCCTTCGGCAATTATTTGACTATGCCGCCCCTGGATCTCTGCCAATTATCGGTACTCGAGTCAAGGTTCCTTTTGGTTCACAGCAACTGATTGGATTGGTTGTAGCGCACCCTCAAAGTACTAAGGTCAAGAACGAAAATATCAAATCAATTATCGAAGGACTGGATCAAAAACCTCTGCTAACTCCAGCAATATGGAAACTTGTTAGAAAAGCGGCCGACTACTATCACCATTCACTGGGCGAAGCAGTTGCTACAGCGCTTCCTAATGCGCTAATGAAAGGTGTCAGCAGTGAAATAAAGCGAGAAATATTCTGGCAAATTAATACACTTGGGCAAGAGAACCTTAAATCACTTCCGCCTCGCTCGATTCGCCAAAAACAAGCTTTACTCTATTTAAACCAAGCTCAGCGTCCTGTGTCTTCAGAAGAGTTAAAAGCTCAGGAAATTACCACAGCAACGTTGAAAAACTTGTGCGAAAAAGGCTGGATAACAAGCATCGAACAAGAACCATGCCCCCCAAAGCCAACCAATCAGACTGGACTGCTATTAAACAGCGAACAAAAAGCAGCGGTGCAAAGTATTACGGCAAAGTGCGATCAATTTTCGCCATTTTTACTTGAAGGGGTCACAGGCAGTGGAAAAACCGAAGTCTATTTACAAAGCATTGAGTTTATTCTGTTGAAAGGACAGCAGGCGTTAGTGCTTATCCCGGAAATAGGTCTAACGCCACAAACCTTAAAACGCTTTGAGCAGCGCTTTCCGGGTCAAGTAGGTGTGCTTCATTCGGGGCTGACCGATCTTCAAAGACTCAATACCTGGTTGAAAGCTAAAAACGGCTTATTGAATATTATTGTAGGGACCCGTTCTGCGATATTTACACCGCTCCAAAACACTGGCCTGATTATTGTTGATGAAGAACACGACTTGTCATTTAAACAACAAGAAGGATTACGCTATTCATCGCGCGATCTGGCTTTATTACGCGGGCAGATTGAAAACATACCCGTAGTACTCGGTAGCGCAACACCATCACTTGAAACCCTTAACAATGCTATTCATGGCCGGTACCATCACTTACAACTGACACAGAGAGCCACTCAATCACAATTACCCAGCATTCGGCTGGTCGATTGCAAAGCACAACCTATGAGCGATGGTTTTTCTCAACCACTATTAAACGCCATTAAAAAGCACCTAGCGCAAGGCAATCAGGTGCTGGTATTTTTGAATCGCCGAGGCTTTGCTCCTGTTTTGCTATGCCATCGTTGCGGCTGGATTTGCGATTGTCGTCGCTGCGACAGCTACATGACATTGCATCAATCGGGAAAAGGGCAAGGACAGGATTATTTACAATGCCATCATTGCGGTAACTATCAAAAGCATCCTACACAATGTCCGAAATGCCAATCACAAGAACTGGTAGCCATTGGCCAAGGAACCGAACGCATCGAACAGTTTTTAGCTTCGCAATTCCCAGATGACTTGATCCAGCGTATCGATCGCGATACCACTCGGCGAAAGTCCGCCATGAGCGACTATATTGCCGCAGCGAAAAGTGGTCAAACCCGCATTCTTGTCGGTACACAAATGATCGCCAAGGGGCATCACTTTCCCAAAGTGTCCCTGGTCGCCATTGTCGATGTGGATGGCGCGTTATTCAGTAACGATTTCCGAGCACTGGAACGCGCAGGCCAGTTAATCACACAAGTTGCCGGGCGCGCCGGGCGCGCAGAAGTTCCGGGTGAAGTCTTGATCCAGACGCATCACCCGCACCACTCATTGTTGCAATTACTGGTGAATCACAACTATCGGGCGCTCGCCGAACGATTACTGGCCGATCGCGTTCAAGCCGAGTTGCCTCCGGCCAGTTTTATGGCCCTATTTCGCGCCGAATCCCACAACAAACAGCGTGCATTTGAGTTTTTACAGTATGTCGCCGAGCAAATGCCAACAACGTCTGAGCTCGATATTTGGGGCCCCGTAGCGTCAACAATAAGCCGTAAAGCTGGTCGCTTTCGCTTTCAACTGATCCTCAATTGTCGTAAACGCAGTCATCTACACTCACTATTAAACGCTCGCTTACCTAGCATTACAAAATCAAAGTTTGCCTCTCAAGTTCGATGGTCACTAGATATCGATCCTCAAGATTTGTTGTAATCTTATAATCGAAAAACACCTGCGTTTTTTACTCGCGACTATCGCAATAACCGCCACAATCAAGGATAATGGACGCAATTTTCACTCCCAATTATTGTCAACGCGAACCGTTAATATGAAAGACACCTTACTGCAATTATTAGAACAAGCCGTAAGCCACTTAAAATCCTCCGGCGTTTTACCGGAAGAGATGACCCCACGGCTGCAGGTGACTCATACCAAAGACAAATCCCATGGTGATTTAGCTACTAACCTCGCAATGATGCTGGCCAAACCTGCAGGTAAACCACCACGCGAAATGGCGCAATTGATTATAGATGCCTTGCCTGACTCAGGCGCTATCCAAAAGGTAGAAATTGCCGGCCCAGGCTTTATTAACTTTTTCATGGCACAAGACGCTCAATCTGCCATCATCGAGCAAATCCTTAATTCTGGCGATAAGTTTGGTCATAACCAAACCGGTAAACAACAAAAGGTGCAAGTTGAATTTGTATCGGCAAACCCGACAGGGCCATTGCATGTGGGTCACGGTCGAGGCGCAGCGGTTGGCGACTGTATTTGTCGACTATTAAGGGCCAATGGTTGGGACGTCACCGCCGAGTTTTACTACAACGATGCTGGTCAACAAATTAATAACCTGGCACTATCGGTTCAAGCTCGATGCAAAGGGTTCACTCCGGAAGATGATCTATGGCAAGAAGACTGGTATCGCGGCGATTACATCAAAGACGTTGCCGATGACTATATGGCCAAGGCTAAAATCGATGCCGAAGATCAACACGTAATCGGTAAAGGCGATGCCGACGATCTCAACGCCATTCGCCACTTTGCTGTGGCCTATTTGCGTCGAGAGCAAGATTTGGATCTGAAAGCGTTTGATGTGCATTTCGACGTTTACTTTCTTGAATCATCGCTTTATGAAAGTGGCAAAGTCGAGGAAGCCGTTAACCGACTCGTCGACAATGGCTACACATACGAAGGCTCAGACGCCTTATGGCTTAAAACCACCGAGTTTGGTGACGACAAAGACCGTGTGATGCGCAAATCCGATGGTGGCTACACTTATTTTGTTCCCGACGTCGCCTACCATTTGAATAAATTTCAACGCGGTTTTAAACGTGTGATCAACGAGCAAGGTGCCGATCACCACTCCACCATCACTCGTGTTCGAGCCGGGTTGCAGGCATTGAAAATGGATATTCCTGAGGGTTATCCCGAATACGTACTGCACCAAATGGTCACGGTTATGCGCGGTGGAGAAGAAGTAAAAATTTCAAAACGTGCCGGCAGTTATGTCACGCTACGCGATCTGATCGACGAAGTAGGCCGCGATGCGACGCGCTATTTCCTGGCCGCTCGTCGAGCGGAATCTCAATTAACTTTCGATATTGAGCTTGCTAAATCGCAAACCAATGACAATCCAGTGTATTACATTCAATACGCCCACGCACGGGTGTGCTCGGCGTTTCGACAGCTTCATGAAAGTGGGCGTGAGTTTGATGCCGTTAACGGATTACAACAATTGAGTCTGCTAACCTTAACGCAAGAAACCGATCTGATGGATAAAATGAGTCAGTTTCCTGAACTGGTGAAAAATGCCGCCAATCATTGTGAGCCGCACGTTATTGCGCATTACCTACGTGAATTGGCTGCTGCGCTCCATGGTTATTATCAACTGGGTAAAGAAAGTGACGCTTTGCGCTGGATAGTGGAAGATAAAAACTTGTGTGATGCCCGAATGGCATTAATCACTGCAGTAAAGCAAGTAATAGCCAACGGCCTAGACTTATTGGGGGTAAGCGCGCCGGAGCAAATGTAGTTTTGCCATTTCCGCATTCCCCGGATAATGCACTGCTTATCCGGGTTACCGCCAGAAAAGTCCAAAGGCAGTTTATATTCACCAACAATATCTGTTAACTTCATTAATCAAATTTAAAGCGGCTCAATTTTTAAGCCGTTAAACTTACAGCAAAAAATGAACAACGATAATGGCCAGAGATTTCGCAAAAAAAGGTTCCGCCAAGCCGCGTAAAAAACGCAGCGCCACACAACGAAAAAAAACCGGTTTTCCCACCGCAGCGGTGTTGATTGTCGGTATGCTAGTAGGCGGTTTTGTCGCCTTTCTGGTTTATCTAAAATGGATGCCGCAAGCAAAAGTGCCTGCGCAAACCACACAACAGAAACAACAGAAAAAGCCTGAAGTTGAAAAAGCTCAACCCAAGCAACCCGAAGTACCCAAGTACACCTTTCATGACCTGTTGCAAGACAAGGAAGTGGTGATACCAGAAGAAGAACTCAAGCAACCCGACAATAAAGTTTCGATGGAATATGTAATGCCTTGTGGCTCCTTCCGCAACAACGATATCGCTGACGCACTAAAAGCCAAAATAGCCTTTATGGGTTACGAAAGTAAAATTATTCCGATCGATGCGGAAAGCGGTCGCTGGTATCGAGTGCAATTGGGTCCTTATGCGAGCAAACGCCACGCGGAATCCATTCGCCACCGACTGCAGGAAAACGATATTAACGATTGTAAAATCTGGGGCAAAAAGCTTTAACAACATCCTTGTAAAACCCGGTTCGCGGAAGACGTTAACTCGCCACCACCAACTTCAATCCTTGCAGTTGTAATGATGCTTTTTCAATATGATGTTGGCATTGTTCAATCAACGTTTGATAAGCGTCAATCTCATCCGATCGGATCGCATCGTTAACCGCTTTTAAATTTTGCAGTCGCTTTTTCTCAGAGCCTAACTGATCATTCAACAATTGCATCGCTTTCGATTTTAAGTCTACGACTTGGGACTTGGCCAGTTGCTCACTTTTTTCAACCAGCGATTCCAACTGCCCTTTCACTTGCTCAATAACTTGTCGCGCCACTTTCTTTTTTAAAGGCTGGCTCAGCCTATTAAGCGCATTATGATTCACTACCTGGGAGAGATCTTTTCCACTAGCATCGATCAAAAAACGCAGTGGTTTTTGCGACAAGTATCGATTGAGTTGTAAATGCTTGGGCGCAATCGTTTGCAAGGTAAAGTAGCTTTCAAGCAACAGGGTGCCGGGTTTTAATCCTTTTACCGAAATGGTCGCCGTAGTCGCGTTTCCGACATCGCTTTTTACCAGCATGTCCATCGCCTCTACCAGCATCGGATGTTCCCAGCTTAAAAACTCAATGTCATCACGAGACAGCGCTTTTAAACGATCCAAGGTTACTGTGTTACCGTCTTCCTTGAGTCCAGGAAAATAACTGTGCTTCATATGATCACTGGGACGTAAAATCCAGCTCAGTGTCGAGTGATCTTCCTGTTCAACACCAAATTCTTCAAGCAACTGCTCAAAATATTTAGCCAGTTGTTGCGGTTGTTCTTGCTCGGCCACTAACTCCACCAGCTGATCCGCTTGCGGTTGACGGCAGGAGTTCAACTCCAACAAACGATCGCGCCCTTGCTCCATTTTCTGTGTCAGCACTTTCACTCGTTTCGCAGTCTTATCAATTAATGCTTCGTCAGAAGTTGAAGGGTTTTGTATTGCGCTTTCAATATCTTCTTGAAACTGTTCAAACACCAAATAACCGGCACTGAAACTTCTCTCGAACAAGTTTAGGCCACGATGATACCAGTCGAACATTACGTGCTGCGAAGAGGGCGTTAAATAAGGTACATGAATATTGATGGTTTCCGTTTGACCAATACGATCCAATCGACCAATGCGTTGTTCTACCAAATCCGGATTGCCCGGCAAATCAAAAAAGATCATGTGATGTGCAAATTGAAAGTTGCGTCCTTCGCTGCCAATTTCTGAACAAAACAGAATCTGTGCGCCGTCTTCACGATCGGCAAAGTAAGCCGCTGCGCGATCACGCTCCACTAACGACAAACCTTCATGAAAACAACTACTACGAAGACCAAGTTTTTTACTGAAGTGGTTATGCAGCGTTTTCGCCGTTTCCGCGTGATGAGCAATTACCAGAGTTTTTTCCGGTTTCAACTCGGCGATCTTTTCTTCCAACCAAGTAACTCGCGGATCGCGCGGTAACCAGACTTCTGGCACCAGCTCTATTTCTGGCGTTAATCCCAACCAACCATGATTCATTGGTTCGTCATCATCAGGCGTGTAAATTTCCGGACATTCGAGTGAATAAGCGTGCAGTTGACGTTTTGGAAAGCCGCTGATCGCCGAACGCGTATTTCGAAATAACACGCGACCCGTCCCGTGCTGATCGATTAATTGATTCAACAACTGCTGGCATTGCTCGGCACTCAGTTCATTCGTAATAAGCTCACCTTGCATCGATTCAGGAAGCAAAGGTTTTACACTTTCTGCAGAAACCACTTCTCCTGAATTGAGGAGTGTGACGGCTTGGGAAACAGAGCTCAGCTGTTCGGCTTCTGCACGAAAAGCGTCCAGGCTATGATAACGATCAGGATCCAATAAGCGCAGTCGAGCAAAATGACTTTCAATGCCAGCCTGCTCAGGTGTTGCCGTCAGCAGTAATAACCCCCTCGACTTTTGTCCAAGTGATTCCACCAATTGGTATTCATCACTGACATCACCTTCGCTCCAATGCAAGTGGTGCGCCTCATCAACAATCAGTAAATCCCACTGGCTTTCTAGCAATTGCTGCTGCATTTGCGGGAATTGCATCAAGCCATCGATACTGCAGATAATCAGCTGCTCCATTTCAAATGGATTGACAGCTTCTCCAGTATCCAGATCGATATCTGGTGATTCCACCAGCGCTTCAAATCGACTGCGATCATAAAGTGCGAAACGCAGATTAAACCGTCGCAGCATTTCCACCAGCCATTGGTGAACCAAACTGTCGGGTACCAAAATGAGTGCACGTGTTGCACGCCCGGTATGCAATTGATGATGCAAGATCATTCCCGCTTCGATGGTTTTACCGAGCCCTACTTCATCAGCCAATAATACGCGCGGAGCTTGTCGATTGGCCACTTCGTGGGCGATGTATAACTGGTGCGGTAACAATTCAACCCGTGTTCCCAGTAATCCATTAACCGGACTTTGGCTCAATTCATCGAGCTTACAAAAGGTATCAAAACGCAACTGGTAACTGGATTCATCGTCAATTTGTCCGTTCAACAGTCGCTTATCTGGAGAACTGAATTGCACATAACAATTGAGCTGCATTTCGGTCAGCTGTTGGCTGTTGCCATGAGCGTCTTCACACAAGTAAATCATCAAGCCTCGATGTTCGAGCGCTTCCACCACCTGGTATTCATTGTCATCCATATCCGATATACGCGCACCAACGTCGTAGGCGATCCGACTCAACGGAGCATTATCAATGGCATAATGACGGGATTCGTTAACAGCAGGGAAAAAAACTTCCATTCGGCGACCTTCCACCGATTGGATCATACCAAGGCCAAGGCTGGATTCGTTGTGACTGATCCAACGTTGACCAACAACTACAGAGCTCATAAAACAACAAACTTGAAAGACTGGGAAAAGGCCGCGCATTCTACCATTGCCGGCCAGAAAGAAAAGGGCTTAGCGGAGTGAACCGCTGATAAAAATGCGATTCGAATCGCTATGAGATTTAATTAGAATTCAAAATACTCAAAACCGCATCAGCATGTTCTGCTACTTCACGCCCTAAATCGGTCAAGTAGCCGCCATCTTCTTGGGTAATCAATTTTTTGCGATACAGCCGCTCCGTTGCTTCAATCAGCCGCTCATTGGCATAAGAATGCACTTTGATCCCTTCTTGAGCCGTGTGCAAATTAAAACGTACCAGTATATTGAGTTCTTCCACAACTTCCTGACTGAATGGCATAGCGTCTCCTGTCGGTATCAATTGTAGTGTGAATGAGAATATAGCGCTTCTTGCGCTGGCGTGCATCATTCTTCCTGCATCCAACTTGAAATCACTTAAGGCATGCCCCATATATGCCGGACATTCTCGACTTCACACAGCAGGAGCGACATTTTGGAACAATTTCGAGGAACCACGATTTTATCCGTACGCCGCAATGGTCAGGTGGTGATTGGTGGTGATGGCCAAGTCTCGCTTGGCAATACTGTTATGAAAGGTAACGCCCGCAAAGTCCGACGCTTATACCACAATAAAGTAATCGCCGGTTTTGCCGGAGGTACTGCCGATGCCTTTACTCTTTTCGAACGCTTTGAAGCCAAACTGGAGCTGCATCAAGGTAAATTACTGCGCGCTGCCGTGGAACTGGCCAAAGACTGGCGTACCGATCGCATGTTACGCCGACTTGAAGCCATGTTAATCGTGGCTGATCACGAACATTCTTTTATTATTTCCGGAAACGGTGACGTTATAGAACCGGAACTCGAAGATGGTGGCTTGCTTGCCATCGGCTCCGGCGGCGCTTTCGCCCAATCCGCTGCAAAAGCCTTACTGGAAAATACCGAAATGAGCGCTCGCGAAATCGTCGAAGCCGGATTAAAAATTGCGGGGGATATCTGTGTTTACACCAACCAGAATCTCACTATAGAAGTGCTGGATCACAACTGATCGCCAACCTTCGAATTCAATACAGAGAAAGAATTTTATTATGACGCAAATGACACCCCGAGAAATCGTCCACGAATTGGACAAACACATCATTGGTCAAAACTCGGCCAAGCGTGCCGTCGCTATCGCACTGCGTAACCGCTGGCGTCGAATGCAGGTCAACGATGAATTACGCAACGAAATCACACCCAAAAATATTTTAATGATTGGCCCCACCGGCGTTGGTAAAACGGAAATCGCTCGCCGTTTAGCAAAACTGGCCAACGCTCCATTTATCAAAATAGAAGCCACCAAATTCACCGAAGTGGGATACGTGGGCCGCGATGTTGATTCCATCATCCGTGACTTGGTTGATGCGGCTTTTAAAATGCTACGCGAACAAGAAGTGGAACGGGTTAAATTTCGCGCTGAAGACGCTGCTGAAGAACGTATTCTCGATGCCCTATTGCCTCCCGCGAGAAACATGGGCTTTGATACCGATGACAAACCGAAAGAAGAACAAAGCGCTACTCGTCAGTTATTCCGTAAGAAGTTACGCGAAGGCGAATTAGACGACAAAGAGATAGAAATCGAAATTGCCGCACCTACCGTGGGTGTGGAAATTATGGCACCCCCCGGCATGGAAGAAATGACCAGTCAACTGCAGAGCATGTTCCAGAACATGTCACCTGGCAAAACCAAGCGCCGCAAGCTGAAAGTGAAAGACGCTTTAAAAATGGTCCGCGAAGAAGAAGCAGAAAAGCTGATCAACCTCGATGACTTGAAAAACATGGCGGTAGAGTCGGTCGAACAAAATGGTATTGTCTTTCTTGATGAAATCGACAAGGTAGCCAAACGACAGGAAGCTTCAGGCGGTGATGTATCGCGCGAAGGCGTTCAACGTGACTTACTGCCTCTCGTCGAAGGCTGCACCGTCAGTACCAAGTACGGCATGATCAAGACCGATCACATTCTATTTATCGCTTCGGGTGCGTTTCATCTGGCAAAACCGTCTGACTTGATCCCAGAGCTGCAAGGGCGCTTACCGACCCGAGTGGAGTTAAAAGCCTTAACAGTAGACGACTTTGTTCGCATATTAACCGAACCCGATGCCGCATTAACCAAACAGTACAAAGCGTTAATGGCGACAGAAAATCGCAATATTGACTTTGAAGCGTCTGGAATTCAACGCATTGCCGAAATCGCCTGGCAGGTCAATGAACGTACTGAAAACATCGGTGCTCGACGTCTGCAAACAGTCATGGAAAAACTACTGGAAGAGGTCAGCTTTACGGCATCGGAAGAACACGATGCCGTAGTCATCGATGCCAACTACGTGAACCAGCAACTGGCTGAGTTGGTGGAAGACGAAGATTTAAGCCGGTTTATTTTATAATACACTCTATACTCACCTACGGCCCTTTTATGATCAAAAGGGCCAACAATGAAAGGCACTGTCATGACTGCCCCTGTATCACCGCCTTCCGATATTAAATTCCATCAAAAAAGCCAACAATTGGAAGTCGTATTCGATGATGTGGCTTACCAATTATCCAGCGAATATTTAAGAGTATTCTCGCCCTCTGCCGAGGTGCGTGGACACGGTGGCGGCCCATTAAAATTGGTACCGGGCAAAAAAAACGTCAAAATAATACAAATCGAGCCTGTCGGCCACTACGCGATTAAACTGACCTTTGATGACGGTCACGACTCTGGGCTGTATACTTGGCAAACCTTGCGCGAATTGGGTATTGATTTTGAGCAAAATTGGGCAAATTATTTACAACGTCTGAACGATGAAGGTGCCAGTCGTGAAGTTAAGCCTTTATTTAAAAAAGTTGAGTGATGCTCAGCTCACAAAAATTACCAGCCAACACAGAAGCACTGAGTAAAAACATGAGCGATAAAACACACTTCGGTTATCAAACCGTCGATGTCAAAGTAAAACAGAAAATGGTGGCCGATGTGTTTCATTCGGTGGCGGCAAAATACGACTTGATGAATGATGTCATGTCGATGGGTGTTCACCGCTTATGGAAACGCTTTACCATTGAATTGAGCAGTGTTCGAAAGGGACATCGAGTGCTCGATTTAGCTGGCGGCACAGGAGATTTGGCAGCCAAATTTGCCGACAAAGTAGGCGCCGAAGGTGAAGTAGTATTAGCCGATATTAACGAATCCATGCTCAATGTTGGGCGCGACAAGTTAATCGATCAAGGCTATGGTCACCGCATTCAGTATGCGCAAGTCAACGCAGAAAACTTACCCTTCGCAGACAACAGTTTCGATATCATTACCATCGGTTTCGGCTTGCGCAATGTCACCGACAAACCACGCGCTTTGCAAAGCATGTATCGAGTCCTTAAACCAGGCGGGCGCTTATTGGTTTTGGAGTTTTCCAAGCCTAGTCAACCGATACTGAGCAAAATTTACGATACTTACTCGTTCAATTTGCTTCCTCTAATGGGCAAAGTGCTGGTTAACGACGCCGAAAGCTATCAGTATCTGGCAGAGTCCATTCGCATGCATCCCGATCAGGAAACATTAAAACAAGTCATGTTGGATGCCGGTTTTGATGAAGTGGAGTACCACAATATGACAGGTGGTATTGTCGCCCTTCACCGCGGTTTTAAATACTGAACGTTATGCTGACACTTAACTTAGCAACCGCTGCAGTGCTTGAAAAAGCGATCAACAAACTCGTATCCCTAGACCAAGAAGCCCAAACAAAAAAAACACCCTTAATTGGCAAGCGCATTGCCATAGAGCTTAGCGACTGGAGCCTGTGTTATATCTTCAACTTTGGTGATGACGGTATCCGAATCGATACACAAAAAAATAACGACTGCCAAGTGACACTTAAGGGAACCAGTTTTTCGTTTTTTAATATGGCGAACACGGAGCGCGGTGGTGATGCTCTATTCAAAGGCGATGTCCACTTTGAGGGAGAAGTCGGTACCGCGCAGGCGTTTCAGAACTTTTGGAAATCGCTTGAAGTCGATTGGGAGGAAGAGCTTTCCAAATACACCGGCGATATTATTGCGCATCAATTCGGTCGAGTAGCCAACAGTGTTCATCAACAAATGAAGCGAATGCTGTCTACGGCGCAGCAAAATTTTTCCGAATACGTGCGCGAAGAAGCACAGGTAACGCCCAATCGAATCGAACTGGAAACCTTTTTCGATCAACTCGATGATTTAAAAAGTGACGTGAATCGACTCGATGCACGTATTCAGCGTTTAAAAGCCAACCCAAAACTTCAATAACCGCTATGGCGATCAAAAACTTCACTCGCATTTTTGCCATCAATCGCATTCTTATCAAGCACGGGCTCGACGAGTTTCTTAAACTAACGCCACTCGCCAAATACAGCGCATTATTGAAGCTGTTTGCCTTAACACCTGCCACTGAAAAGCAAAAACCTCGAGGACAGCGCCTTCGAGAAGCCTTAACCGAGTTAGGCCCAATATTCATCAAATTTGGTCAAATGCTTTCTACTCGACGCGATCTACTACCCGATGGACTCGCCGAAGAATTGACGCAACTGCAAGATCAAGTCCCTCCGTTTGATGAAGCATTGGCCAAAGAACGCATCGAACAACAGCTCGGAGCAAAAATCGACTCTGTTTTCGCTGACTTTCAGTCAACGCCCATGGCTTCGGCGTCTATGGCTCAAGTTCATAGTGCAACACTGCTAAGCGGTGAAAAAGTCGTGGTAAAAGTGATCCGTCCTGGCATTCGGAAACAAATCACGCGCGACTTAGCCCTATTGAAGCAATTGGCATTCTGGTTTGAACAACACGTGCCGGAAGGCAAGCGGTTTAAACCTCGACAGCTGGTCACTGACTATGAGGTGACTATCTATAACGAACTGGATTTACGCACCGAAGCCGCGAACACCATGCAGCTGCGTCGCAACTTTGAAAACAGTCCATTACTTTACGTGCCACAGGTGTATTGGGACCTGACACGTGAAAAAGTCATGGTGCAGGAAAAGATCCAGGGTATTCCGGTAGCGAATGTGGCTGAGCTCAACGCTGCCGGAACTAATATGCAAGAGCTTGCACATCGTGGCGTAGAAATCTTTTTTACCCAGGTGTTTCGAGACAGCTTTTTTCATGCCGATATGCACCCCGGCAACATATTCGTTGATGTCACGGATCCACAAAAACCACGTTACATAGGCATCGACTGTGGCATTATGGGCACCCTGGGCGCACAGGATAAACGTTATTTGGCAGAAAACTTTCTCGCTTTTTTCGATCGCGACTATCGACGTATTGCCGAACTGCATGTCCAGTCCGGATGGGTCCACCCAAACACTTCCATTGAAGCCTTCGAAGCCGCCGTTCGTACCGCCTGCGAACCCATTTTTGGTAAACCTTTATCCGAAATTTCCTTTGGCCAGTTTTTAATCCAGTTGTTCCAAGTGGCTCGCCGTTTTCAAATGGAGGTTCAACCACAACTGGTGCTGTTGCAAAAAACATTGCTTTATATTGAAGGCCTTGGACGCCAACTCTACCCAGAGCTGGATTTGTGGCAAACCGCACGCCCCTTTTTAAAACAGTGGGTGAATGACCAGTTTGGTCCCAAAGCCGTCTGGAATAAGCTTAAGCACAAATGGCCCACTTGGCTCGAGCAACTGCCTGAAATGCCGGAAAAACTGGCGAACTATCTCGATCAGGCCAAACAATCGCATACACAAATGCTAACTTTGCAGCAGCAACTCCAAGAGCTGAAAGAGCAACAGAAAAAAAGTCGGCAAATGACCTTATTGACAGCCATGGGTGTCAGTATCACGCTGTTCAGTGGTTTTTTGCTGAGCAGTGGCTACATCGATATGGCAGGCGTATCATTGGCCGCAGCTGCAATAGCCTTTGTGTTGGCAATTAAACAAGGGTAATCATTCGAAAATACGACACAGTTGCCTGAAAGTTCACAGCAGTTTGACATAAACTTGGTATCATCCATTCCCTGAGTTACCATTGGCTGGTACTCCAACATAAAAGGTCTGCATCATGAGCGATTGTTTATTTTGCAAAATTATTGACGGTGAAATCCCATCGAAACAGGTTTATGAAGATGAGCATTTGGTGGTATTCCACGATATTGCCCCAAAGGCCCCAACTCACGTGTTGGTGGTGCCAAGAAAGCATATTCGTTGTTTGAATACCGTAGAGCAAGACGATGGTGAACTGATGGCACACGTAATGCTGACCATTCCTAAAATTGCGCAACAATTAGGATTGGACCAAGGCTATCGCACGGTACTCAATACCGAACATGGTGGTGGTCAGGAAGTGTTTCATATTCACTTTCACGTGCTCGGCGGTGGCCGAATGCCGTTTGCATAACCGATTAATACTCTAAGTAAAGTTGAATTGAGGTTTACATTATTATGCCTAGCATGACTCAAATTATAGTTGTATTGCTAATCGTACTATTGCTGTTCGGTACTAAAAAACTGCGCAATATGGGAAGCGATTTAGGAGCGGCAATAAAAGGGTTTAAAGACGGAATGAAAAAAGACGAGGATGAAGAAAAGGAAAATAATAAAAAGCAGGAAAATCTAGAGCAACAAAAAGGCGAAACCATTGAAGGCGAAATCACCCAAAAAGAAGAAAAGTCCAAATAACGCTTTAAACACTCAATATGCCCTTTGATATCGGATTTTCCGAACTCTTTCTTATTGCATTGATAGCGCTACTGGTTTTGGGACCAGAGCGTTTACCCGTTGCCGCCCGATCACTTGGTCGCTGGATAGGTAAAGCACGACGTGCTTTTTTCTCAGTGAAAAATGAGATCAATCGTGAATTGCAATTGGATGAATTACGCCAGCAGATAAAAGAACAACAGCAAAAAATGGAACAGTTGGTTCAAAACAATCAACTCGATCAACTCACCAAAGAGACTCAAGCGCAAATTGATGAAACACGCGAAGCGTTTCGCAAAGAAATGGAAGAGCAAGAGCAGCAATTGACTCAAGAAAAAGAACTGTCAGGTTGCGAAAATCCCGTTGAGTTTGAGCCATTACCACGCAATTCTAAATCCGATTCTGAAACCAACCCCGATCAACCCAGTATTCCCCCCTCTGATCCAAACGCTAAGTCGGACACTTCAAAGTCATGAGTCAAAGTGAAGATTCCCAAGATAAAGAAATGCCGCTACTTGCTCATTTGGTGGAGTTGCGTTCTCGTTTATTAAAAGCGACGTTGTCCGTTGTTGTTATATTTCTTTGCTTGATTTACTTTGCTAACGACCTTTATTTGATTGTTTCCAAACCTTTGATGGCAAGTTTACCTGCTGGTAGTGAAATGGTTTCCACCAGTGTCATTGCTCCTTTTTTTACGCCATTTAAACTCACTCTTGTGCTCTCCATATTTCTTTCTATTCCTGTAATATTGCATCAACTCTGGGCTTTTGTTGCGCCGGCACTTTATAAGCACGAGAAACGCTTGGCGATCCCTTTATTAGTGAGCAGCATTGTCCTGTTTTACGCAGGTATGGTGTTTTGCTATCTGGTGGTATTTCCATTAATGTTTAAGTTTTTTCCTTCCGTAATTCCCGAAGGAATTCGTTACATTCCGGATATGACCGATAGCTTGAACATCATGTTAAAGCTCTTCTTTGCTTTTGGTATTGCCTTTGAAGTACCTATTGCGACCATTTTGTTAATCTGGAGCGGCGCGACGACTGTCGAAAACTTAAAAGAAAAGCGGCCTTATATTATTGTCGGCGCGTTTGTATTTGGCATGTTGTTGACACCTCCCGACGCAATTTCTCAAACGCTGCTCGCTGTGCCTATGTGGATATTGTTCGAGTTGGGCATTCTATTCGCACATTGGTTAAAACCAGCCAAACCGAACAAAGCTGCGAATACCGAACCCTAAACAAACGAAGAGTTGCAGGTTGTTCATCTTAAAGGTACCATAACAACTGGTACGACCAGACAACATTGAACAATGCGACGCAAACTTAGCCCAAAATGGCTCAAACGACTCCTCAACTTATGGCCTCCTTATCTTGGCTCTGGTATTCGAGTATTGGAAATTGGTGAAAACTGGGACTACGTTCGAGTTAAACTGAAAAAAGGACTTTTGAATACGAATTATTTTGGCACAGCGTACGGCGGCTCTTTATTCTCTATGACCGACCCTTTTTACGTATTGTTACTGACGAATCGTTTAGGACGCGACTACATCGTTTGGGACAAAGGCGCTTGCATCAAATACATCAGCCCCGGAAAAACGCATGTTTTTTGCGAATTTAAACTGGATGAAGAAACGGTAAATTCGGTAAAAGCCCATGCCGACGCTAACGATAAACATGAGCCAGAATTTGAAGTCGATGTTTTCGACAGCCATGGCAATTTAGTAGCGAAAGTGTCAAAACGCCTTTACGTACGTCGGAAGTAAAATACCGACAATATTCACACCAATTTTAAATGTATTCTTGAGCTTCTCCTCAGTATACTCCGCGGCCGCATTCGAACATGACCGGAGAAACTGGGTGAACCTATTGAGATTAATCTTTTCGCTAATTTTAGTTGTATTGGCTTCAAACTACGCTCGTGCAGAGATTCAGCCTCTACTGAAAACCACGTGGGGGCAAAGTGGCGTGTGGCAAAGTCAAACCCCTTTGAAAAACAATCGTCCTACCTACCCAGGATGCACAACGATCGCTGTTGCACAAATTTTGTATTATTATCAGTATCAAAACGTTGCGCAAAGCCCTGTCGATTATGTACTTGAACACGATGGACTATCAGGCCCTGACATAGAAAATGGCGTTCTCAGCATCGATCTGACTCAATTTCAAAATCAATGGAGTGATATGGCACTCACTTCAAGCGAGAGCGATGCAAAATTAAAAAGTACAGCGACGTTTATTTATCATGTAGCCACTTCATTAAATGCACAATTTGGCGGTGGAGAGGGTTCATCTGCAACCGGAAAACAAATCGAGAATGCATTTCGTTATCAATGGGGTTACAACAATATTTCTCGTCGTAAAATGTCGATCATTTCGAAGTCTGCATTTGGCTTTAATGATCAAGAGTGGGCCGATCTCATTCGTAGCGAACTCGATAACGGTCGCCCTGTTTTGTATATGGCTCAACAAGTCGACGATAATGCAGGACATGCCTTTGTCATTGACGGATATCGCAGTGATGGAAAAGTACACGTCAACTGGGGTTGGAATGGCCAAGCGAATGGCTACTACGATCCTAACCAGTTAACCGATCCTTATGGAAGAAGCTGGAGCCGTGATGCAATGATTTTCCGCGGACTTGAGCCCAGCGAAGGTTTTGCCTTATCGGTCATGCCCAGTGACACAAGTGAGGCCAAAAACTTTAACTGGGAAGGCAACGGTTCAATCATTAGCTTTAATTCAGGCTCCCTCACTGGCTATGGTCTTACGATGGATGAAGCCCAAATTCACGCCACCGACTCGCTCCCCAGCGTGGTGACTTTTCAATGGCAGGTCGACCAACGAGATGGCCGCTACCTGAAAATTGACTCCGACTCTGCAAAGTCTGCTAGCATTACTTATGGGGTATGGGAAAATCGCGATTCCGATAGGCTGTATAAAAATGTTGATCTACCCTTCGTCCTTGATCCACAAAAAGATGGGTTCGGCGAAATCGAGCAAGAATACTTTGTGATTGCGATAACTTTTGCTCAACAAACCTCACCAGGAACGGTGACTGCCGAAGTCATAAAAACAAATCAGTTGTCAGAGGTACAAAGCCAAACAGCACGTTCTGTTATGATTAACGGATTCCAATGGGCAGGTAATGGCTCACTGATAAGCTACTCATCCGAGAACCAAACGGGCTATGGCCTTACTCAAGACGAAATAAAACTTCATCCCAGTGAAACTCTTCCCGTTGTTTTTCTTCAATGGCAACTGGATGCAAACGATGGTGACAAACTGGAAGTGAGTGGTCCTAATTTACCGGTTAAAATCACCTACGGCCCGTGGAATGATCGCAATCGAGACATTGTGCACCATGTTACATTACCTTTTACCATCGATCCTTCATCCGATAAGTTCAGTTTAAATGATGGTGACTACCTAACGGTAAAAGTTGAGTTCTTAAACAAAATTTCTTCAGAAAGTCTTATCGAAGCAAAAATCACTCAATAGCTTTCAGCGCCAAGTTTATCAAGCCTCTAATTGGCTTGGTAAACTCTATTTTTCAGCGTTTCTTAGCTGTTCGGTTGAGCCAGATAAATTTTAAAACTATCCTTACCAGAAGACTTTACTTTATACAGTGATTCATCCGCATAATTCAGTGCAGCACCTAATTCGATAGGATGATTGGGAAAACAAAGACAGACACCGATCGATGACGTAACGTTTAAAGCGTTGTTTTCATTGACGTTGAACGACTCACTTCTTATTGAATTTAGTATACGATTGCAAAACTGCTCTAAGTGCTCCTGGCTATCGGTTATCAAAGCAAATGCAAACTCTTCTCCTCCATATCGGCAAAATGCGTCTTCTTGTCTAAAAATTATTTTTATCCGCTCCGCAAAGGTAACAAGAACATCATCTCCAGCCGCATGTCCAAATTGATCATTAATCTTTTTAAAGTTATCGATATCGAGTAGGCCTATCGCTATCATACTGTTTTGCCTTCGACAATAACTCACCAATCGTTCACCTTGTTCCATAAAATATCGACGGTTCGGCACTTTCGTCAATTGGTCATAAAATGCTAACTGACCGAGTTTATCATTTAACTTTCGAAGCTCTTGTGTTCTTTTATCTACCAACGCCTCTAAATTACTTTTAATATGTTTTAAATCTTGATTGCGCTTTTCAAGTTGCTCTTGATAAAACCTTTGTTGAGTCACATCCCTTTCTATTGCTGCAAAGTGTGTTACTTCGTTGTATTCGTTGATTAAAGGAAAAATGCTCATCTCTAACCAATAAGGCATTCCCTTTTTAGAATAATTTAAAACTGTTTCATTAATTGGTTTTTTATTTTTAAGCGCTTTATAAATTCGCTTTCGTGCGGCACTATCCGTCATATCCCCCTGTAACAAACGTGGAGTTTCTCCGACCACTTCATCGCAGGTATAGCCGGTCAGCTTTTCAAATGCCTTGTTGACGTAAACGATTTTAGGGCCTAATGGCGGATCGATATTATCGGCTTCGGTAACAACAACAATGTCTTGTGTATTTTCTATAAGTTGCTGCAATGAAAATTGTTTTTTCTGATCGGAAATGTCATTAAAAGTAACCACAATAAAACCATCTTGTGTAACCGGTTGAAACTCCTTATATGCATTAACCATAAACCACGTAATATCGGGTGAGGAACTGTCAATCACACCAAGAATATTATTTCTCAAAGGATCTGGCATTTTTTTTACTAGGTTTACAGGATATTCATCAACATTCAAACGTTGGTGACTTTCGTTAATGAAGTGCCACTGAGGATCCATTGCATCCTTGCCAATAATTTGATTATACGTCAGTCTTAATAAACTTAATGCTGTGGGGTTTGCGTATACAATTGATGTGTCCCATCGATGGATCACAACACCAATGTGTGCAGTGTCCAACAACTTTCTTAAATCTAAATCGTTGATTTTCAGCATTTCAATCGGAGATTAGCCTGGCTTTTTTACAGCTTAGCTGAATTGCACTGTTTTGCCAGCTTCACGACTTTTAAACCTTAAGATACTCAATGATAATGAAATACATTCAGCTCATATTTCATGCCGAAGTAATACCCGGTAAAGAGGTTAACATCACATTCAATCAGATAGGTATTATCGAGTTGACTCTTGCTTTTGTTGGTACATCCGTTCATCCGCTTCCGCCATCATATCGTCTATGCTTCCAATGGATTTCGCGGGGTAACTGACGCAACCCACACTGTATTCAATGTTGTAGCCTCGCTGTTCTCTTTGGTTTATTTCATCGATTGCATTCTTAAAGCGCTCCAATACCGGTTTAACACTTTCTTCATCGGAGTCTGAAAGTAAAGCAATAAACTCATCACCACCAATGCGAGCAAATACATCCGACTCTCGAAATACATCACGCATCACATTAGCAAATGTCATTAAAACACGATCACCTTCAGCATGACCAAATTGATCATTAATGGGTTTAAACTTATCTAAATCAAATAACAGAACGGTTACGGGCATGCCCTTTCGGCGACAAAGCTGAAGGGTGTGCTCCGATAATGCAGTAAACCCCCGGCGGTTTGATATCATGGTTAACTCGTCCAGAGTCGCCAACTGAATCGCCGCAATTTCTTGCTCTGCCATAGCGGCTAAATCTTTAAGGAGTTGTAAATCTTCTTCGTCAAGCTCACGAGGTTTTCTGTCTATCAAGCACAGTGTTCCAAGCTTGCTTCCATTCGACACTTTCAAAGGACAGCCTGCATAAAAGCGAATGTTGGGGTTTTCGAGTACCAGCGGATTATCTTTAAACCTTTCGTCTTCAAGCGCATTCGGAATGATAAAGACATCCTCACCCAATATAGCGTGACCACAAAACGATACATCACGTGAGGTTTCATCGGCGTCCAACCCTTGTTTGGATTTAAACCACTGCCGGTCGCTATCCACTAAACTCACTAATGATATCGGGACACCAAACATGCGTTTCGCCATTCGAGTGAGTCGATCAAATCGCTCTTCTGGCGCCGAATCCAAAATTTTTATTGCTCGAAGGGTTTCCAATCGCTTGTGCTCATCTTCTGGCAATTCTGGAGTTATCATAAATAACCTACCCATTCACTGACACAACAAACTTTACTATAGCAACCTGGATTGAATTTACTAGCAGCACTTTCGCCATGCTCTTCATTTTTCACAGGATTCATGATTTAGGTCAATTAATGCTTAAGAAGTGACTTTGTTCCAAAGCACAAGTTTGTCGATCTAACTTTCTATAGAAGTTATACCTGCCAATTAAAAATTTTCTTTAATAATCAATGAGAAAAGCCAATCATCCGCTTTAGAGTGCTTTTCAAGTGGCAAAGCGAAATCAATATGGATAATATTGCGAGCTAGCGCTCGCGAAGACATAAGACGTAAACCAAAACCGATATTGGAAAGTTTACCCCCTTGCTCAATCCCGTTGAGCCAAACTTTACCTAAATCAATATAAGCAACCATACCAACTCGAGCCAACTGTAACCAGTGCCAATCGGTATACCAGCGATTCTCCAGTTGCCATATGGCACTTTCATTACCCGCAATGAAATTTAATGGATACCCCCGCATCCCATTAACCACATCCAACTTTAACAAGTATTCATTACCCACTCGATAGTATCGACTGTAATTAAAATGAGAGTAAAAAGTTTGCTTTTTATGATGAAAATTAAAATAGCGAGCATCAAATTCGAAAATGCTGTCAAATAAACGCTTTTCATTTTGCTCAAGAAAGCCTTCAAAATGAAAGGCCGTCATCCAAACATTGTCTTCATCATAATAAAAATTCTTTTCCGTAACGACTTTAAAGTAAAGTTTATCGTCACTGTACTTTTCGTCTGCCCAACCCAAACGAGTTTCAACTTTCCAACCTAAGTTCAGATCTTCACTCACGTCCATAACCAAAAGGTTGTTAAACACTTTAAAATCGGGCTCTATCAAAGTGAATCCCACCCACGGATAGAGGTATCGCCTATCACTTGGCAACCATTGGGTTAAAGAAGCGCTATCGCGGTGAGCTTCGTAGTGGCTTTCAATACCCTCATACCCTATATAAAACCGACGAATCCAATTTAAATCAGATCCTAACTTCCACCCCGTAAATATAGAAGCAAATTTGCGGCGACGATAAAACTGATTAATCGACTCGGTGAATCGATATTGCTCAATATCTTCGTCTAGATCTTCCCATTGAACCGTAAATGCAGTCTCTGTTTGTAACTCAAAGAAAGGACGACTTAAAAGAAAGCGATTTTGCTCTCCAGCTTCCGACGTTGCGTGCTCCAACCGTAATCGGTATCTGAAGTTGAATACATTAGGATCTTCGTAAACCACGACATTAAAGCGATCATTAAAATCTTTTTCATGCACAATCGAAATTCGCTTTCCAGTGCCAAGAAAATTACTGTCTCTCACACCTATTCGACTTTTTGATTCCCCCCCTACAGAAGAATAAGAGAAGTCAGGAACCAATGACCAGGTGTCTCGTGTGATAACTAGAATATCTACTTTTTCGCCGCAAACTCGATAAGGTACAACTCGAGCATCATATAAATATTTTTGTTGACGCAACAATCTCTCTGTCTCGTTGATCGTTTGCTGATCATACAGGTCACCCTCAGCAAATAATAAATAAGACTGAATTACATACTCTCTGGTAAGCCAGTGCAACCCGTTACCGAAACGATAAAAACCACCCTGCTCTTTTGGATTTTCAGGGTCAAAGACATTGTGACGTTTTAAAAGAATATCATTGATAATATAACGTTCCCCAGTTTCTAATTCTGGGCGTTCAAATTGAAAGTTAAAACTGTTCAGTTTCGGGTTAATCAAATAATGACAATCACTCTCACCAGCTTTACTCAGCGAGTGAAAAAATACAAAAGCCCACACCACGCAAAATGTTTGGCTCCAATAACCAACATCACGCGATTTAAAAACAGAAAAACTGAGTAACCTGGTTAAAACAAACATGGCCCACCCTACAAAAGAGTGAAAGGTTTACTATTGAAAGTAGCATTCATAGATTGCGCAAGCAAAGTCACTGCATTAAGGTATCGAATCGAGGCAGCTTATGCTCAATTCTCGTTGCGAGATATTAATTAGGAGGTAGCATGAAAGGCAGTTGTTTATGTGGAAATGTCAATTATCGTATTGAACCACCGTTCAAAGTATTTCAATATTGTCACTGTTCTCGTTGTCGAAAGTTTACCGGTAGCGCCTTTTCTCCCAATATCTTTGTTCCATTGAAACGCTTTCACTGGCTCAGTGGTGAAGCGTTTGTCGGGCGATATGAAGTGAAATCGGCCAGGTATTTTGCAACTAGTTTTTGCAAGAGTTGTGGCTCTTCTTTGCCATGGAAAGTTCAAGGTGTTGATAATGTGGTTGTTCCAGTCGGCACACTGGATGATGATCCGGAAATAAAACCGCAGCAAAATATTTTTTGGGCTTCACGAGCACCTTGGTATACTGACGCGTGTGAACTAACCTGTTATGATGAACTACCTAAAAAGAGTTAAAATCAAATAAATTAAATATTAATTTCTTTTTTGAAATTCCGCATAAACTTCCAGGGTCACTTCGTTACCTACCAAAGGCAGGTATTGATCCATTCCAAAATCAGAGCGTTTGAATTTCCCAAGCGCAGAAAAACCCAATGTGTAGTATCCTGTCAACATGTTGTTCGCTCCTCCATGAAAAGTGGCAACTAATTGAATCGTTCTTGTCACGCCACGTAACGTTAACTCTGCGTTAAATAAAAACTGATTAGTATCTTCTAGCGGCTCGACCGAAATCGTATTTAACCAGGCTTGTGGAAATTGCTCACTGTAAAGCCAATCCGACTCACGTAACGTCTCTTCTAGCCCTTCGTTATTCACATCAACACTTGCCGTCATTACACTGGCTTGTAATTGAGTACGCATGAGTTCATTTGGATAAAAGTCGAGGCTGGCATCCATTTCGTTGAATCGTCCAACAAACGTCGAAAGTTTCAAATGTCCCACTTTAAACAATACGGTCGTATGAGAAGGATCAAGCCGATATTGCCCTTGCTTTAACTGCTTAATTTCCGTTTTCACTTCGGGTGTGAGCAACCAACTGCACCCCGTTAGTATACTCACAACAAATAAAACGGACGTGATTTCAATTATCAACGACAAAAAAGGAGCTTTCGCTCCTTTTTGTAACTTTCTATATGCCATCGTCGGCATTCATCGTTTGTCTTAACTGTTCTTCTTGATCCTTTCCTTCCCAAGCGGGCCAGTATTTCTCACGTTTTGCCTTTATGTCATCTTTGTTCTGTTGGTACCATTTATCTGCACTAGCACTTTTTTCTACAAATTTACCGTTTTTCGTCCAGTTAGCAAACTCTTTCGAGGTGACCGTAAACTCATCATCACCACTTTTTCGAATTGGCCGAAGTGAAAAGCGAGCTTTCCAAAAACCCATTCGAGGTGCAACTACAGCGTAGTAAACTTTTCCTGCTTCTAGTGTCGCTTTCATAAAGTCGGCACTTTCACCAATAACCATAAACTTGTGTTCACCAGGAGCCACTTCATAAGGCAGCTTCGTCTGATACGAACTAACACCTATAAACTTTTCCTCTTCAGAAGAAACATCAAATAAAGGCGCTTGAACGGCTTGCCCCAACCCAGACGGCCGAATAAAAATGACCATCGCTTTATCTTGACTGGGAGAGTAATCTGTTTTTTGCGAAAATGTCATGTGTTGAGACATCGTCGAGCACCCCGTTACTAGTGCAAAAACAGCTAGTACACCCAACAGCCTTATTATCTTCATATTTATCTCCATATTTTTTGTATTGTTTATTTTTTGAAAAATTTACTACACCTTGCAATAAATATAAATCAATTCTCGGTTTGATATAAAGTACAAATGGCTCCAGCCGGATCTTCAATAACAGCATAGGGGCGATTTTCTGCAGCAGGCTTTAAAATTTTACCCCCCAACTTTTGACAGGCAGCAAGCGATGATTGCAAATCATCTACCGTAATGTAAACCATCCACACAGGTGGAATATCGGCATTGCCTCCTCGAGCATGGCAAATACCAACTGCAGGATCTTTGCTGTTCGCAGGCATCATATTAAAGTCATCGTACTCTCCCATATTAACCGCTAGAGGATGCCAACCGACCACTTCTTGATAAAAGGACTTGATCGATTCAGCGTCTTCAATGGTTAAATCGGTCCATGCAATTTTGCCTGCCATAATTGGCTCCTAATTGTTAATTTTTCACTTGTAAGCTACCGCTGCTCTAAAAAGCGCTTGATCTGTTGCCCTATCTTAATATTACGATGATGACCAAAGAAAATCTCAGCTCCCGGCCCATACGCATACAAATTAACATCAACTCCGGTATGCCCACGGGTGGTCCAACCGGCAATAGCATTCGCGTCAACCAATAATTTAATAAAGGTTTTTATCGCTTCTTGTTCCGGTATTTCCAATAATGCTTGCCATTGTTTTTTCTCACTTTCAGTGAGCTCTATGCCGGTATCAGCGAGAAACGACTGTAAGCTTTTTTGCTCAACGGCCAAATGCGCATATTGACCGACGCTTTTCGTCATTCGCCGAATGTGTGAAACATTAAAAGCATAGTGGCTATTTCCGTTAATGCTAGCACCAATGGAAAATCCACCCGTTTCATGGTCGGCTGTAACCAGGACTAATGTATTCCCATCGCTTTTTGCAAATTCTATGGCGGCCACAATAGCTTTATGAAAATCGTCAATCTCATACAACATGCCCGCTAAATTATTATCGTGCGCCATCCAGTCGATTTGGCTGCCTTCCACCATCAAAAAGAACCCTTCAGAGTTTTGCAGTCGTTGAATGGCAGCATGAGTCATTTGTGCGAGAGATGGATGCTTTTCTTGCCTTTCTAATACTTCCGGAATACCTACGTTTGCAAAAAGTCCTGCAACATTATTTTGTGAAGACTCTAGTTCCGTGGCATCGCGAATGACTTGAAATCCATACGCTTTTAATTCCGCGACTAAATCGCGATCCGGTCGATAGAAATATTCCCAGCCCCCCCCCAGGAATAAATCGAATACCGGTTTGCCTTGCCACCGGTTATCTAAAAAAGAATCCGCAATTTGATTGTATTGCTTGCGATGTTCCACATGTGCAATAAATGCTGCCGGTGTCGCATGAACAATTTGCGAGGTAGATACCAATCCAGTGCGCATATTTTTCTGTTTCGCAAGCTCCAGTACCGTTGGTTGTGGCAGCTTATTAAAATCAACACCTATCGCGCCATTGTATGTTTTAATACCCGTACTGTAAGCAGTTGCTGATGCCGCGGAGTCGGTTACCCGGTAACATCCTGGACACATACTGCGTTCTTCTTCTGTAAACAAGGCTTCGGTGGATAAACTGCCCACCAGAAACTGATCCAGCAAGAGTGAATCGGTCAATGGTGTTTGCGGATCATCATTAAAGATACGATACGCGTTTATTTGTGCTGGCCCCATACCATCCCCAATTAACAAAATAATATTTTTCGGGGTCGGAGTCGTTGGAGAGAAATCGGTCGTTTGACAAGCGGTCAGTAATAAACAAACACTTAACGCTGACCCAATTTTTTTTAGCATGAAAAGTTTCCTGTTGTTACATTCAATTTTGATAAGTCAATTCGACTTGAAGCAATTTTATCAGCCCACCGGGTTGGCTCTGGCAGTTTAAAGCCACGAGTTAATCGCATTGTCCAGTCTACGGCAGCATCTAAATTAATCAGATGCCCAGTCGATACGAACACGGGTTTAACATTATCTCGAGTACAGAGTGCAACACCAACGGTTTCATTTTTGTGGGAAAGTCCAGTGATATTACCACGCTGCAATGACAATTCTGAATACTCACCGATCAGGCGTGATTTAGCCACTCCAAAACAAGGTCGTTTCAGTAACACACCCAGATGACAGGCAATACCAAATCGCCGCGGATGAGCATACCCCTGCCCGTCACAAATCACCAAATCCGGCAACTGTGGCATTTTATCAAATGCCATCAATACTGCCGGTAATTCTCGAAAGGAAAGAAAGCCGGGAACGTAAGGAAAAGTAACTGGCGCATTTGCAATACGATAGTTCAATATTTCAGCTGTCTCTGCATTACAGTAAACCACTGCAGCGCGAACCGTCTTACCATCGTCAATGTAACCGGCATCAACACCTGCTACAACACGAATATTTTCAGGCTCACCCTCTAGGATAAGACTGGAGGAGAGCTGCTCCTGAAGTTTTCTTGCTGCAGAAAAATCTTGGGGCCAGCTTTCAAGGAAAGAAGACAGCATAACGTTTAGCGTAATGAAAAGCCGTACTTTATGTTGCCTGGTTAGAGAGATCAATGATTTCGACCGAGCAAAATCAACACCAAGATTCCCGATTGAAAATAATGCCATAAGGATTATCAGATAAAATCAATTGACGGTGTTTTTTTAAACGGATGTCGCAATTACGGTTGACTTCTGTTGCTGAATTAAATGGGCAAATCCAATACACAACAACCACGCGATCAATGGATCGGTGATTTCAGCGGTATGATGCAGCAGTTTCATTTGCAAAAACTCAACCAGTAACAAGCTAAGACACAATATCAAAGTGGTTTTCCACCACCTTTGTAACCAAAGCTGTAGAAAATAGAAGCTGGCACCATAGAAAAATAATTTTTCGAAGAGGATGTAACTGTATAGCCATTGCGACCCTTTTAAAAAGCCACCAAAAGGCAAAAAAGAAAAAGATTGTGCATGTGCAGCCAATTTAAATGGATAAGCACCTTTAACCAGCACCCATAACAACAGCATCAGCGCCAAATTGCGAGCTTCCATAACTCGGACATAACGCAATAAAGCAATGGACAGTAAAGCACCCAAGCAATTATCGAGTGATAGGTGATTGCGCACAATCAGCACTTCGCCTAAAAGGACAATACCGATAACAATCAATCGCTTTTGCCACCGGATGGGGTCCGACAGCACTTTTTGCAAAAGCAACCAGAACACACTCCACGCCACCACTTTATCCAAAAGCGAGAATAAATTGAGAAAAGTCCAATCTGTCAAAGGAAGCAAACTGCGTTGGATCTGTGAAAAATCAAGCGAAGGAATAAAAGGAAACCAAAGATAACCTATCCAACATAGGCAAAGGATCAATGGAATAGAAATAAGCGCGGTTGCATTTTCGCCGTCGAATCGCTGTGCCGCCCATTGGCTCGACACCAGCTTTGCGACCCCGAGCCCAATCAAGACACCGACAAAGTTGCTTAAAGCGTCAGCCATACTTGCTATGCGACTTGGCAGATAAAGTTGAAACAACTGCAAAGCAATGGCGTACAACAAGCCTAAAATGGTCAAAAATAACAAAGGTACCAAGGTTGCCCTGGCGTTCAAGCTCAGAGTACCGAAAAAACCAAAGGGCACAAATAGCAACACATTGCCGAGTATATCGCCTCTTGTCGTGCGCTGCTCAAACCCCCAAAACCATTGATTCCAGTTGAATTGTGACAAATCCACCATCACAAACTCAAATGGAAAAAGTGATCCATAGGTAATCAATATTATGACAATTATAAAAACCAGCCGCATAAACTGTGAGTGCTTGCTGACGTATCCTGCCGACCATGCTACACTATGCGCCTGCCTTAATAACAGCTTTTTCAACAAGTTAGCCGCTAAATACTCACCTAACCCATGCCGGTGTTCTTCCCACGGTCCAATTTAAAAGTTTACTTTTGATGATAAATACCGCTTATGAGTGAATTGCTGACAGATTTAATCGAACAAAGTGCCAAAAATTATCCCGGTCGTGTCGCCTTAATCCATAAAAACCGTCACTGGAATTATCGCGAACTCGCCGCTGCCGTTCGAGCCTGCGCCAGCGGTTTACGACAACTCGGGTTAGCTGCAGGTGCACGAGTCGCCGTTTATTTACCAAAACAGTATGAAACCGTGGTTGCTTTGTTTTCGGCACCCAGCGCTGGTGGGGTAATGGTCCCTATCAATCCGCAATTAAAACCGACTCAATTGAAACACATCATCGATGACTGTCAGGCTGACTTTCTGATAACCTCTCGCCAGCGGATGCAGCTCTCACAAGAAGTTTTACAAAGTTGCTCTTCCTTAAAACACATCATTCTGGTGGATGAACAAGGACCAGAGCCCGAAGATCCTCGTTGCATTCACTGGTGTCAGCTCCCTCAAAGTGATTTACTTGCACACCGCCGGATTAGCCAAGACATTGCCGCTTTACTCTATACATCGGGCAGTACAGGTTCGCCGAAAGGAGTGGTGCTGTCGCATCAAAACCTTGTCGCCGGCGCCAAAAGTGTTGCCCAGTATTTAAACAACCACAAAGATGATCGCTTGTTGGCTGCACTTCCACTCAGTTTTGATTATGGGCTTAGCCAACTGACCACTGCGTTTTTAACCTCAGCGAGTGTGGTTTTACTGGAATACTTGTTGCCTCGAGATGTGATTCGCGCGGTGAATAAATACCAAGTCACCGGACTGGCAGCAGTACCACCCCTTTGGGTTCAGCTGGCGGATCTGGACTGGCCCAATGGCGCACCATCGCTGCGTTACATTACTAACAGCGGGGGTACCATGCCACAAACTACACTTGCCGCTTTGCGTCAACGCTTACCCAACACGCGTCCTTATTTAATGTACGGCTTGACCGAAGCATTTAGAAGCACCTACTTGGAACCGGATCAACTCGATAAGCGCCCAACATCGATAGGTAAAGCCATTCCCAATGCAGAAATCATGGTCATGAAACAAGACGGCTCTCCCTGTTCGCCTAACGAACCCGGCGAATTAGTGCATCGAGGAGTGCATGTGGCTTTAGGATACTGGAATGCACCCGAAAAAACCGCCGAACGTTTTAGACCAATCGCGAAAACACACAGTGGTCACTATGGTGAAGTTGCCGTATGGTCAGGTGATATCGTGACCATGGATGAAGAAGGCTACCTCTATTTTGTAGGTCGCAACGACGATATGATCAAAAGTTCCGGCTATCGCATCAGCCCTTCAGAGTTGGAAGAAGTGTTATACCAACACCCAGACGTTGCCGAAGTCGCCACAATTGGAGTACCTCATCGGCAACTGGGCCAGGCGATTGTTTTAGCCATCAAACCCCGAAACAACGTCGATCAATCGATGATCCTGAGCTACTGTAAGCAGGAGTTGCCAAACTTTATGCAACCCAAGCATATCGAGTTATATTCAGAGTTACCACGTAACGCTAATGGTAAAATCGATCGACCACGATTGGCCGACGAACTCAGTAAACGTTTCGGTGAACAATAATTAACGGAAGTAAAAAATGAGCAACGCACGCCCACAGCATTGCCCAATGTCACAATTTCAAGTGCATGATCAACAGTTATTAATTAACGGAACACCGTTGTCGCAGTTAACACAACGCGTTGGACAAACACCTTATTATGCTTACGATCGTTCTGTTATACATCAAAATATTTCAGCAATACGGCATCGTTTCGAGTCAGTCAGTTTGCATTTCGCCATTAAAGCGAACCCGATGCCCGCATTGGTAGACTTTATCGCGCCACTGGTAGACGGACTTGATGTCGCCTCAGGTAATGAACTTACCACAGCCCTTAATAGCGGAAAGCCTTCTTCCAACATCAGCTTTGCAGGACCAGCCAAGTCAGAACGAGAGCTATTAATGGCGCTTGCCTCAAATATCACGATTAATTTGGAATCGGAAACCGAACTTCAGCGTGTGATTACACTCTGCAAACAGCACTCATTTGTTGCCAATATTGCCATTCGCATAAATCCCAACTTCGAGTTAAAAGCATCGGGCATGAAAATGGGAGGAGGTGCGCAACAGTTTGGGATCGATGCCGAGCAGGTGCCCAAAATGATCGCGCAGATTCAAAATGCCAACTTGAACTTTCAGGGCTTTCATATTTTTACTGGCTCACAGAACTTAAACGCTGACGCCATTTGTCAGGCGCATAATAATATTTTTAAATTGGCGAGCGATTTGGCTCAACAGTGTCAAATAAAATTATCCACTCTGAATATCGGGGGTGGCTTCGGTATTCCTTATTTTCCAGGTGAACAACCTCTCGATGTAACGCCAATTGCAGAGAATTTGAAGCAATTACGCCAACAATTTACAAAGGACTTTTCCGACACTGAAATTATTCTGGAGCTGGGTCGGTACCTCGTTGGAAATGCAGGCGTCTTCGTTTCGAGAGTATTGGACAAAAAACGGTCGCGTGGTGAGACCTTTATCATGATAGATGGCGGCTTACATCATCACTTGGCAGCTTCGGGTAATTTTGGTCAGGTCATTCGAAAGAACTACCCAGTAGCAGTGGGTAATAAAATGCAACAAAACGAAGAGGAAGCAGTCACCATCGTTGGTCCCTTGTGTACACCATTGGATTTAATGGCAAAGAATATGACGTTGCCAACTATAGAAATCGGCGATTTGATTGTGATCTATCAATCAGGGGCTTATGGCTTTACCGCCAGCCCGAAAGAGTTTTTAAGCCACCCGGCTCCCATTGAAGTTTTAGTGTAATTAATCCTAGGGAATAAAAGCCCCAAAATCGACAAAGAGAAAAAAAATGCTTGGACTACGCAAACTGTATTTCAGCCTTGCAAAATTGCCTCTGGATGCATTAGTAAGAATAAAGTCGCTACCGGAAGATCCGACAAAGTCATTGAATATCGATCAAGATAAGCCCATTTACTATGTGATGCGTACACGTTCGACCAGCAGTTTTATTATGCTGGAAAAAGAGTGTAAAAAACTCGGATTACCAAAACCGCAATTTATTGACGCTCATTGCACAACCATTCCAAACGGAGGTGTCTTCTTCGTTCAACACAAACAAATTTTCGGCCGTCGTCCTTCTACCATAAAAAAATATTTTCATTTATTGCAACAGCTACTAAGAAAGTACGAGGAAAGTCCCGAAGTTCCTCAAATCATCCCGGTTTCCATTTATTGGGGACGTAATCCAGGCAAAGAAAAGTCGCTGTTTCGCTTACTCCTTACCGACAGTGAAAGTGCCAATCCATTTCGTAAGCTATTAATGATACTTTTTCAAGGTCGAAACAGCTTTATGAATTTCGGTAAGCCTCTACAGTTAAATTTATTAAAAAAGCAGTCCAGTATTGAGGCTAAAGCGCGAAAAGTAACACGAACGTTGCGGGTATATTTCCACCACCAGTGGATTGCAGCTATGGGGCCACTGGTTGCCAATCGTAAACAGATGATCACGGGACTACTCGCTCGCGATGAAGTCATTGAAGCAATTAAGCGTGAGCAGAAGAAAAAGAAAATAAGTTATCAAAAAGCACAAAAACTTGCGTATAAGTACGCTGATGAAATCGCTTCAAATTACTCGTATAAAACCGTACGCTTTATGAGCACTGTACTGTCCTGGGTTTGGAATAAAATGTATGGCGGTGTAGAAGTTATCAATGCGGATCGCGTAAGAGAGTTAGCAAGGGATCATGAAGTGGTTTACCTTCCTTGTCATCGCAGTCATATCGACTATTTATTATTGTCTTATACGCTTTACTACGAAGGATTGGTACCACCTCATATTGCCGCCGGAATCAATCTTAATTTTTGGCCAATAGGTGGTGTATTACGACGTGGAGGCGCCTTTTTTATTCGTCGCAGTTTCAGTGGTAACAAATTATACACCGCTGTTTTCAATGCTTATTTTCACTCGCTGTTAAACAAAGGTATACCCGTCGAGTTTTTCCCCGAAGGTGGTCGCAGTCGTACTGGCCGATTATTGCACCCCAAAACCGGCATGCTCGGTATGATGGTTCAAAATTATATGCGAGGATGTCACAAACCCATCGCCATAGTACCGGTTTATATTGGTTACGAGCGCATGATGGAGGGCAAAAGTTACATTAAAGAAATGCAAGGCGCACAAAAGAAAAAGGAGTCCATGGGGCAATTACTTAAAGTTCGTAAACAATTACAGCAACGTTATGGTCGAGTTTACGTTAACTTTGCTAAGCCTATTCACCTAGACCAGTTACTGAATGAGCAACACCCAGACTGGAAAACCACTAACCGCGACGAACGACCACAATGGCTCTCAGATTTTGTTTTAAAGCTGGGCGAAAACGCAATGACGCGCATCAATCAAAGTACTGCTATCAATTGCGTAAATTTGGTAAGTCTAATATTGCTATCAACACAGCGCCATACTTTGGGTAAAAGTGAACTGCTACAACAAATCGAGTGGTATTTGTCCATACTCAAAAACGCGCCGACGGAAACTGATATCTTCATTCCCGACGCAACAGCAAATAATCTGCTGGAAGATGCTAAACAATTGGGTGCGTTATATGAATTCAGCAACCCGCTAGGTAATTTATGCCAATTACCGGAAAAGTCAGCGGTTTTACTCACTTATTATCGAAACAACATACTTCATTTATTAGCGCTACCAGCACTCATCGCTTGCTGTTTCCGCCAACACGCCAGTTTAAAGCGTGCCGAACTCACTGCAAATTGCAAAGCAATTTACCCACTTTTGAAAAGAGAACTATTTTTACCTTATGAGTTGGACAACCTGGATACAATTGTTGAACATTATTTACAGCAATTCAATGAGCAGCAATTGCTCAGTATCAGCGGCGACAACATACTGCGCCCTTCAATTAATAGCGATGCGTTTTCACAATTAATGTTGCTGGCAGACACTTTAAAAGAGACTTTGGAGCGCTATGGAATTACTTTAACTCTACTCGCGACACATGCTGGACAAAAAGCCATCAGTCGAGCACAATTGGAAACGCAAAGCCAAAAACTCGCACAACGAATTGCCGCACTGTATAACATTTACGCTCCTGAATCGTTTGATAAAAGTTTATTCCAACAAATTGTTGGCTCATTAAGACGAAGCGGTTTTATCGCGACCGGTGAAGGCAGAGATTTGATCATTAATGCCAGCGTTCCGGATTTACAACACTTGGTAATGTCGATGCTCAGTCACTCGACACAACAGAGTTTGTTAAAAACGGCTCGCTGGGCAATAACAAAATGGGGAGAGTGAGTTATCACTGCTTGAAAATATCCTAAAGCGTAAATGCCGCATACTTGCACGCTCATGAAGCTTTGGGATAAAAAATACGCTTTTCAACTGCCTAAAAGCCAGCTCGACAATACCTTTTGCTACTGAGTCTGCGTCGCGGAAGTTCGCCCAGTACTCATTGACACCCTACAGGGATACAGGAATTGCAAATTATGCAGGAGCAGTTATCTTTTTTGTGTAAACGATGACTTCTCATTAAATCTCGACTAAGTAACTGCCAAATATACCAAAAAACAAAATCATTCCGACATAATGGTTGTTTAGAAACGCCTTAAAACATTGTTCCGGTTTGCGTTTTCGAGCAATCCAGAATTGATAGCCAATTAAGCCAGATGCAAAAAGCCAACCGACATAATAAGGCCAGTTCAACTCATAGCGCGAACCTATCATCAACATACCCAACAAAAACAAACCTTGAATAATGCCGATAATTGGAAGGTCAGCGTCACCAAATAAAATCGCCGTGGACTTTACGCCTATTTTCAAATCATATTTGCGATCCACCATTCCATAAAAAGTATCGTAGGCCAGCACCCACATTAATGTAGAAATGTACAGCACCCACGTTTCTGCAACCAGAGCGTTATTCACTGCAGCAAACGCCATCGGGATCGACCAGGCGAAAGCCGCCCCCAAGATGACTTGTGGGAAATAAGTATATCGCTTCATGTATGGATAAATCGAAGCAATGGCTATCGCACCAAATGATAATGCAATGGTATATGGATTAAGCGTCAATACCAGAAAAAAGGCGAATAACGAAAGCGTTAAAAACAACGATAGCGCTTCTTTTTCGGAAACATTTCCTTGTGCTAAAGGGCGTTCTTTCGTGCGTGCGACGCGGTTATCGATTTTTCGATCAGCAAAATCATTAATCACGCAACCCGCGGAACGCATTAAAAAAGTTCCGAGTGCAAAAATAACCAACAAGGATAAGGAGGGCGCACCATTGGCGGCCAAGAACAAGGCCCATAAAGTAGGCCACAGTAACAACCAAGTACCAATGGGTTTATCGATGCGCATCAAACGACCGTATTGAATTAAACGATCGGCAACAATGGGTGGCAAATATCGAAAATAAAGCTCTCGTACAGGCAGTAACAGCCACGGCACATTGCGGTGAATTTTGCGTGTAAAAAGCAACCAGAAGTCAGTGGCTTGTTTTTTATTTTTTTCCATACAATGGGTGTTCTGGTAAAAAGAGTTCTCTTAACAATAATGGTTTATGCGCAACATAAAAAATGGATCGTCTGCACCAAAGTTGTTGTTTCAATTTGCGATTTTGCCAGCGAACCTCGTCCACTTCAGCAAAATCGATATCACACCGTTCTGCACTCAGTCGATTAAACAACAGAGGCCCCAAAGGCTTTTCTCGTAACAATCGAATTCGCTTGAGTTCACCTTTTAGTGAATACAAAGGCACAAAGGTTCTCGCTAATAACCAAGGTTGCTGCTTGATCGACAGTTCAACTTCGCGAATCCATCCCCATTGTCGCGGTAATACCCCCAAACAAAGGCGTTCCTCGTGATCTGCCGCCGCCATACCTTGCGCCAGCACCCGAACACTCATTCGAGCACCGCTCACGGCTTCCATTTTTTCAGTCAGCGACCCTCGAAAGGTCAGCCAATTCAAACCCTGCATAATTGGTGTAGTAAAACCTGAACACAATTGAGAGCTGAATTGTATCTTGATTTACGCTCAGGCTGAAATGCCTCTGATCATATTCTCTTAAGAGTCTATACTTATCTTCAAGTAAACGAGGAAGCAGGCTATGCTACAATATTCAGTCTTACAAACGCTCTCATTGATAATTTTATTGTCGCTCAGCACATTAACTGCCTTTTCACAAGAAGCCCCCCCTTCTGAGTCTGATCCTGCCGCTGCTAACGAACCCAAACCCGACATCCGTTATTATGACTTAGATCCAAACATTATCACCAACTACCAAAAGCCTCCCTCACGTCGTCTTGGCTTCGTTACGGTGGACGTGCAGTTTCAAGTGATAGGAGACGAAGGGCTTGATCTGATCGAGCACAATAAGCCTTTAATTGAAGACACATTGATCGATGTGATCAATTCACTCGACGAGGAAACAATTAAGGATATTGGCAAACGCGATCAGATCCGCTCGCAAATCAAAAAGCGACTGGCTGAGGTGCTCATGGAGGAAACCGGTAAAGAAGTCATCGATGATGTTCTATTTACCAAATTTATTTATCAATAATCGCTATTCAAATTCATATTGATGCTTCCAGGCTTCAAAGCCACCATCCATGCTGTACACCTGTTCAAAGCCTTGGCCAGCCAAAAACTGCGCCGCTTGCTGACTTGAGTTGCCGTGATAACACACCACAATCAGTGGAGCTTGTTTGTTTTGTTCAGCAATAAATTCAGCAAGGTTATCGTTTGTTAAATGATGTGAACCATACATATGCCCATGGTCATAGGATTGTGGATCGCGAATATCGGCAACTACCGCCTTCGATTCGTCGATTAACTGTTTAGCTTCGACGATAGAGATACGTTTAAACATCGTTCAATTCTCAATAATACCGGTGAAAGCGAAACACTTTCACATCCAACCAAGCCAATGTGATGCCCGTTAAAAAGCCGGAAAGATGCGCTGTATCGGCCATACCACCTATGATACCGGCAAAACCAAGGGCCATCCATATTAACAAAAAGGTCAGTATCGCTGGGTTTACTTTAAATCCAAGACGGGCATCAATTTCACCACGGATCCAGAAATAACCCAACAGCCCAAATACAACACCAGACAATCCGCCAAATATAATTCGCGGGCCAGATACCAAATATTGCGCGGTGTTGGAAATCAGGCCAATTACCAATATGTGGTAAGCTAATGCCAAACTGCCCAATCGCTTTTCCAGCTGACCACCTAAGTCCCATGCCCACATCAAATTAAACACCAAATGTAAAAATGGGATCCCTAAGATTGGAAAGTGCAAGAAAATGGGCGTTATCAGTCGATAAACCTCCCCATGCAAGATTAATTGAGGCTTATAGGTGAACCACTCGGTAAGATAATTCGTACCAAAACCTGTGAGTAAGGTTATTAAAATCGCAATAATGGATACGCCTTGCGTTACCGGTCCAGCACGCTTTAAAAAATCACCCATTATCTTTTGAGATACCAGAGGCTTTCCACTTGAATGTATATCAGGTTTACCCGCCAACCAAGACGCCGATAAATACTTTTCTTGATTGGGCGATTCGATAAATTGCTGTAACTCCGTTCGCGCTTTTTCCAAATCATCTTGTTTTGCCACCAAAACCAGAGTGTGCCCCTCTTCTTGTCGAAGGCTCGCTTGAATGCGATTGGCGTTAAGGTAATCACAAAACGCTTGGGCTGCGCGATGGGAATTGATCTGCCCAATAGGATACATACGAAGAAACTACCGAACCTGTTTCGCAAGACGACGCATCAAAATATGTTCAATGCCATCTTCGTCGTAAGGCTCCGAACATTGTTCAAACCCAAAGCTTTCATAAAACCGTTTCAAGTAATGTTGCGCGCCTATCTGGGTCGACTGCTGCGGATAGTTTTGATCAATATAGTCCATCGCATGCTGCATTAATTGTCGCCCAATACCAAATCGACGCACGGATTGATGTGAACAAACGCGTCCAACGGAGCATTGACCGTCATAAGGCTGGAATTCAGGAAACAAACGCAATGTGGCGACCAGCTGTCCGTCTTGCCACCCCATCAAATGCAGAGCCTGTTCATCCTTACCGTCAATATCGGGGTAAGGACAATTTTGTTCAACAATAAATACGGACTGGCGCAATTGAAACACCGCGGCCATCTCTTGCAGCGTCAGTTCCTTATAAGCTTTCCAGCGCCATTTGATGGATTCAACTGCCTGTTCACTCATGTGTTTGCCCAGTCCAGTACCACTTTGCCCGATTGACCGGAACCCATTGCATCAAAGCCCTGTTGAAACTCATCTATCGCAAACCGGTGAGTGATGATTGGCGAAATATCCAACCCAGACTGCAACATGCTTACCATTTTGTACCAGGTCTCGTACATTTCACGTCCGTAAATACCTTTGATGATCAACCCTTTAAAAATGACGTGATTCCAATCAATCCCCATTTCACCCGGCGGAATACCGAGCATGGCAATCTTGCCTCCGTGCGTCATGGTATTAAGCATTTGCTTAAAAGCCTGGGGTACGCCCGACATTTCCAGTCCAACATCAAAGCCTTCGGTCATGCCTAAATCGCTCATGACATCTTCCAGCTTTTCTTTTGATACATTTACGGCTCGACTGGCTCCCATTTTCAGTGCCAGCTCCAGCCGATATTCGTTAACGTCAGTGATCACCACATGGCGCGCCCCCACATGACGACAAACAGCTGCAGCCATAATGCCAATAGGCCCAGCGCCGGTGATCAAAACATCTTCCCCCACCAAGTCGAACGACAAAGCGGTATGCACTGCGTTTCCAAACGGGTCAAAAATTGACGCTAAGTCGTCGCTTATATCATCAGGAATTTTAAAGGCGTTTTCCGCGGGTATCGCCAAATACTCTGCAAAAGCACCACTACGGTTGACGCCAACACCAAAAGTATTACGGCACAAATGACGCCGCCCGGCACGACAATTTCGGCAGTGGCCACAGGTGATATGACCTTCACCCGATACCCGATCTCCTATTTGAAAACCACGCACCTCTTGGCCAATCTCAGCTATTTCACCGACAAACTCATGGCCAACGATCATAGGCACCGGGATGGTTTTTTGTGACCACTCATCCCAATTGTAGATGTGCATATCGGTACCACAAATTGCGGTTTTTCGAACTTTTATTAATACGTCGTTATGCCCAACTTCTGGCTTGGGTTGATCCACCATCCAAATCCCGACTTCGGATTTGGCTTTGGTTAATGTTTTCATTGCTGCCTACTCTTAAAATACAAACGTTTTTACTGGAATCATCAAATAATAGCCAAATCGCGACCTACTTTCTCAAAGGCGGCAACCGCTTTGTCGATATGATGCAACTCGTGTGCGGCTGACATTTGCGTACGAATGCGCGCCTGACCTTTCGGCACCACCGGAAAAGAGAATCCCACAACGTAGATACCAAGCTTTAGCATTTCATCGGCAAACTTTTTTGCCAAAGCGGCATCGCCGATCATTACCGGAATGATCGGGTGTTCACCAGGTAACAAGTTAAAGCCGAGCGCACTCATTTTGCCTCGGAAATATTCGGCATTGCGGCGCAGTTTGGCACGAAGCTCATCGCCACTTTCCAACATATCCAGTACTTTTATGGATGCTGCAGCAATGACCGGCGCCAACGTATTGGAAAAAAGATAAGGACGAGAGCGCTGACGTAACCACTCAACCACTTCTTTTTTACCCGAGGTATAGCCGCCAGAAGCGCCACCCAAGGCTTTGCCCAATGTTCCGGTAATAATGTCCACTCGGTCCATCACATCGCAATACTCGTGAGTACCGCGACCTTTATCCCCCACAAAGCCAACCGCATGCGAATCATCTACCATGACCAACGCGCCGTATTGGTCGGCCAAATCGCATATGGCTTTTAAATTTGCGATGTAACCATCCATCGAGAAAACACCGTCAGTGGCGATTAATTTGTATCGAGCGCCATCGGCTTCAGCTTGTTGCAGCTTGGCTTCCAAATCCGCCATATCGTTGTTGTTGTAACGATAACGTTTGGCTTTACATAGACGAACACCGTCGATAATCGATGCATGGTTAAGCGCATCGGAAATCACCGCGTCTTCCGGATCCAACAAGGTTTCAAACAAACCGCCATTGGCATCAAAACACGACGAATACAATATGGTGTCTTCCATGCCTAAAAAGTGGCTGATGCGTTGCTCAAGTTCTTTATGTACCGCCTGGGTCCCGCAAATAAAACGAACCGAAGCCATACCGTAACCCCATTTATCCAAGCCCGCTTTACCTGCATTGATCAGTTCGGGGTGATTGGCTAACCCCAAATAATTATTCGCACAAAAATTAACCACCCCCTCTCCGGAAGTTACATGAATATCGGCCTGCTGCTGTGAATCGATGACGCGTTCATCCTTATACAGGCCTTCATCGTGTAACTGAGAAATTTGCGTTTGGAGATGCTTGAAAAAATCTTGTTTCATCTTCTGATTTCCTGAGGCTTTAGGTGCCGGCGATTGTATCATAAGCTTAGACTCTGCACTCGACTTCAAAAGATGTTTGACCAGGCCAGTTTGTTTTTAAATTTTAACAATCTCGCATTGATCTAAAGAAGCCAAGCTAATTGGTAAAATTGTCTATAATTACGAGTGAAATCAATATATTAATAACTCTGCCTATGAATGAAAGTGAACTGGCCATTCTGGTTGCGCTAGAAATCACGTTGTTACTTAACCTCGTGCTTGCAGGCGGATTGTGGTTCACTTTTCGAGAATTAAAACGCGTAAGACGTCTGAATATGAAACTCAGACGAGAGCACTCTCGATTAAAAAGAACCACGAAGAGTGTTTTTAGCCAATCCTCATCGGACAAAAACTCCACTTTAGATGAAACAGCATCCACTTCAAATCGAGTATCAACGGACCCTTTAACATTCTTAAAAGAGTCACTGCAAGCAACAGAAGAGTATTACCTACAAAAATACAGCGATAACTCAATCGATCAAATCGGCACTCAACCTTCTGGTGAACCGTATTTACTTGCGATTCGGCGGCAATTGTTGTTATCTGAACTAACGGTTCGACAAGAATACACCGGCGATCTTCCGTTAGAACAATTCATCCTTCAATTAAAACCTCTCTTAAAGCAGCTGCAACCGTCTCAAACATCCGCCGAACCGCTACCCGATACTCCGGTAAACACCGATCGCTCAGGGGAGCTTGAGGGGCAGTTATCGCATTATAAAAAGCTCTACGATGACTTACTGATCACCTTGCAGCGCAGTAAGGAAACGATTCGCTCATTGGCATTAAGGCTGTCCGATATTATCGATGAAGGGATGGACGAAACCCAACTTACGATTTTATTGGATGAACTCAACAGCAGCATGGATGCCTTTGGAGAACTTTCAGGAATATCCACTCCCGATGCGGCAGCGCAACTTGAAGATGAAGTTAAAGAAATTCGACGCGCATACGAGCAAGGTATGAACTTAATGGAGCACTTTGAAAATGCAATAAAACAAAGCGAAGGTATCGGAGAGTCGATAAAAGAGCACTCACAACTCGTAGAAAGTAACCGAATGAATTACGAAGAAGGAGAAACCATCGATCGAGACAGCGTACTTTCAAACAACAAGCGCTACAGTCGAATTCTTGGTGAAGCACAGACCATTTGCGACAAGCTGCACACAGAAATAGAAGGCGGCAAAGCAATCATAGGAAACTTCCTTGCTATGACACGAAAGTTTCAGGATCAATCGACACGAATTGTGATCTTACAATCGAGAGAGAAGCAACTTACAACCGACCTCAAACAAACTCGACAACTGCAACAAGAATCAGAACTTCACCTTCAAGCCCGTGATTTGCAATTGGACGCCTTGCATAAGAAATTCATCGATAACTCAGAGGATGACGTATTAGAAAAAATTTGTGTCTTGGCCAATGAGATTTTTGGCGTTGAAAAAGAAATTAAAGCGCTCGAAAACCAAGAGGCATCCACGAGCAACAAAAATAAAAAGCGTGACTTAATAAAGAAACGCATGGCCTTAGAAACGCAAGTACGCGTTGCCGCAGGACTGGAGGAGTAATCATTGCGAGTTGCGAGTTGCGAGTTGCGAGTTGCGAGAAAAGATAAAGTCCTGTTTCCATCGGTCAAAAAAACTGAATATCTTTAATCAAAACTCGTAACCGGAAACTCGCTACAGGTTTTATGCGGTTTCAAAAACCTCTCGCCCAAAAGGTGTAAAGCCCAAACGCATCATTTTGAAGTGCTGCAATCCAAAGGGTATGCCAATAATGCTGAAGCACAACACAACACCCCAAAATAAATGGCAAAGCACAACCCAAATACCACCAAAAATTAACCAAATAATGTTTGCAAACAAGTTTAAAGTATCGCTGGTCGCTTCATTTAAAGTGGGTCGTGTATCGCTTCCAAAGGGAAACAACGAGAAAACGGCCAGCTTAAAACACTGAAAGCCCCAAGGAATGCCCACCAAAGTCAAACACAGTGCAATACCGCCCCCTAAATACCCGAGAAACACAAAAAAACCACCAAACACAATCCATAATATGTTGAAAAGCAAGCTCATTATTTACCCTTATTGATTTGATACCATCTGCATATTAGCAATTTAGCTGCCAACTTTTAACTTCTTATATTTCAATAACTTAATACATCTACTTAATTAAACTTAGTGAATTTCACCACATTCTGATTGTATTGCCACGCGTAAAAAAAGGAGCCGAAGCTCCTTTTTCAGTCACACTAAAGGCATCAGGGTAGCAAATGACTGACCGCATCGCGCTCTTCAGCCAACTCTTGCTCGGTGGCTTTCAACTTATCACGGCTGAAATCATTAATATCGAGACCTTGGACGATTTCCCAATCGCCATTTTTACAAACACAAGGAAACGAGAAAATCAGCCCTTCTTGTATCCCGTAACTGCCATCGGAATAGACCGCCATCGATACCCAGTCATTACCTTGACTGCCTAATGCCCAATCATGCATATGATCGATTGCGGCATTTGCTGCAGAAGCTGCAGACGATGCGCCACGAGCTTTAATAATTGCAGCTCCGCGTTGCTGAACAGTAGGAATAAAATCGTTTTCGTACCAATCTTGCTCCACTTTATCAATCGCAACATCACCCGCAACTTTTGCATGATACAAGTCAGGAAATTGCGTAGATGAGTGGTTACCCCAAATGGTCATATGCGACACTTCCGTGACGGCTTTGTCTGTTTTTTGAGCCAACTGAGTCAGTGCGCGATTGTGATCGAGACGCGTCATTGCCGTAAAATTGCGAGGATCTAAGTCTGGGGCATTGCGCTGTGCGATCAAAGCATTGGTATTGGCCGGATTACCCACCACCAAAACTTTCACATTTTTGTTCGCGTTGTCGTTCAATGCTTTACCTTGAACCGAAAAAATTGCGGCATTAGCTTCCAATAAATCTTTACGCTCCATTCCAGGACCCCGTGGGCGAGCACCAACCAATAACGCGTAATCAGCGTCTTTAAATGCAACGTTAGGATCATCGGTACAAACTACATCGTGCAACAAAGGAAAAGCGCAATCATCCAACTCCATTTTCACGCCTTGCAACGCATCCATCGCGGGGGTGATGTCTAACAATTGTAAGATGACCGGCTGGTCATTACCTAACATGGCGCCAGAAGCAATACGGAAAAGCAAAGCATAGCCGATCTGCCCAGCGGCACCAGTGACAGCAACACGTACAGGTTGTTTCATCCTGATATCCTCTTGAGATTTGTTCTAGTGTAATACCCTGTAGGCATTACCACAGGTTTCGTTAGATTGCGGACGCGGATTTTAGCATAAGTGTAGTCGCTATTCCGCTGTGAAGAGGTAATAAGTCTCAGTTCACACATTTTTGCGCATTTCTTGAGCCACACAACGCTTGCAAAATTGATTCATATTTGAGATGTCGGTATATTGTGCGCCGAATGTACAACCAGTAAACAGGAAAATAAAACCATGAATTATGGAACAAAGCTTAGTAGTTTAATTTTAGCGGCAACATTACTCAGTGCCTGTGGGGGAAGCAGCAGCAGTGTCGAGGAAATTATAGACTCTGTTGATCTTGGTGGTGATACTTCCACTTTAAATATCGTTTCGGTTACACCCACAGATAACGCAACTAAAGTTTCGGTTGTGGCCAACTTGCGTGTCACATTTGATGCCACTGTTTCGAGTTCCGATCTTGAGCATATCGACATCTCTTTAAAACCATTCGGCACTCACATTCACCGCCCTGGTTTATTTGGCTCAGCAGCTTTAGCGGACGTACCTTTCACTGTCAATATCGAAGGGGATACGATTGCCATTGATCCTCATGTACCCTTAGCTTACGGAACTGAATATGAGCTTACAGTGGGTAGTCAGCGCTACACCTTCACGACGTTTCAGAACAAAATAGCGTCTCGAAAGTATTACGATCCTAACGACGACTCCATAATCTTAGCGTATCGTGAATACTCACCGAGTGAATACAAGTCGGACTGGGTAAATTACATTTCCAGTGGCCAAGACAATCAATGGTTTACTGCAGATGATCAGTCGGACTCTCATTATATTGAAGAACTGGACAACAATAATTTTGTAAGCAAGTCGCAAACGTTTAGAGATGGGCAATTGGTCAGCTACCGAACCTATACTCGAACGGCGCAAGGCTACGTTACCCGGGAAACCGAATATGTATCCAATCAAAGCGAAGGAAACGATGGAGAGCTTGGAACGATGGACGATATTCCGGCATACAGTAGAGTTTCAACGTACAACAATTCCGATAACTTTTACGTTTCTTATTACTCACCTGGAAGCGATGACGTATGGTTTACTTCCGACGATCTGCAAAGCCAATACACTATTGAAACGACCGATGAAAATAATTTCTCCTTGTATTATTACACGTTTGACGGACCTGGTGACGACACGGTTTGGGGCACAGCAGACGATAATTTGTCATACGGTTTGACATACGTTTATAACGCTGATGGAAATTTGGAGCAAAGTTCTGATATCACTGGACCCGGTCCAGATAATACTTACTTTACTTCAGATGATACTGTGTCGTTCGCTTTAACTTGGCAATACACGGATTACCTGCGCAGTGGCGGACAAGTGATTACGACTCCAGGAACAGACGAGCAGTGGTTTACCGGCGACGATCTCATTAATGGTGAAAAAATGTACACCTACAATAATGAAGGTCAACGCACTTTATACCAAGTGACTTATCGAGGAGACGACGGTGAGTTTGGCACCGATGACGACCGCGTGATAAAAGTCGAGACATCATATGACGATCAAGGCAACACATTAACTCGAACCGTTAAAAGAAAGAACTACTTTGGCATCGCTCATGAATTTGTCGAGTCAGTAGAAGAGTTTAACACAACGTTTTAAGTTCAAAGGCGGGGAGGGCGTTCAGAATTCTGTGTCAGCCTAAAAATTAAAGTTCTAGTTCACCATCTAATCGACCTTCAAAGTGGATGGCCAGTTGTGACAATGTCAGGTTCCAGTTTTGAACTGGCATTGTCCA
>NZ_JBUZOU010000017.1:0-117038 GCF_055326765.1 Pleionea sp. WD8-19 | reverse complement strand
GTTCTAAGTTCTAAGTTCTAAGTTCTAAGTTCTAAGTTCTAAGTTCTAAGTTCTAAGTTCTAAGTTCTAAGTTCTAAGTTCTAAGTTCTAAGTTCTAAGTTCTAAGTTCTAAGTTCTAAAAAGAGTGTTTTGGGCTAACCAGCATGTCAACTATGTTTCTGATTTACTTATCACTTATCACTTATCACTTATCACTTATCACTTATCACTTATCACTTATCACTTATCACTTATCACTTATTGCTTATCACTTATTGCTTAGTGCTTAGTGCTTAGTGCTTAGTACTTAGCGCTTAGAAGTCGGCCCCTTATATCCCCAGCGTTGCATCAATTGCTGATCCAAGCCTAAATGGTCAAGCACTCGCGCCACCATAAAATCAATTAAATCATCAATCGACTCCGGTTTATGATAAAACCCTGGAGCCAAGGGCATGATGGTAACACCGGCTTCCGACAGGTTGGTCATATTACGTAAATGAATGGTCGAAAAGGGTGTCTCACGCGGCATAAGTATCAGCTGACCACGTTCTTTAATGACGACATCGGCAGCGCGCTCCAATAAGTTATTACTCGCGCCCGTTGCTATGGCAGATAGCGTACCGGTACTGCATGGACATACAATCATCTGCTTTGGCGCTGCCGAGCCAGAAGCGACTGGCGACATCCAATTAAAGTTGGTGCAAATTTCTATTTCGCCGCTGTTTGATTTTTCCGCTAGCGTCTTTTCGCTAAGTAACTGTGCGGCTTTCGAACTGTTTTCTGGCATGCTCCAGTTCAATTCTGTCGCAAACACAACTCGCGCTGCGTCTGATAACAGAACGAATACTTTTTCATAGTGCAAACGCAACTGTTTTAACAGTTCAACAGCATAAACCGCGCCAGAAGCACCGGTAATGGCAAGTGTAATCTGTTTTTGTACCATAAGTTTCTCAGACATTTACGGGTTGCTCTTGGTATTGAGAACATTCAACAAACGGTCATAAATACCACCAAAAGCACCATTACTCATTAATAAAATATGACTTCCCGGTTTTGCCAATTTTACCAGTCGTTCAATCACCGCATCCACATTATCAAGAACCGTTAACGAATCATCCAATGCCCATTCAATGTGTTGCGGATCGTGTAAGATTTTTTCATCCGCCAAAGCCAACGCCGGTAATAACTTCTCTTTATGATAGCCCATGCGCATGGTATTGGATCGCACATCAACAACAGCAATTAACGGAGCATCACCAATGTTGTTGCGTAGCCCTTGCAAAGTCAGCTCTATCGCCGTCGGATGGTGGGCAAAATCATCGTAAACTCGAATGCCACTGACTTCACCTTTAAGCTCCATGCGTCGTTTCACATTTTTAAACTCAGCAAGCGCAGCAATCGCATCTGGAATTTGCACACCAACATGATGAGCAGCAGCAATGGCCGCAATCGCATTGTTGACATTGTGCAATCCAATTAAGGACCAATCGACTTGCCCCTGTAACTTTCCTTTGAAGTAAACATCAAACTGAGAACCATCCGCAACTTTCAAATCGTAGTGCCAATCGCCTTGTTCACCAAAACGTTGTTTTGGTGTCCAGCAACCACGAGTTAACACACGGTCTAAGGCTTCCGACTTATTAGGATGAATCACCAAACCGTTGTTCGGAATGGTGCGTACCAAATGATGAAACTGAGTTTCAATGGCGTTTAAATCATCGAATATATCAGCATGATCAAACTCCAAATTATTTAATATGGTCGTTCTTGCCCGATAGTGTACAAACTTGGATCGTTTATCAAAAAACGCCGTATCGTACTCATCGGCTTCGACTACGAAAAAAATGGAATCGGTTAAACGAGCCGATACCCCAAAATTTTCGGGCACACCGCCAATTAAGAATCCGGGGTTCATTTCTGCGTATTCCAGTATCCAGGCTACCATACTCGACGTGGTGGTTTTTCCGTGTGTCCCGGCAACGGCAATGACCCACTTGTCGTGCAAAATATTTTCGGCCAACCATTGTGGACCAGAACGATAGTTTAGCCCTCGCTCTAACATATACTCCACTTCTGGGTTGCCACGTGACATCGCATTACCGACTACCACGCAGTCGGGCTCCGGCTTTAGATTATCGGCGTTAAATCCTTCTATCAGGTGAATACCAGCTTGCTCCAGTTGCGTACTCATAGGTGGGTAACAGTTTTTATCGGATCCAGAAACACGAAACCCTTTTTGTTGCGCCAACTGTGCAATACCTCCCATGAAAGTACCGCAAATTGCAGAAATATGAATATGACTCACTCAATCGCTCCTGTGGCATAACCCATTGCAGCCGTAAGCATTACATTGGCTACCAATATAATGAGCACTAATGCAAACGATTTAAACCAGCTGATTTGCAGTGCTATTTTGTAAATGAAACCGCCCACCATCATTTTCCAGGCAAAGATCAGTTGAAACAATAATACCAGAAACAGATTTTCCTGAGAGGCATCAATCAAGTGCAACGCAATAAATAATGGTAAATACAAAATAATCTCGACGCCAAACAACGCCGTTAACCCTTGAACGGCACGATTCGAATACCCCAAAAGTTTAAAAGGTAACCAACGCAACAACAGAAATAACCCAATACTCAAATAGCGCAGGCTGTCATAGGCGTCATCGAGCGATTGCTGTTGTGCGAAATATTCCATTGTGACCAACAACAATACAATAATCACCAGGTTGCTGTAAGAATGTTTGAGTTCGCTTGGAGAACGCTTTAACCAGATAATTCCCCATAGTTTTACAATTTCATTAAATAGCACAAAAAGTCGTCGCTGTATGATTTATGATACGTACCGAATACTCTATAATAACGCCTTATAAACCTACCAGGCCAATAAAAACAGAGGATGCCCCATGGCTCGCGCGAAAAAATACAACGCATTTTACGCTCAATCCGGTGGAGTAACCGCCGTAATCAATGCTTCCGCCTGTGGAGTGATCGAAGCCGCTCGCGAACACAAAGATAAAATCGGTAAAGTATACGCCGGTCGCAATGGTATCATCGGCGCATTAACGGAAGATCTCATTGACACCAGCAAAGAATCCAAAAAAGATATCGCTGCGCTTCAGTACACACCGTCAGGTGCATTCGGCTCATGTCGTTACAAGCTTAAATCGTTAGAACAAAACCGCGCAGAATATGAACGACTCATCGAAGTATTCAAAGCACACAACATTCGCTACTTTTTCTACAACGGTGGTGGCGACTCTGCCGATACCTGCTTGAAAGTTTCTCAATTATCCGAACAGATGGGTTATCCGATACAAGCGATCCACATACCGAAAACCGTCGATAACGACCTACCCTTTACCGATAACTGTCCGGGTTTTGGATCGGTTGCCAAGTACATTGCTGTCTCTATTCGTGAAGCCGGTTTCGATGTTGCCTCAATGGCAAAAACGTCTACCAAAGTTTTTGTTATGGAAGTGATGGGACGTCATGCTGGCTGGATTGCCGCTGCTGGAGGTTTAGCCGCCGAGAATGAAGGCGACTCACCGCACATTATTTTGTTTCCCGAAATTCCATTTAACGAAGAGAAGTTTTTGAAACGCGTGGATCGTTGCGTAAAAAAATTCGGCTATTGCGCTATTGTGGTTTCCGAAGGTGCGCAATATAAAGATGGTACCTTTCTCGCCGATGCTGGTACAACCGATGCATTTGGTCATAAACAACTCGGCGGTGTCGCACCAATGATTGCTCAACGAGTTAAAGATAAACTGGGTTACAAATACCATTGGGCGGTCGCGGATTATCTGCAACGTGCAGCACGCCATATCGCATCCGCCACCGATGTGGAGCAAGCTTATGCCGTTGGTCGTGCCGCCGTAGAGTTCGCTTTACAAGGCAAAAACTCGGTTATGGTGACGATTGACCGCAAAAAAGGAAAACGTTACGGTTGGACTATTGGTGAAGCACCATTGGATAAAGTCGCCAATGTCGAAAAAATGATGCCTCGCAATTTTATTACCCGTGATGGCTTTCATATTACCGACGCTTGTCGCGAATACCTGTCACCTTTGATCAAAGGTGAATCCTACCCTCCGTATAAAAATGGACTACCTCAATACGTCACGCTAAAAAACGTTGCCGTTGAGAAAAAGCTAAAAAATAAGTTTTCAGTTTAGCGAGTACAGAACGCACACAGTACAACTTTGTACTGTGTGCTTTTCCATTGAAACTCTGCTGACGCCTAGTCTGATGCAATCATTGGCACTTCAACAATAGCCTCGCCGACCCGCCTTATTAACACGCCTTAACTTACTGAGCAGAACTGTGACAAACCTCACAGTTTCTACATCATTAGAGTATTTCTTTATTTCCTCGTGAATAAACCTCATTGCTGAGTCGTCACCCTAGTGAAATCACCGACAACAAAGAGGTAATCACAATGAACTCTAAATCTGAACTTTTAATGCTTATTGCAGCTTGCACTCTAGCTTCCAGCTCTGCACTTGCCGCTAAGGTTGATGCATCAGCGAATGCTAAAACCGAAGCTGAAGTTAATGTCGCTGTTAAAAACAAAGCACACGATGAAGCCAAGCCACAGCAAAACAGAGAGGGCGAAACTGAGCAAAAAAGTGATGACCAAACCACTCAAGGCAGCACTTCTGCGTCTGCTGATACTCGAGCATCGGTTAGTGTTCAACTTCATGGCAAAGCAGAAAATAGCAACGAAGAACCTGAAGAGCCAACCGAAGAAGAAATGGAAAGCGCTGGTAAGTTAGCGGTTAATCAGCTCACTCAAGTCGCTTCCGAAGTCGATGTTGAAACCACAAGCTCTGAACTATTCGCTTCTGGTGAAGCACTCGTTGATATGTCTTCCGAAGTCGCTACCGAAATGACCAGCGAAGCGGAATACCAAACTTCTGCAGCGATTGAATCATCACAGCAATTAGCTTCGGATGTTACAGCGCAGGTTGAAGCAACAGGCTCAGAAGCGATCGATGCCACATCGCAATTAGCCTCCGATGCATCAGCGACGGCTTCAGCAGCAATCGATACGACATCCAGTTTAAAGGGATCTGCGGAAGCGAGTAACCATAGCGAAGCTGCAGTAAACCAGGCAAATGCAATAAAAGGACAAGTGGCAGGTCAAGCCAATGCTTCGGTAGACAAAGCCGTTAAATCAGCTATCGAATCATCTGTGGATGCGACAATCAACTCTGCTTTGAAGCAAAGCCTGAATATTGACATTTAACCCAAGTTATATCGCCGGTGTTTTTGCACCGGCGCATTTATATGAGGAGTCGATCATGAAAAACCAATTATCATTATCAGTCATACTGGCATTAATAAGCATGCAACCCGCTTTTGCTGAAAACTATAAACTTAACGCTCAAATAGAAGCAGGACACCTTTCAGACAGTCACCTGAGTATCGATGACATTGATAGAAACACCGAACAAGGCGACAATGCCAGAACGTATCAATTAGGACTCTCCGGCGAGCTTATTCCTTTTGAAAACCTAACCATGAAAGGCAGCTACAGTTACTCAGATAAAGATTTTGAGCAACAGTCTAGCTACGATCAAAATTTAAGTTTTCTTAACCTAGAAGTGGCTTATGATTTTTCACCATTGACAATAGGGATAATGCGAAATTACGCCGACGCGGATTTAGCAAACGAAAGCTTTCTTGAATTAGAACAAAACTCGCTTTACATCTCTAAACTTATGTTTAATCAATTATTTGTTCGATTATCTAAAGAGCAACAAAAAAAGCGCTATGATACTTTAGTAGAGTACGATGCCAATACTGAAGGCTTTACTGGCGACCTATTCCTATTCAATCCGTCTGCCACTTCTTTTATTCAGTTTTCCTTCAATTCACGAGATGAAAATACGCAGGATGACGCCTTTGACTATACCGGTAAAAAATATTCCATTCGCCTCTCCAATCAATTTTCTTTATTTGACTTTGAAAACCAAGTACAACTTGGATGGCAAAAGCAGAAAAATGACTATAAGCATCCGCAAGAATTTTTAGCCGATACTCGAAAAGACGAAATCACTCAATTAGAGCTAAACTGGAAGTTTAATATTAGTGAAAACTTTGCACTGATCAGTAAAGCAGAGCGTAAAGAGCAACGCTCAAACCTTGAAGAACAAAACTACGATTCAGAACAATACTCACTGCTCATTAGAGTCGAGTTTTGATACGAAACACCCATTACTATAACGGGTAATGGGTGTAGTTTTTTGCTCGTTCAGTTTCAACTCCGCCTTTAGCCTCTTCAACATCATTTCACTTCAATTTGATATCTTTAGGCTTTGCAGGATGGATTAATTCCCATTCTATTTGCTACAATCGCGTTCTTCCGTAGTATGTGGTGGAGCGCAGCGTAACCCATCAATAAAAACAGCATTGACTCGATATAAACATCCAAATTTAATCATTTGAAAGAGATGGGTTAACACCCATCCTACAACTGCTAATTGCTACAAACGTGTTTTCCGTAAGATGTGGTGGAGCGCAGCGTAACCCATCAATAAAAACAGCATTGACTCAATATAAACATCCTTATTTAATCACTTGAAAGAGATGGGTTAACACCCATCCTACAACTGCTAATTGCTACAAACGTGTTTTCCGTAGGATGTGGTGGAGCGCAGCGTAACCCATCAATAAAAACAGCATTGACTCGATATAAACATCCAAATTTAATCACTTGAAAGAGATGGGTTAACACCCAATGGCATGGACTCCTCCCCACTCAAGTAAAATTTCGCTAAAGTGGGAGGCGACAAAACCAAAGGAGCCATACCATGAACAATAGTACAACAATTTGTATCGATTTAGCTAAAGGTGTTTTTCAAGTTGCGGTTTTCAATAAATTCGGAAAAGCCAAATCAAACCAAGAAGTATCCGCGAAGAAAATGTGCGCAATCATTGACAGCATCTCCATGCTGACATTTATATGGAAGCTTGTGGTTCTGCGCATTATTGGGCCAGGCGTTTTACAAAGTTAGGGCATAAGGTAGGTTTAATACCGCCCCATATTGCGGCTAAGTTTCGCACAGGAAATAAAAATGATCGAAATGATGCTATCGCCATATATGAAGCCAGCAAAAGCTCACGACTTCACTGTGTTCAAATCAGAACGTTAGAGCAGCAAGATATCGCCACATTGCATAAATATCGACAAGGTTACAAAAAGGAGCGCGACCAGACTGCCAATCGAATAAGAGGGTTTGCCAGAGAATATGGGGTTAATTTTCCGTTAGGGATTAATGCACTTCGCCAACAAGTACCGGAAGCGTTGGAAGACGCAAGTAATGAATTAACCGCTATCAGCCGAAAAATATTACTTGAACTGTTAGAACACCTTATTTATCAAATTGAACGATTTGATAAAGTGAGCAAAGAAATTGAAGCGTTGGCTAAGCAAATTGAACCATGTAAAAGACTGGTAATTATGCCTGGGATTGGTTGGCTGAGTGCTAGTATGTTGTACGCCAAGTTAGGTTCGGGCGATGGATTTCAATGTGGAAGAGATGCGAGCGCCAGCTTGGGTTTAATACCGGCACATAGTGGCAGTGGTGGTAAAGTGAAAATTGGTTCCATCACCAAACGCGGTGATGTTTACCTAAGAAGTTTGTTAATTAATGGAGCACGTTCTGCAGTGATCCATGTGAAAGATAAAAGCGACGGTTAGAGCTGTTGGATTAGGCAGTTATTAAGCATCAAAAGTTTTAATAAAACGGTCGTGGCTGTCGCCAACAAACTGGTCAGAATGGCACTCGCCATTCTGAAAAGTGGTGATGAATATCGTCAACCTGTCGCAAGGTAATGATGTATTCAATCAGAAAGTAAAAAATCAGTACTCACCTAAACAGTTAGCAGTAAACATTAAACGGAAATAACAGCAGCGAGCTAATCAGACAAAACCTGAGTAGGATGGTGGTTTTACAAAACCTCTGCACCCAATAAGGAGTCTGGTTTACGGCGAATGCCGTTTAGGCCAGGAGTCGCTCTCCATCAAAAGGCCGAATATACGACAGCTAACGCAGTCTGTGAAACGGGTAATGAAGAGAGCTAAATGCCATGAAGTACGAAAGATTTTTTAAATGAGAAGCCAGGGGAAAGCAATTTATATTGCAATCCCTGAGGAGTCCATATACATCCTACACTTGCTTACTAAAGTGAATAATCGTCTCCAACCGAAAGATCACTCCGCATTTCTTTAACCAAATTATCTTGCATTTTACTGAGGATCGGATGTAGTTCACTATAAATACTTGCTCCTATTTCTATAACCTCAGAAAGAGTCTTTGCAGAGAAAATAGCTTGATCAACCTCACACTTCTTCTTAATGTATTCATCGATTAACTCATATACGGAAGGTGAAAAATACAGTTTGTTTGTCGCATTTATCTCAGTAACTTTATTATAGGTAAAATTTATGTCCTGCATTCGTGCATTCAGATAGGGTTCGTCATATAAATCACGGCGCTGAACGCTGTAATTAAACTGGTTAACCGCAAGAAAGTATGCGTCAACAGCTATCAATAGCTGCTCATATCGCTCTCTCTTTATATCCCAAAGTTTTTCATTTTTGCTTTTTCTCAATTCTGCATTAAGTTTGACTTCGGTAGTCTTGTTAGTTCTCCACCAAGTGGCAAAAAACGTAATTACACCTACAGCTATTGGCCACAATACTGCGAACCACCCCACAATATTGCTGGGCACTTCACTAGATTCGACTGCCATTCTAACTAACCCCTCGAACCAAAATCAATTCTATCATTCATACTCAACAAAAATCACATTTCAAATTATATTAGATGAGTGACAATATTCGCTTGAAGATAAAATCCGGCTATTACACGCCACGCAAAATCGAATTTCACTCTCCTGCTTTACAAAATCAGATTCCAAACAATCATCTAATCTTAACATTCAGCCTCTACTCGGTACATCAACATCACTTTTTCCAACTTATCAATAAACTTACGATCAATTTCCTGAAGCACTTTTTGCTTTTCTTGAGCCTTCGTTTTAACCGTTAATTCATGAAACACCAACCAGAATCGACGGAAAGCAAAACTCAATTCGTATTGCAAAATATAGAGCTCAGCTATATCTTGCTCGTCTAGAGGATGACTCTCCATATCGTCCAGCCAATTGTTATATCCTTCATCAAAAATTCCAGCGCGTTGAACCGTTGTTAAAGTACACGTTCCTGCATGAATCACAACATTAATACTTTTCACACTGGGTAAAGTTTTCAGTACTTTTACCGCATTAATCATCAATAAATTAAGTTCAATTAAGCGGTGATTTTGCTTAGGCAATTTAGCTAGCACGTCCACCACTTTTTTTTCATTAATTCGAAGTTGTTCAGGACGTTTCGCATGTATAATAACGCCGTAAGCCGCTTGATAAATCTTCATAAAACGCGTTGCGTTGTTTACTCGAATGTAAGGGATCGCATTATTCAGGCTTTGATTTTTTGTAAATGGGCATTTTCTTATACCGTACAGCTTATCCGCCAACCCAACGAGCTGCCCGGACAAACTTAAATCGTCGCCGTACAAATGGTGTGGAAAGCCCGTTCCATCGCAACGCTCGTGATGCTCTTCTACTCCTTTTAATACGTCTTCAGAAAACATGCCAGTATTTGCTAAAATTAATTTCCCAATCCTACCGTGACTGTTTTTCGCTCGTTGCTGCTCTTCGGTAAGTCCTTCATATTTCTCTACAATGCTATGTTCAATATGAAGCAACCCTAAATCGTGAAACAATCCGACATAAAAAGCATCAAGAACGGTTTCGAAAGGCTCTTCTGCTTTGGTAGCAATTACCGGCCCTAACCAGGCACAAAACAACGAGCGTTGATAAATATTGGGAAACCGCTCTTTTAGAACCGTTAATTTTTGCATGACCACACGAGGTAAATCACGAAAAGTGCATAAGTGATATAACGTTCCGGAAAACTCCATACGCAAATGAATGATGGCTAAATCTGAGTTAGTACTGATAAATTGATCAAAGTCTTCAACCAGGCTTTGTTTATTCAAACACTGTGCGACAGACACCACTTCATCCAATGGTTGACTCACACGGTGCTCAAGCAATTGGTCTCTGATTTTTCTTGATATGAGCGTACCTCTTGGAACCAATAAGGCACCTTGCTGATTGAAAATATCTTGATGCGCAACCACTTGTTGGGAATCGGCAACGCTGTTTAAATGTTCCAAATAGCAAGCACTTTCCTGTGACATTTTTTCTGAGTCTGACTGACTAACATCCACTTGTTGATTCATGTTGATTTAAAGGATCCTGTATTAAGTCGGTATCCTTTTGAGTCTGGAACAGAGGTTGACGTTTTGCAAACCAAGTTAAACCGACGCTTCAATAAACCTCAAAAAGCGATTTACTTGAAAGCGAAAGTTATAAATATTTCAAACCCTGATAATAGAGAGCCACTTTTGATTTTTAAAATTACGATGGTGAGATATTACGAGATAAACACATTCAACTACTTAAGCCATCCAAAACCAAATACGGGATCTTTTCCAGGCTTGCCCAAATCCATAACCCTTTGCTGTAGCTTTTGAACGCTTTTTTCAAAAGGTATTGTTGCCAACTGGCACGCCAAATAAGCTGCAACAACAGGAGAAGCGAGTGATGTTCCGCTTTCAAAACCATACTCACCATTGGCTCTTGCTGTTTTTACCGAAACTCCGAATGCTGAATAGTCGATGTAATCGCCCTGGTTCGCCCATCGATAAATTTGTCCTTGATGATTCACCGCGGTCACAGCGATAACCCCTTCATAAGCTGCAGGAAACATTGGAGGTGCAGCCGGCCCTTCATTACCTGCAGCAGCCACCAAAACAATGCCACTGTTAACCACGTGGTTGATAACACGCTTAAGCATTCGATTATCGGGCCCGGTTAAACTGAGGTTGATCACCGGCACTTTTTGTTCTGCCATCCAATTTAAAGCGGATAATAAAAAACTCAGCGGAGCACCTTGTGAATAATCGTTGCGGGAATAAAAGACCGAAGCTGCAAATAACTCTGCCCTTCGTAACAGTGGCACAAGCTCCGCACTTTGACCGACTAATATTCCTGCGACAGCTGTTCCGTGATTTTTGGGCATACTTAAAGAGTCGGGCAAAAAGTTTTGGCGTTGAATAGAGGCCTGTTGAAAAGCGTCGTGCGTGTGTAATATATCCGTATCAATCATGCCAATTCGCGTTTCCGTGTCACAAAACGTACGAGAAATATTACGATCAAACGAAGCCTGTGCCGAATCACTTTGCGACGCATACACATGATTACGATCGAGCGTGTCTAAAATATGTTTGGGTAAATGTTTCGCTAAAACATCTCGACTGTCGAACGCACTTTCAACTTTAAAGCGTGTCAGTATTAAGCCGAGGCCTTTCATATCTTGCCTGGACAAAACACGCGCAGATAGGGATTGAAGATGCGTTAATTCCGATTCTGAGAAAATTCCAATCCATTCACCCGCAATGGCACGAAATCCCTTTTCAACTTCAACATCGACAAATAAAGTTTGCCCCAGCTTGTCAACCACCGGTATTTCGGCAGGAAGCTGATCCAACGATGTCGCTTGGCTCACCTTATCATTCAGCGACTGTGTCGTTTCAGTAACAGACTTCAGATTTCGCTTTACGTCATCCACCACAGGAGGTCTGATTGTCGGCAGGGTCACCTTTGGAGGTTTTACCAGTTCAGCAGCCATCAACCAATGACAACCGAACACCGAAAAACTGATAAGAAATTGCTTTAGATTCATACCCATAACTTTACTCACTTTCATTGCTACTATACTCGATCATAAGGGCTTCAAGTACCTCAAATCGACGAAATATGTGAACGGATTATCGCCCTGATGGTCGATTAATTAGTGAAAAAACACCTTGTGTTTCAATAAAATAACGTATGAGCAGAGAAAATATTCATTTTTTAAAGAATAAATTGGGAGGATGTTTCGTCTTCTTAGTGAGAGAAGAGGAAAAGTAATGATGAAAGAACAATTACAGACGCTTGTACCGATGATTCGGCGCTTTGCCTACTCCTTAACCGGAAGCTTGCACGATGCCGATGACCTGGTTCAAAACACCATTGAACGGGTACTTTCACGCGAATTACCCAATGATGTGGATCTCACCAAATGGTGCTTTCGGGTGTGTCGTAATTTATGGATCGATGAATACCGAGCCCGTAAAGTTCGTCAAAAAGTGGTGGATGTCCCCGAGTTGACCGAAAACCAGGTCATTGATGGCGAAAAGCACATTCATAATCAGCTAACGGTAAAGCAGGTTGTCGAGCAGATTGAGCAGTTACCTGAAGATCAACGCTCCATTCTTTCGCTGGTGGCCATCGAAGGCCTTTCCTACAAAGAGGCCGCAGAAACTCTGTCGGTTCCGGTAGGTACGGTTATGAGTCGACTGGCAAGAGCCCGGCGCTCCATCGCCGACTGGATAAACACACAACCCGGAGGGGCTTGCGCATGACGATTACTGACCAACAATTATCGGCATTTCTTGATAGTGAATTGCCCGAAAATGAGATGGAAGCGATTCGCAATGCGATTGTAGAAGACGAATCACTGGCCGGTCGACTGGCGGAGCTGGCGTTAGTGGATAATTTGGTACAACAAAGCATTAAAAAAATTGATGACGTACCGATCCCTCAAAACATTTCTGAAATATTGCAAACGCCAACAAACAGCGAAAACGTGATTACTTTTCCCTGGTGGAAAACGGCAAAACAAAAACTGCAACAAGCGACGCCTCAATACGGAATGGCTGCAGCGATCACGTTGGTACTCGTCGGCGCACTATTAGGGCCCGGGATGTTTCATGTGGATACATCGCTAGAGCAACAACAATGGTCGATGGTTAGCGATGCTCTTAACAATCAACCCAGTGGTTTTGAAATCAGTCTCAATCATGAGCAATCCATCAAACCACGCATCAGTTTTAAAAACAAACAAGGCCAGTTCTGTCGACAGTTTCAATGGCATTCAACACAGGGCAGTAGTGAAAACATTGCTTGTTTTCAAGCGCAACAATGGCAACTGATTGCCAGCGTTAATACGGAAAAACGCAACAACGCTGAATATCAAACGGCGTCTGCAAATCGTTCGCTCGATGCTCACATCGATCGCATGATTGAAGGTAACTTTTTTAATGCCGAACAAGAAGCCAGCTTGATTCGTCAAAACTGGACCGTCGAAACCGAGTTGAAGAATGAGGAGTAACATCATGAAAACGTTTATCACCAGTTTAACCACACTGATTTTACTTTCCGCTTGCGCTTCGCAACCCGCTTATCGGCCAGCAACAGGCAGCGGATACGGTTATAAAGAAACCGCCATCAGTAACAACCAATATCGGGTTCACTTTAAGCTTCGAGGACAAGATGCCAACAAGGCACGCGACCTGGCATTACTGCGCGCCGCTGAATTAACATTACTTAAAGGATACGACTGGTTTGAAATCATTGAGCGCGAAACATTGGTTGAAAGAGAAAAACAGCCACAAAGTGGGATTGGAGTAAGTCAACGCACCAGAGTGACACGCGACTGTGGCTTATTAAACTGCACCACCCGAGTAGAACCAGAACGCGAATACCACATGCAAATGCATATGGGCGATCAACGCGATCAAATTGAACGCTCTATAGAAATCATGATGGGTAAAGGCATGCGACCGGATAATCGCACCACGTACAGTGCAGCAGAAGTTCGTGAAAATTTATCGCGCAGTTATCAAATCCCTTAAGTTTAGCGAATTCGTTGAATTGACCTAATGAAAACGCAGACGGTTTTTCTGCGTTTTCGCCGTTTTAAAATAAAGAGTGCGTTCAATGAAAATCACGCGACATGCGTTTAAATTGCGGCAATTGTTCACTGATGTCCTGAATGTAACCCGCGATCACATGCACAACTTTATGCTCACGTTCAATCGTGCCTTTAATCAATAGCAGTCGACTGCCAAGAATGGCTTTACGAAAGCGCTCCACTTTGTCTTTCCAAACAATAATATTCATATTTCCAGTTTCATCTTCTAAAGTTAAAAACAATACACCTGCAGCGGTACCGGGTCTTTGTCGACAAGTGACAACGCCAGCCACTTTCACAAATTGCCCCTGATGCATACGCCTTAAATCGGATGCCTTTTTACATTGAGCGACAGGCTGCGACTCTCTCAATATCGACAAAGGATGACGATTGAGTGTCAAGCCTGTGGTTTGATAATCCATCAGCATGTTATCGACTTCTTTTGGCGCAGCCAAAATCACATTGTCATTTAAATGGTCACTGTCTTCTTGCTCCATGGAAGAAAATAACGGTTTGCTTTCTTCCAAAGCCATGGCTTGCCACTGTGCTTGATAGCGGTGCTTTGAAAAACGCAATGTACTATTAGCACGCACCAAAGCATCGCGTTCGGTTTTATTCAACTCGGCACGCATGACCAAGTCGCGCAAGTTACCCCAGGGTTGTTTATCCCTTTCGTTAGTCAGACGTTCCGCTGCCTGTTGATTAAACCCTTTAACCAGGTGTAATCCTAAACGCAATGCCAATTGCTGCTGATGCTCTTTAATTTTATCGATATGCTCTTCCAGCCGGCCATGCCCAATAACTTCCAATGTGGAATACCATTCACTGTGATCCACATCAATCGGCAAGATCGTAATACGATGTCGTCGCGCATCCTGGATCAGTTGCGACGGCGTATAAAACCCCATCGGTTGACTGTTTAATAACGCACAATAAAAAGCGGCGGTATGGTGTCGTTTTAACCAAGCCGAAAAATACGCAAGAATGGCAAAACTGGCGGAGTGGGACTCGGGAAAACCGTAACTGCCAAACCCTTTCATCTGTTCAAAAAGTCGATTGGCGTAATCTTCGCTGTAACCGTTTTTTAACATACCGGCGATCAACTTTTCTTTAAATTGATATAAATCACCATTGCGCCCCCAAGTGGCCATAGCTCGTCGGAGCTGATCCGCTTCACCACCGGAAAAGCTCGCCGCCACCATTGCCAGTTGGATCACCTGCTCCTGAAAAATAGGAATACCCAATGTTCGCTCCAAAACTTTCTCGGTCGCTTTATCGGGATACTCAACCGGCTCAACACCTTCCCGCCTGCGTAAATAAGGGTGCACCATATCCCCCTGAATAGGCCCGGGCCTTACAATGGCAATTTCAATAACCAAGTCGTAAAAACGTTGAGGCTTTAAACGCGGTAACATACTCATTTGCGCGCGCGACTCCACCTGAAACACACCCACGGTATCGCCATTACACAACATGTTATAAACCCGAGGATCCTCTTTCTGAATATCGGCCAGTTCCCGTACATTGGAATACTGTGCTGTCATTTCCAACGCGCGGCGAATCATCGACAACATGCCCAGTCCAAGCACGTCCACTTTTAATAGCGCAAGGGCTTCAATATCGTATTTATCCCACTGGATCACGGTACGATCCGGCATGGACGCGTTTTCAACCGGCACCAAAGTAGCAATGGGACGATTAGTAATGACAAAGCCGCCGACATGTTGTGAAAGATGGCGAGGAAAACCTAAAATTTCCATCACTAAAAAACAAAAATTTTTCGCCATCAACGCCGAGTTCGAAAGTTGATTGGATTGAAAGTATTCACTCAATGCCTTTGGTTTATCCCACCAGGCCAACGACTTGGATAAATAGTTAACTAAGGCTTCATCAATACCCAAAGCTTTACCCACATCACGAATCGCGCTTTTCATACGATAAGTAATCACAGTCGCCGCTAAAGCAGCACGTTCTCGACCGTACTTTTTATAAATGTACTGAATCACCTCTTCACGTCTTTGATGTTCAAAGTCCACATCGATATCAGGCGGCTCATTACGCTCTGCCGAAATAAAACGTTCAAACAAAAGTTCACTTTTTTCCGGGTCCACCTCGGTAATCCTTAAACAATAACACACCACAGAGTTGGCAGCCGACCCTCGCCCCTGACATAAAATATTTTCTCTTCGTGCAAAAGCAACAATATCGTAAACGGTTAAAAAATAATGCTCATACTTTAATGTTTCGATAACCGAAAGCTCTTTTTCTAACGTTGCGAGTGTTTTTTCAGAAACACCATCGGGCCAGCGTTGTTTCACGCCGTCGTAACACAAGCTTCGTAAATAATCGATGGGTTTTAACTGCTTGGGGATCACTTCGTGTGGGTAGTCGTACTTCAAATCACTTGGCGAAAAGCAACAACGTTCTGCAATAGCATGCGTTTCTTCTAACAACAACAGTGGATAAAGCTCATTTAACACACTCAAATCACGCAAGTGTTGCTCTCCATTGGATAGCAATTCACTCCCCAATGACGGAATGGTTTTATTTAAACGTATAGCGGTTAAACAGTGTTGCAACGGCAAGCGCTCAGGGGAATGCATTAATACCCGGTTATGCGCCACCATCGGTAACTGAAACTCTTCAGCCAACGACAAACACTGACAATAAAAACGATAATCGTCATGATGCAGCAACCGATGAAATCCTATCCAGAGTCGCTGAGTAAAAATAGCATTCAATGCCACCAACTGTTTTTTCGCTTGTCCTTCTGACTTTGGGGGCAGCCAGATCGCCAACGCTTGCTCGACAAACCCTTCCAGATCAGAAAATTTAAGCTGATATTTTCCTTTTTCAGTACGACGTCGAGCGCGTGTAATTAATGATGAGACTTCTGCGTAAGCCTCTTTAGTCGGGCATAAAAGCAATAACTCCATCTCTTTTTCGGATGCAAAATCCACACGAAAATAAGCACCCACAATCAGTTTTATATCGTATTTTTCTGCTGCCACATGCGCACGAACAATTCCAGCAAAAGTACATTCATCGGTAATCGCAATACCGGCATAACCTTTTTCCTTGGCTTCACGAACAAGCTCTTCCGGGTGCGATGCGCCGGTAAGAAAAGTAAAGTTACTTTGTACAAACAGCTCGTAATAATTCATCACTTTCATGCCCATAAAAATCAGGCAAATACACCTTGAACAAACCAGCGTTTTTTTTCAGTGTCAAAAAATACCCAATAAAACACGCCATTTTGATGCTGAGCTACGTAATAATCGCGAACCACCTTTTTTTTCCACCAAAAATGTTCAATACGTTCCACTTGAGACACGATTGATAACTTACCATCCCAATATAAACCGTGCGGTTCATGCCCAATAAACTGAGGCTCAGGCAATAACCAAGCCGGACGCTCAGGCGTACATTCCCGATCAGTATTAGAAGATGGTTGGTTGGAATACAAAGCCCCCGCTTCAGCAACGTTAGCCGAAAACTTTGACGCCAACTCCGGCACACATTGATCTTTTTCAATTAACCCTACGCAACTGCCTTGCCCAAAACGGGCTCGAATTTTATTGGCAAAATGCAGATCATCTTTGAAGGTTTCACATTGCGAAAACAATGACGCTTCCGTCGTTGTTAAGTCGCTCAGCTGAACCGCTGATAAAACAATACGCTCAATAGGCCCTGTTAAACGGATCGACTCGAGTCGTAATCGCGTTAACTCCAAATAAGACGTCACATCCATGTAAGCATCCACCAGGAGCACTTCAAACTCTGTCTGTTGTCGATAACTGTCTTGCAGTTGCCAAGATAGGCACTGAGTCGTTTTTTGATAAAGCCTTAAAAATTGCAATAAGTCTTCCAGTAATCGACGCATAGGAAATAACAAAGCTTGCTGATGATGAATGACATCGATAAATTCCAGCGACTGTTCAAAGGTAATGTCCGGTTGAAAGCACGTTTGTACGTCTGGCAAGTCTCCCGTTAGCTGCTGCAAATAACGCACACAATCACGACCTAATCGTTTTGCCAGTGCGCGCTCTGATAACTGGTAAAGCTCACCGACTGTTTTAAGCCCAATGGCAGACATTTTTTGATGAATAGCACCGTCTAGTTGCAACTGTGCTAGCGGTAAAGCATAAAGTGCTTCCCGAAAACGATCTTGCTCAAAATATTGTTCGTCCTCATCCCACAATTGAGTCGAGTCACCGAGAGGTGAAAAAGAAAACACCTCCGCAGCCTTGGGAGTAGGTCCTATTGCCATGGCAAAAGACATTGCCTGCTGCAAAAAACAGGATTGCAATGTTTCCAACAAATTTGTCAGGCCATGAAACAAACTCAGGCTGCGACCAATTTCGATTAACAGGGCATTCGGTCGCCACAACGTCAGCACCGGAGAAAATGGGTAAGCCAATAACGCCATTTTTTTAAGCTGCAGCCACTCTTGTTCTGGATTACGTTCAACGACTTTTAACTCATCGCATACCGCATAACCGGTCGATACACTTTGTCCGACTCGAACACCCTGTTGATGAGCGATAGCGTTACAACAAATAATGTGTTGTTGCTCGCTAACCGCAATCGCTTGTTTCAAGTCAGTATCAAGCCACAAAGCCTCCAACGGCAATAAGGTAAAACGAATGCACAGCCACATTGCTATTCTCCTTAATGGGTTAGAACCTGTTTGTGAGTTTCAGCTGCGGCCTGCTCCATTCCAGCTAACCAGCGCTTCAGTTCTTGAGCCGCAGATGAAGCTTCAGAGCCCAAAGGTGTTTGCTTTTGCTGAGAATAAAACACCGGCCAGTCACAGGCAGGTAACGCACTCCAGTGTTGTTGCTCCGGCCATAAGTTCAGCGATACGTGTTGTCCACTCCAACCGCCCGCCTGTTTAAGCACCGTTATGTGACCTTCTCCATTTTGCTGCATGGCTAATTGAAGGCGTAACCGTGCCGGTGACGGGTGCACCGACGCCCTGTCGCTGCGCAATACAATGCCCCAAGACTGCGCCTGCCGCGCAGCCACCGACAATTTACGCAGCTCATTTTTGTAAGCGCCCGCTCCTGGCAGCCAGATAAGTACCACCGAACAGGCTTTCGAGATCAGCGCCTGATAGGCTGACCAAACCTGTTGCTCAAGCTTGGAAACACGAACCACCAACAGCCGACTAAGCGCTATCCCCAACTTGTTCATTCCTGGCGCATAAGGTAGAAACGGGGGATTGATCCACACCTGATAACCGGCTTGTGAAGCCAGGTGCGTTAACAGCGGGGATAATAAACGCAGCTCTCCAACACCATTGCCGGTCAGTAATAACTCACTTAAAGCCCCCTGCGGCCAACCGCCATCGTGTAGCAAGGCATCAAGCCTGGCAAAACCGGTACTCGCCACCGGCCGTACTGCCATTACACTTGATGCCTGCCACAACGCAGGGTTATTCAGTAATTGGTTTAATGAGTTTTTTGATGACACTGGACTACTTTGGCGATAACAAACAACAATAACTACTTATATAAGTAGCATTTATTCAAGTGGTTATCCAGCTCTTTTTAGGGGTGAAAAGCTAAATGCTTGAAAGTGGGTGATTTTTAGTTGGGCGGGTAATGGTGGAGTGGCCGGCCTTAAAAACGCAAAGGCAATAGAGAAGAAACAGGTGAAAGAACGTGCGGAGTAAAGTGCCAACGTACTAATACAGATTTATAAAAAAGCGACCTCAAAGAGGTCGCTGGAGTTTTCAAACGATTAATTCATGACAACGATTATTCCATGACAAAGTCATCGAAGCTTTTAAGGGCAACTTTCAAGTCCGATTGATTACTCAATTCATTTTTGTAATGCAACTTAAGCTCCGCAAACTTTTGCTTGGCCAGGTTAAACTCTTCTTCCAGCAAAGTCATATTATTCAGCTCGGCTTCCGAAGGCGCCACAAAGCCAGCGGTCACTTTGCTGTACAACTCCGCCAGTTTTTCACGCAATTCCGGCTCAGCAGATCCAACATAGTTATCTCCGGTAGTGATCACCAGACTTTTCTTGAGCTCAATCAGTGATTGCTTGAAAGGATTCAAACGTTCATTGTCATCACCGATAGCAGCAACATGTTGATCCACCTGATAAACAAAATAGGCCAGATCCTGCGTCATATCGTAAAGCTTCATGGTGGTATCTTGTAAACGACGACGCTCGCGGCTGGATAACAATGAGCTTGGATCGTTTTTCAATTCGATCTGTGTCTCGTAAGTTTGCTTACCTTTCGTTAATACCACTTTGTAAGTACCCGCTTTTGCTCTAGGCGAAGTAAATCCACCAAAAGAGAACGTTTTACCCGTCGCAATTTTCGGTGGTTTTAAATGATAATCCCAACTGACGACATTGATGCCTTTCGATTTTCCAACCGGCAGATCAGCCACTTTGTTGCCCGCTTCATCAAACACCTTCATTTCCATTTTTCCAAAGATGTGACGCTTTTTCAGGTAGTACGTAATTTTTGCCGAACGGTTCGGATTTTTGCCCACAAATTGAGTTTCCCCACTTGCGCCCCCAAAACCGCTCTCTTCTCGAATGATGGTTGGCTTAGTACTAAAAAAGTGAACGTCTTTTTCCAAAACTTCCGAATTCAATTCACGCAATGGGCTGATGTCGTCAAGAATAATAACGCCACGTCCGTGGGTCCCCATAACCAAATCGCTGGTGCGATTGTGCATTTCAATATGATGTACCGCAGTGGCAGGCATGTTATTAGTAAAACGATACCAATTATCACCACCATCAATCGTAATGAACAACCCAAACTCGGTACCTAGGAACAACAAATCCGGGTTAACAAAATCCTCCTGAATACTGCGAGCAAAACCATAGAGATTGTCTTTTGCTAACGACTTCCACGTTTTACCGTAATCACTGGTTTTATACACATAGGTATTCCCATCATTAGCGGTATGGCCATCAAAAACAGCATAAGCCGTGGCTTTATCGTGGCTACTTGCTTCTATATGGTACACCCAGGTGTTTTTCGGTAAGCCTGAAATGTTACCAACAACATTACGCCAGTCGTCTCCGCCATTCGTGGTTATTTGAACGTTGCCATCATCCGTTCCAACCCAAATCACATCGTCGTCCAGTGGTGACTCTGCAATGGTAAAAATCGTCGAATGGTTTTCAGCGCCAGAGTTGTCTTTTGACAAGCCTCCAGAATCGAGCTGATTTTGTTTGGCAGGATCGTTCGTCGTTAAATCGGGTGAAATTTTTTCCCAAGTGTCACCCATATCATCCGATTTATGTAAAAACTGACTGCCAATATAAATACGATCCGCTTCGTGCTCGCTTAACGCAATCGGCGCATTCCAATTAAACCGTAAATCCGGATCACCTTTTTCCGGTAACGGTTGAATGGTTTTGGTTTGATTACGTTCAACATCGTAACGCCAAACATTTTCGGCGCCCTGCATTTCCGAATAAATAATATTCTTTTTGCGATGTTTCAGAACACGGAATCCATCACCATAGCCAACGGAATTCCAGTCTCTCGCTTCGATACCGCCCGGCGATTGTGACGGTCCATACCAAGAACCGTTGTCTTGTAAGCCTCCGTACACGTTGTAAGGTTCTGCATCATCAAGACTGATATGATAAAACTGGGACACCGGCATATTTTCAACCATTTCTAACGTTGTACCGCCATCCCAAGAGCGATATACACCACCATCGGTTGCCACATACATACGATCGGAATCGTGGGGGTCAAACCAAATGTCATGAATATCAGGGTGCATGTTGCCCAAATTGGTAAACGTTTTACCACCATCACGACTGATGGAACCCCGCAACCCGCCTTTAACAACCACATCGGGATTTTTAGGATCAACGACAATCCGAGAAAAATAAAAGGGACGTACAACCAGACCAAAATCGCCGTTTAAATGCTGCCAGCTTTTACCCGCATCATCGGAACGATAAAGGCCTTTGTCTTCGTCTTTCTCCGTTTCTAAAACGGCGTATAAGCGATTGGGTTGAGAAGGCGCAACCGATACGGCAATTCGGCCAAGCTTACCCTCCGGAAACCCGTTATGAATTTTATTCCAAGTTTGGCCACCATCGGTTGACTTGTACAAAGCACTTTGATTACCGCCAGAGTTAAATGACCAGGCGGTTCGACGAAACTCCCACATCGCCGCATAAAGAACATTTGGATTTTTCGGATCCATGATCAGATCATTACAACCGGTGGACTGATCGAGATACAGCAACTGCTTCCAACTTTTCCCACCATCGTTCGACTTATAAACACCGCGTTGATCACTGTCGCCCCACAGAGCTCCTAACACACCTACGTATATTTCGTTGCTGTTTTTAGGGTTAACAATGACGCTGCTGATCCTTTCCGATCCTTCAAAGCCCATTTTTTCCCAATTCAATCCGCCGTCTTTTGAGCGGAATAAACCATCACCGACCGATACGCTGTTGCGTGTCCAAATTTCACCCGTACCAACCCAAATCGTATGATCAGGATCATTCGGATCCACTTCAATGGCGCCAATAGATTGTGGGTGCTCATCGAAAATCGGTTGAAAGGTTGCGCCACCATTTGTGGATTTCCATACTCCGCCACCAGCAGCACCCGCATAAATCACCCGACTGTTCGATGGATGCCCTTCCAAGTCACCAAAACGTCCACTCATTAAAGCAGGACCAATATGACGCGCCTGGAGATCGCCGAACAACGTTTTACCCGATAATTTGGCAGCGTCGACAACCGGCGCTGCCAGAGCAACCGTCACGCCGACCGCTGCCCCCAACAGTGTTTTTTTCATATTGTGACTCCTATTTAAAAAGGATCCTGATTATTTTTGCTCCGGAAAAACGAACTCCGCATCGGCAACTTTTGGATTCAACTCATAGGACTCGATTGTCATAGGCGTCTCTCCCTGACCTTTAATGCCTTGCGTTAAAGTAAAAGGAAAGTAAAGCCCATCAACTTCTTGGTAGTCACTCATTTTAATTTGCTGGATCATACCTTTACTTTGACCGCGCTTTATTTCACTTTCAACCATCAATGGGATCATCGCTTCAGTATCAAAATAATAATACGAAACATTGGCTACTTCTTTACCTTCGACTTGGATCGGCTCAAGTTCTACTTTCACTTTATAGGTTTCTGCACCGTCAACGGTTTCTTTTCCCATCAACTCCAGGGTATAACCTTTTTCTTTGTAGTTTAAAAACACATCTGGAAAATCATTAACATCGAGCTTTCTATTGTGTGTTGCTTCCGCTTCCGATTTTTCAGCCTTCATAGTCATAAAATTGATGTTCCATAGTGTTTCACCATCAAATACACCCTGCTTTATTTCCTTACCTTGAACCGAAAGTTTGTTGTACTGTTTGCCCGAAGCGAGCTGAACGATCTCCATTGGAAATTTTATTTGCCCCTGCTGAAAAGTCCCTTTAATTTTAATCCCTGTTAAACTGGCTAGCTTATCGGCACCACCAATATTTTCATGGTAAGTGGAAATTATTTCGTCAACATTAACAGCTTGTGCCAACATAGAGCCCGAAACCAGCAAAGAAGCGGCCAAAGTTTTCATGAATGTCATTGTGTTTTCCTATTTTGGTGAAGGTGTGGTGTGACACCGGTTTATTATGGTCGCCAACATGCTAAATCAGTCATATTGGCACTCCCAGTTTCCAATTGCTGTAGATTTGCAACAAATTATGTCGTTAACTGTTCACAAAACACATCAACGAGCAATTGTTCGCCCTAGTCTTTCATCACCATGGAATATTACAGAGAAATATCAATCAACACTTTTACAAATCGTTCTGAGCATTAAATAAACCCTCAATGGTAAAAAATAAACATTTAAATCCGTAATACGATTATTCATAGATGGAGCTACAAGCCATAGAAGCCATAATAGCTTCAGGAAAACTACCGAAGCACTGCCACTGCACATGACTGTGTCTTAAGTTAGGTTTGAAAGAAATAAAACCATGCTCTTCAAAGTCAACATACGCGGTAAGCGTACCATCCGCTTCCAATTGCAAGCGTTTGATACCATAGTTTTCAAGGTACTCCGGGGCTCCCAGGTTTTGCAATTTCATTACATCATCCGGCCAAGTTCCTTCTCGCATATAATATTCCAGCAAAACCATTTTCGCGTTTCTCATATAACTCATTACTTTTGCTATTTTGGCTTTGGTCATGTAATTGCTTATTCCAATGCCCGAAAAAAAAGAAGAGTCGTTGCTGTTTTCTTCACGAGATTGGCTTTGTAAATGAACAACAAACTTTGGATCTGCCAAAAGATTGGTAGCGGCACCTTCTAAAGCACTCAGCACACCATCTGCTACTGAGTGTGTCTCAACCCAAGGAGAAGTACTGAACTCTGTTTGAGAACGAAATAGCAACTTGTTTCCACTGCTGTTTTGAATCCACCAATTAATTTTGAGATACACCTGAAAACGTCGAAACTTACTCCAACCAAACTGTGTTGGATCGTATCCCGAACGAGGTCCTTTTTTACGGTACTTTTCCGGTGATGAATAACACACTCTCAAATCGAGCGCATGAATTTCCAAAAACAGTACATTAATTGGACGCTTTTTAAGTTTATCTGCCAAACTTGCGTAATCAGAACTAACCGCTTTGTAACCTTTCTGATTTAACGTTTTTGCGACTCGATAAGACCACAATGACTCATGAGGCAACAACCTCGAATGTTTACCATTATTAATGAGATTGTTAAATTCTATTGCGGTAGGTGAAACGCAGTTTTCACCAAAATAATAATACCCTGCCTTACCTGATTTACGCACAGCATCTGCAAATAAATCAGGGCGAGTCACCACCCAAATGGTGGAAGGAAAAAGATCCGGCGCCGGTGGTATTGGAGCAAGGTTTTCGCTGCTTGAAAAATGCGACTCAGCGGATAATTTTTGGCTGGTATAATCGTGTTGAGAAGGTGGCTTATCGGAATAGTGCACTTTTCCTTTTTCATCAACCCACCGATATAGCTTATCAGCAGCATCGAGTGGAACGGCACTGAAACTCAACAACGCTAAACAAATATTGATACGAACCAAGGCGTCAAGTAGCGGCTGAAACAGGTTCCGGAACATGTCACACTCTAGTGCTGAATAGATTATCGATAAGATACAACAAACAAAGGGCCATCAGCTATGCTAATGGCCCTTGATTATAAGTAGCCATCTCAAAAAATTTCTTTGTGATGGCTTCTAGTTGGTAATTAACTTAGGAAACTTTCTTATCCCATAAACCTGAATCGACATAGTTGAGTTCATCTTCAACTTGCATTTCTGACTCAGAGTTGCGTAATGCATCCAATTCTTCCGGCGTCAGTTTGCCTTCCATATCATGTTTGACATGTTCATCAATGGCTTTTTGGATCCAACTTCTTAATTCTTCTAACTCATTAACAAAATAACTGTTACCAGCAAACTGTATCAGTTTGGAATTAACAACCGCTTTCGCCAAGTCGTAACGTCCGTGCTCAATATAAAGTTCAGCGGCCGCTTTTAACTGAGTAATTTGTTGTGGTACTGAGTAAATGCTGGGTAATGGCAAGTCTTTAATTTCTGGAACACGCAAATGTTTTTCACGTTCAATATGAGTGTCAGCTTCATCAAATACCTGTTGTATTTTGATTAAATTGCGACGTGAAGAAAAGCGTCCCATCAATTTCATTAAGAATAAGAGTAAGGCGCTACCTGCAAGTAACCCCGTCCAAAAATTCCACCAACCTGGGGTCGTGACTCGGTCATCGCTTACCTTTGGTTGAGCACTAATAGGCGCATCATTGACGAAAACAGAGTCTGTTGATTCTGTGGTTGTGAGACTCACACCAGGATGCCACTGCGCCTCAGCTGAAGTAGCAGATTGCGACGACTCCACTTGAGGTGTTTTATTAATCACAGGCGTTTTAAGAATTTGACTGGCCGCATCTTGTAATCGAATATTGCCCATCTGTTGTTGCAGTAACAATAACCGTTGCTTTAACTGTTGATTAGTCGCACGTGCATCTTGCAGCCGTTGTTGTTGCTCGGCTAACTCCGTTCGTAATGATTGTGTAAGTTCAGCGTTTTGCTCGGCTGTAACTTGACCCTCTAGTGAAGTAAGCTGCGGTGCACTTAAAGTTGGAGAAGACACACTGGGTAGAGTACCGGCTGTAGACTTAACGGAATCCGGATAAATGAAAGAGGCCCCTTCCATTAATTGGCTCGGATCACGATTCAAAAATGCGCCGGTATTACGCTCAAATAATATTGTCATTTTCTGCCGCAGCGAAACACCTTCCATTTGCCAGTTTTTCGCCAGAGCCCACAAACTATCGCCTCGCTCAACCAACCGACTGGTACCAGACGCATTTCTTACGCCCTGTTTCTGAGAACTGCCTGCCGTAATTCGTGAGGTCGGTAAAGTCTCTGGCGCTTTAGCAGTAATCGCCGTTGTTGTCTGAACCTTAGAAGTCGATTCAGATTCAACCGTTGAGGCTCTTACCGATTGCAATGAACGAGGATCGAGTAACAAAACCACTTGTTTATAAAGCGTTCCTCCAGGAAAGTCGACACGCACTACAATATCAACATAAGGCTCTTTAATTCGCCCCAATGTACTCAGTTCCAAAAAGTGCCCGCTCTGCTGCTGTAATACTCGAGCTCTCAGTCTGGGCATCACCATCGGATAAAGACTACCCACTCGTTCGTGAGCTTTTTCGTCAGCCAGCCGGGCTGTTAGCATTTCAAAGTCGAGAGGATCACCGTATAAAGGAATCAGTACGTTAAGGGGTTCATTAATAAATCCATTATTCTCTGCGTTTCCTAATCCAATAGCTAGGGAGGTAGATGCGCCGACCAGGCCAACCCCCAAAGCAATAGAGCGTGAAATTAACTGCATACATAACTCCAGCGATATTGTTGTGCCTACTGCGAAACCCTCTAAGGAGTTCCAATAGACGCCTCTGTAACAATTCTTTTCAGAGGCCCCTCAACTAACTATAGGAGATCCAAATGCAATCAACAGTAAGCTTTGATAACAAATATCCATAAATAAAATATTTTTGATTACTGATTAGGGTAGAATTTTACTTTCAAAATAAGGAAAATGTTTCAATAGAAAGAAGTTCGTAGTTTAGTGCTTTGATTTTTATACACTTTATTTGAGGGGATAGGTTTTGCCAGAAGTTATTGAGTTACCCGAAAACAATTTATTTAATGTATTCAATATCATATTGCTGGAAAACAAACACCGGCTGGTAAAACAGCTGAAGAGTTGTTATGAGCCCAACGTACATGGCCATAAAACCTGGGCTTCCAGCTACCTGTTAATGGACTATTTTCAAACTCACAATGTTTTAAAACGAACATCCGATGTGCTGGAACTCGGTTGTGGTTGGGGAGCCGCCGCCATCTATTGTGCCAAGAATGGTGTGCGTTCTGTAACGGGTCTCGATGTTGACGAAAATGTCTTTCCGTACTTGGAGGTTCAAGCGGCACTTAACGATGTTTCAGTTAAAAAGCTAACGCGCTCATACGATAAACTGACCAACAAGCAGCTTTCAAAATATAACTTGTTGATTGGCGGCGATATTTGCTTTTGGGACGAGCTGGCCGAAATGCTTCGTAAAATGATAATGCGCGCATTTAACGGAGGTGTGAAACGCATCATTCTGGCCGATCCGGGACGAGAACCCTTTTTAAACCTTGCTGAAGCCTGTAACGATTTTGCAAAAGTCGAGTTATGCGAATGGTATGTGTGCGACCCCGAGTACTACGAAGGTTATGTGCTTGATTTAAAGCCTAAAAAGTTAAAACAAAAGTAAACTGACTCGTAAGCCAGGGCTTTGCTTTGGCTTTTGCCAATACTTCACCCCTTCAATAAATTGGTAAACGCGACTTTGAATTTTAGACGGCGTTTTCTTTTGCTGGTTTAGAAAGCGCCAATAACTGCGATAAGCATTTTCCGCTTCCAGCTCAAGCAACTCTTTGTACTTATGTGCAAAAGGAAAATGACTCCACTGCTCTAATTGGGAAAAACATAATCGATAATAGTGTTCAGCCAAATGCTTTTTACCTGCTAGCGCGGCACTGTAGGCCGTATTTTGACAGCCTAATACAAAACATCGAATGGTACAGGCATCCATCTTGGTTGGCTGAGTTAAGTGGCGTTGAATTGTATCTACCGCTTTTTCAAAACACACCGCAGCTTCTAAAAACTGTTTACGGTGAAAATAATCATCACCTTTTAGTATTTGATGCTCCCATTGTGCCAACCCTTTTGCATGACTCATCACAGACCGACCACCTTATTGATAATGATTATCATTTATATTTTAAATGCGTTGGTCTGTCAAGCCCTCAATCGTGAGTGTGCCATCCTTCGGTAAAACGATCCTGTTGGCCATAATCCTGATGAGTGCGTACCTTTTGAAACCCGGCGCTCCGAAATAACTTTTGAACCGGTAATTTTTGGTTGTAGCCGTGCTCTATCAACAAAGCACCGCCCTTTTTTAAAAAGCACCGACTCTGATCTGTGATGGTAGAAATGTCTGCAAGTTCATCGACACCAGCAGTCAAGGCAGACAAAGGCTCGTAAGGTAAATCACCCTGTTTTAAATGTGGATCATCATGGGCAACATAAGGTGGATTGCTAATGATCACGTCGAATTGCAAACCGGAAGGTAATGGCTCAAACCAGCTACCAAGATAAAAATGAAGGTTCAAATCGAGCTTTTGTCCATTCTCTTGCGCAACCGCCAATGCGCCGGAAGAATACTCAATGGCGTAAACTTCCGCATCCGGTCGTTGATGTTTTATCGCCAAAGCAATCGCGCCGGTTCCGGTGCCAAGATCAAGTACTTTCGGACGCTCAATACTTTTCAATAACGCCAACGCACGCTCCACCAGCAATTCGGTTTCCGGCCTTGGAATTAAAGTATCGGGCGTCACCTTAATCGGTAACGAAAAAAATTCCCACTCACCCAGTATATATGCGACTGGCTCACCTTTAATTCGACGATTGAACAGTTTTATTGAGTTGCTGAGTTGAGCTTCGTTCAATGCTTGGTCTGCGTATGCTCGTAACGACGCCCGGTTTATGTTCAACTCATGACTCAGCAAAATTTCGATATCCAGGCGGGCGGTGTCCGGATCGGGAAAAAGAGGTTGAAAGTATTGCGAAAGTTGAAGAGGAGAAATGGGCATAAACAGCAGCGATAAAAAAAAGGGCATCTTACGATGCCCTTGTTGGTGTTATCAAGCCTTTCGTCGGAATGCCAGTAATCCTAGCATTAACAGAAGGTAATAGATCGCACCACCGCTTTCGGTCCAGCGACTGCCGTCGTTCGGGAAAAGATCGGCATTATCATTGACACCATCGCCATCTGAGTCTGCACTCTTTGGATTAGTGTGATAGATATTGATTTCATCACCATCGGAAAGACCGTCACCGTCGGTATCGGCTAGCAAAGGATCCGTACCATAGGTATCCACTTCTTCACCGTTGGTTAGCCCATCGTTGTCAGAGTCCATATTCGGAGCAACGAACATAAACGAGTCAATAGAAACGCGATCAGTGACCGTCGATAAGTAAGTGTTTTTACTGTACTCCAAACGGATCGTATGCTCTCCAGATGCTAACTCAGTAGAAACCAACTCACCGGCAAAAACACCACTGTATTCAGCTCGTAACTCATCGTTAACATAGAGCCGGAAGTAATCCATATCTTGCTCAGTATCGGAGTTCAGATGGAAGCTTAAGGTCCCGGCATGGAACACATCCATAAACTCGATAACCGCCGATTTATTATTAGAAATAGGATCAGCAATCAATCGACCGTTAGCAACATTCCAAGTCTCAGCAAAGTTTGCGGCTTGAGTCCAGCTTTCGTTTAACGCTCCACCAAAGTGATTGATAAAGTAAGCCTGTGCATTGGGAGTACTCGCACCGTTATCCATTTCGCTTTGATACTTAGCTTCTGTTCGATTATCAAAACCATCGGCATCCAAGTCTTCAGTACCATCATTTGCATCCAATGGATTGAGTCCAACACTCAACTCCAAACCATCATTAATGGTATCCCCATCCGTATCGGACGCACTCGGATTAGTGAAATGTGTATTCAACTCATCGGCATCGGAAAGACCATCGCCATCGGTATCGGTTTGAGTCGGATCCGTGTAAGCGTTGTACTCTTGTAAATTGGATAAACCATCACTGTCTAAGTCACCGTCGACATCAGACGCATCGTTAATGTCCAGGCCATAAGTGATTTCCCACTCATCAACCATGGAATCACCATCAGTATCCGTCGCCATTCCGGTATAAAACACGTTGTCGATCCAAACACTATCGTCACCCGAGCTAATACTACCGTCTTTCGCATAAGCAAAAGTGATGACATGCTCACCCGCAGTAATCGGAACAGAGACCTGTTGCCAATCTTTTTCGCCAGACTCCGAAAACACCTGTTCGTAATCAATGTACAAACGGAAATAATCCCATCCCGATTCGGTGGATGTTTTCAGATCAAACGTTAAGAAACCGTCTTCGGCTTGAGCCATTAACTCAACCACAGCCCACTCACTGTTATTAATATCAACACTTTGTGCGCTATAGGTTCCACCGGCAGCGTGATTGTCGGTAATTTCAAATCCGTCATTAATGCCCGGATACAGTGTAAAGTCCGGCATTTCCTGACTTTCAAAATCGTAAATTAAATTACGATTAATGTAGTTAACAACTGCAGGATAACTGGTTTCATCATTTGGATCCGTCGACGCCACATACTCTTCTAAATTCGAGTAACCGTCTTCGTCCGCATCAAGTGCACCATCGCTCGCCAACATAGGATTAAGCCCATTGGCAACTTCCCATCCATCAGGAATTTGGTCATCATCTGAGTCAGAGTCATCAACCAAAGTACCTATATTGAGGTACTCATCACCATCGGATAAACCATCATTATCGCTATCTTTGTCTTTCGGATCGTAGCCGCGTATAAACTCGATTTTGTTGGTAATGCCATCGCCATCAAAGTCAGAGTCGGCGTCACTAGGATCGGTAGGGTCAAAACCGTAAATCAGCTCTTTGATATCCGACATATTATCGTTGTCTTCATCTACCGCGGCATTTTGACACTCAGTACCAACCGTTTGTGTTGCAACGTAAACCGCTAGCCAATCATACTCTAAGTCGTTAGCCGCATTTATCAATCCGCAAGCACCATTTGCAAAGGTTTCACTAGGCGTCCAATAAGCTTGATTGGCTAAAACAAATACATCAAACGCTTTTTTCGGATCCCAGCCTTCCATATTCGAGAGCAAATAATACGCTCGATTAAAAAGCCCACTACTGTAATGAACATTGAGGCCATCATAGTATTCTGAGTAATGGTCGATAGAAATACCGTCATTAGAAGGTGTTTCAAAATAACGCAACCCACCTTCGCTTTTCATAATATCGCCACCAACAAACCAGTCTACTGAACCCTTCCAGTAATACTCACCTGCCTCACCGGCGATATCCGAGAACGCTTCGTTCATTCCTCCAGACTCGCCACTGTAAATCAGATCGGAGTTAAAATCGGTAAACCCATGACTCACTTCATGAACAGAAACATTAATATCAACTAATGGATAAAATGTGCTGGCACCATCACCAAACAACATTGCTGAACCGGTCCAATAAGCATTTTCATGACTTGAACCGTAATGCACTTTCATTGACAACTGAAATGGAAGAGGCGCTGTGTTGTACCAGTCATCAAACATATCAAAGGCAACATTTCCAAAATAGAAGGCATCATTAATGGGCGAGTAAGCACCGTTAATTTCTTTATAGGTATTTTCTGAACAATCAAATGAAAACGGTGTATTAATGCTGGAACTCGTAGAGTGATTCAGATCGACTGCACGAACATTTTCATTTTCTAAAACGCACGTAACTTCATCATCCGTTGTAGCGTTTAATGCATCATAGTCAGTGCCAAACTCGTAGCGACCAACCTTTTCGTTACCACCCGGCCCAGTCACGTCAAAATGTTGAAGCGCGTTCCAATGCTTTAACACGGCACCATTATTTGCGTCCACAATAAACATATGACGAATCAAATAACCACTTGCGTCATGTGCCATAATTTCAACGTGATACGCTAAATGCGCCTTCTTCAGTTTTTCTTCAAAATAAACAACCAACTCAGCTTCTTCACGACTAAAGTCAGTTAACTTACCGAGTTTAGTTTCAGCTTTCTTTTTCACAGAAGAAAGAATGTCAGTTTTCGCTAATTTAGGTGAAACAGTGTTTCCTAAATCTTTATCGAGCTTAGTCAGTAAATTACCAGAATAATAAACATTACCACTGCGCTTATTTTCATGCGTGGTAATTTGCTCACCCCAAATTGGAACACCCTTATAATACTGTTGATATCGGTTATGGGTATTTCCTTTCGCATCAACCAACTGCTTAATGCTTTTAAAACTATTGTCTTTTTCTAATTTAAATTGATTCTTTAAAATATCTTGCTTAGATAAATTGGCTTGTTTATTCACATTTTCAAATGTGCTCTCAAATTGAGCGACACTGACTTTTTCCGCAGCCACAGCCTGATTTCCAGCAAAAAGCGCGGAGATCACACTGGTCCAAATTATTGTTCGTTTCATTCTTTAACGTCCTCTATTCTGCTTAAAACTCAAACTCAACACCAAGGTTATATGATGTCATTTCAACTTGGCTTTTATCGACCATTTGCTCGCCTGCCAAATAAAACTTTAGTTGAGGAGTTAAACTGTAATCCGCTCCGAAACTGTATGCGATATCACTTTCGCTTTGACCCATTTCAACACCGGCAGCTTTAGCGGTCATTTTTACTTTGTTGTAACCCAAAGCGGCAAAGAGATTGAAATCATTATCCGGCAAAAAGTCATACTTAACATAAACGCCCGCAAGGTAATCAATATGAACTTCAGGTTGAGGGTTCATCGCATCAACATCATCGTCGAACACTCCCACGCCGACTTTACCTATAACGGTTAAATGATTATTTATCGGATAGTTGTATAGCCCGGATAAGCTGTTTGATTGCGCTTCTAATGTTGAATCTTCGAAAGAAGTTTTATTAAACTCTACCGAAAAACTCTGCTCCGATAGAGCCGACAAAGAAGCACAAGCCAGTAACGAAGCTACTGCCATTTGTTTCATGTTTTCCCCTTTTTTTCAATCTATTGATAGGCAAACTGAAACTAGCACTGAACACATTTGAGATACAATGATGGAATAGTGTGAATATTTTACAATTAACTAATTTAAATTTATTTTTCGTTTGATTAACGTACAAAAAGCAAGTTTTTGATCATAATAAGCCGCTTCATTCACAAAACTGATATAGCAGTCTTCTCCTTTATACAAAACATCCTCACCGCTCATGCTTCGGAAAATTGGGTCTTCTGAATTCAATTTACAATAATCTCGATTTTGAATATTTGGATGAATATAACCGACAATTTCACCTTGCTCATTTAATGGAAATCCCACTTTTCCGGTGTACTCCATAACTTCAATTTGCTTGGGCAAGTCTGTCAGTTTTTGCTCATTCCAAAGAGCGACAAAATCCAATAATTGATAAACGGCCGTCTCGGTTTTTTCAATGGGCTCATAATGCAACAATCCTTGCGCTACCGGCCCAACTTCCACAATGACATTATGATCGGCAAGGGCACATAAAAAGTGATGGTCTTTGATCATTTCTGCTTCGGAAGTCGCGACAACGTCTTTACGTTGCTGTGTCATATAACCCACCATGGCGTGATGAAAAGGATCGTGCTTCGTTAAAACAAGGTTTACCCCCATATTGGCGGTCGACGTATGCAAATCAATGATCATATCGTAACGGCACGAACCTTTTGCTCCCAATTGATCAACTAATTCATGCGCCCGGTTAATTTCTCTTCCTTTCAATGCACTGTCATTCAATACCGCAGAACTGAAGCAGCGATTCAAGTCTTTATCAAGATAACGACGGTTTGCTTTTACCGCATCCGGATTGGCGAGCAACAAGTCGACTTTAACGCCAGGGCGTTGAATTTTGTCTGAGTACGTTTTCCATTTATTGATTAAAAACACTCCGGTTAATTCATTGCCATGAGTTCCACCGACAATCAGAATGTTTTTAATCGTTTTCATGACTTCTCCAAAAGTGAAGTTCTAAGTTCTAAGTTTAGTACTTAGCACTTATGAATATCAATTCGCCTCCGACATGGCCGCTAATTGATCCGCTTGATATTCGTTGACCAAAGGCTCAATGACCTGATTCAGATCGCCTTCCATAATTTCATCGAGCTTGTACAAGGTTAAATTAATTCGATGGTCAGTCATTCGACCTTGTGGAAAATTATAAGTGCGAATACGTTCACTGCGATCGCCACTCCCCACCAAATTGCGACGCGCTTCCGTTTCTTCACTTTTGGCTTTATCTTCTTGCGCAGCAAGTAATCGCGATTTCAGCATCGACATCGCTTTCGCGCGATTTTTATGTTGTGAACGCTCTTCCTGGCATTCCACAACCACTCCTGTTGGCAAGTGAGTAATCCGAATAGCAGAGTCGGTTTTGTTAACGTGCTGACCACCGGCACCCGACGCACGGTAGGTATCGACACGCAAATCGTTTGGATTAATATCGATTTCGTCCATTTCATCAGCTTCAGGCAATATGGCAACGGTGCAGGCTGATGTGTGCACTCGCCCTTGCGACTCGGTTTCGGGTACGCGTTGTACGCGATGCGCACCTGACTCAAATTTGAGTCGCGAATAAACACTGTCACCAGCGATACGACAAATGATTTCTTTGTAGCCGCCATGTTCCCCTTGGTTTTCACTCAATACTTCCATTTGCCATCGGTTTCGCTCAGCATACTTGGTATACATGCGGAATAAATCGCCGGAAAAAATAGCCGCTTCATCGCCACCGGTACCGGCACGAATTTCTAAGTAAATATTTTTCTCGTCATTGGGATCTTTCGGCAGTAACAACTTTTGAAGCTCGAGTTCAAGTCGTTCAACATCTTCTTTTCCTTGTTTAAACTCTTCTTGCGCCATATCACGCATATCCGGATCCGAGTCCTTCAACATTTCTTCCGCCGTTTCTACGCTTTCCACCGCAGATTGATAATCTTTAAATGCCTTAACCACATCTTCCAACTGTGAATATTCTTTCGATAAATCACGAAACTTATTTTGATCACTGATTACATCGGGATCACCAAGCAGAGCAGCAATTTCTTCATGACGCTCTACCAGCGATTCCAGTTTAAAACGGATCGAATCTTTCATTGCAGGCTTCCAGTTATTTTTGCGAAGGGTCCGAGTTCAATCCCAAAATGTTTTTTACTAATTGCACTTCGGGATCGGTAGCGGATGAATTATTCAAATTACGTAAGTATTGCGTAGGATTGTGCATTACCTTATTGGTCAGGCGATGCGCAAACTCCTGTAAAACCTTCTCAGCCGACTCGCCCGACTGTAATTGTGTAATAGCGCGCATCAGTTCTTGCTCTTTAACGGATTCGGTATGATCGCGATACTCGCGCACCAAATCAACCGCATCTAGCGACTTAACCCAATCCAAAAAATGTTCAGACTGGTTCGCAACAATATCTTCCGCTTCCTCTGCCGCCTGACTGCGTGCTTTTAAATTCTCATCAATCACATCTTTTAAATCATCAACACTGTACAAGTAAACATCCGTCAACTGACCGACCTCCGGCTCAATATCGCGTGGCACAGCCAGATCAACCATAAATATGGGTTTATGTTTACGACGTTTGATGCACTCTTCGATTAAACCTTTCCCAACAATGGGCAACGGACTTGCGGTTGAAGAAATCACAATATCCGCTCTCGCCATATGTTCGTGTAACTGATTTAAAGTAATGGGCACACCATTAAATGGACGGGTTAATTCTTCAGCGCGTTCCAGGGTTCTGTTAGCCACTATCATTTGACTAACGCCCTGATTATGAAAATGACGTGCAGCCAACTCAATGGTTTCGCCCGCACCAATATAAAGCGCTGTAACTCCGGACAAATCAGTGAATATTTTACGCGACAATGTCACTGCAGCGTATGCGATCGATACAGCACTGCTACCTATTTCAGTATCAGTACGCACTTTTTTGGCTACCGAAAAGGTGTGTTGAAACAGCCGATCTAACAACAACCCCAGCGTTCCGGCACTTCGCGCAAACTGAAACGCATCTTTCATTTGTCCTAAAATTTGCGGTTCGCCCAACACCATGGAGTCTAATCCGCAAGCAACTCGCATCACGTGTTGAATAGCTTGTTCACCGCTATGCACGTAACTGCAGCGTTCAAGTGCTTCAACTTCCAACGTATGATAATTAACCAACCATTGCTTTAAACGCTGATGGGCTTGCTCATCACCACGAAAGTAAACTTCCATACGATTACAGGTGGAAAGCACCGCAACTTCTTCCAATTGTGCTTCTTTTTGCAATTGGCGCAAAGCATCCTGAATAGAGGCCGGGTCAAAAGCGACTTTTTCGCGAATTTCAACCGGTGCGGTTTTATGATTAATGCCAAAAGCAGAAACGGCCACAAGCACACCCTCAGCCTATTCGGCAACAACGTGTCGAAGCATTGCTGCAGCAGTGAACTGAAACGGATTCGGATAGGTCAAACGGGTATTGGCCATTGAGTTAAAATACTAACAGATATGAATTTGGCGGCATTATAACATCGACCCTAATGAGAGGTAATGCCCTTAAAGCGGTTCATCACATTGGCTTTTCGTAGCAAAAGTCTCATAATGACGCCTTCTTTAAGCCTCAGATTAAAGATCCAAGGATAATCCGTTGCGTATCCAATTAATAACGCTCATTTTGAGCTCAGTGCTTTGTATTGCTGGTTGCCAGACCGCAACCAACGTTATTCCGACGCCAGTAGAAAGCGAGATGATCGAACGACAGCTTTCCGATCGACTGCGTTCAGAGGTCTACCAGGCAATTCTGACCGCAGAACTTGCGCAAGGCAAAGGCGATCTAGAATCAGCATTGACGCAATACTTGTACGCATTAGCCATTTTACCCGACGCCGAAATAGCCGCCGAAGCCATTGTACTTGCTCAAAAAACCAAAGATCCCGCGGCCATCATACAAGCCTCTCAAAGCTGGCTTCAGGTCGAGCCAAGTAGCGAAAAGGCACTCGAGGCCAATATCCTTGGCCACCTCATGCAATTCGATCAAAGCAATGACCTGCGTGAAGAATCACTGCAGTCGGCCTATGAAGGCACTCGCAAGCTCATTCAACTCAATGGTGACTTACATAAAAACTTTCGAGAGTTATCGGGATTGAGTCGTATCTATTTACAAAATTCGACACTCGCATTGTGGCAAGTATTGGTTCGCGATCAAAGCGAAAGTCCACTCGGCTGGGCTTTACTTGCTGATGCTTATTTAAAAGTCGCCAACTTATCACGCGATACCAGCTTTCACGAGAAAGCGGAACAAGCCATAGAAGCGGCTTTACGACGAGATGAAACATTCTCACCAGCCATTAATTTAAAAGTAGATTGGATGCGCATTCAAGGCAAAGAAGCGCACATTAACAATTTTCTTGAAACGCTGCTGATTGAAAACCCCGATAATGTTGGCGCCTATACCGCGTTGGCTCAAGATCACTACCGTAACCGACGATATCAGCAAGCCATTATTGCAACCAAACGCTGGCAACAAATGACCCCTGATGATCAAGAAGCTCGTTACATGCTTGCTGCCAGCTATTACGGCTTACAAAACTTTGAAAAGTCGCACCAAGAATTTTTACACCTGATCAACTCCGGCTATAACCGTCAGGTCACTTATTATTATTGCGGAGACACTGCCGAGCGTATCGAACACTTCAACCAAGCCATTGCCTGCTATCGACAAGTTGACGAAGGCAAGTATTGGTTACCGGCACAACAACGACTCAGCTACATATTGATCAATCTAAATCGTGAAAAAGAAGCATTGGAAAGGCTGGAGCAATTTGCTCTCAACGCGGCTCCCGAGAAAGCCGAACAAAGTATTGTGTTGCGAGCCGACTTATTAATGCGACTCAATCGCCACCTGGAAGCCTTAGACTGGCTCACTCGGTTCATCAATCGCGATCTTTACAGTTTGCAGGTACCGTCCAAACATCTGCAAGCCATGATGCATATCACCCCCGAACAAAACTGGCCGGAATACAGCGATACCATCGCCAACCGATTAAATGAAAAGCTGAAGCCCGGATGGTACTTACAAGTAGCTGCGGAATTGAACGAAAAACAATCGGCTACAGCATCCATTGATTTAATTGATCACGCGCTTAATTATTTTCCAGAAAATGTCGATCTACTTTACTCTCGCGCTCTGTTACGCGAACAAACCGGTGAATTAGCCAAACTTGAAACCGAACTAAAATACGTTTATTCACTGGCTCCAGATAATCCTCATGTACAAAATGCATTGGGGTATACCCTAGCCGATTTAAACAAAGAGCTTGATTTCGCGCTCGAGCTGATTGAAAAAGCACAACAACGATTACCGCAAAGCAGTGCAGTCATCGATAGCTTAGGTTGGGTTCATTACCGGAAAGGTAATTTGCAGAAAGCGGAAAACTTGTTAAAAGCAGCCGTAGAGCTGGAAGCGGCACCGGAAATTCTGGCTCACTTATTGGAAGTATTAGTAAAAAACAACAAGGCCGAAGAAGCTCGAAAACTTTGGCAAAAATTTCAGAACGAATTTGGAGACGATCCTCACCTGGAAGCCATTATCCAGCAATTAAACTTGAATCTCTCGACGGATCAATGATGCTGCTTGCTTTGCCTCTGACCATCTCAAAGTGTACTCACATTTTTAAGCAAAGCCTGCTGCTTATTAGCATGATGTTTTTAGCGAGCTGCTCTTTATTTAAACCCGCGCCTGAGCTACCACAGAACCTGACGCCAAAACAGCGAGTCGAATACTTAAAGCGACTGGATTACTGGAAGCTCACCGGACGCATCGCCATAGTGACCCCGGAAGAATCCAACTCAGCCAATATCAGCTGGGAAAAGCACAACCAAAGAATGACACTTCGAATCTACGGCGCGCTCGGTGCAACCTACGCCTTGCTGACCAGTGAACCCGGATGGGCAAAAATAGAGCTTTCCGATGATCAAACTTCGGAAGGCGACGACGCCGAAATGTTGCTCTGGCAAACGACCGGCTGGCATATTCCGGTTAATCAGATGCAATATTGGATATTAGGCTTGCCACAGCAAGCACCGAAAAGCCAACTCAACTCCGAAGGCTATCTGCATTCTTTGGCATACGACCAGTGGCAATTACAATTTCAAAAATACCAACCTTTTTACGGTTTAGTAATGCCGAAAAAATTGCGCGCAAAACACCCAGAAGTGACGTTAAAGTTTGCTATTTACGATTGGGAATTCGTAAAACATGATTGACTCTAGTAAGTGGTGGCCTGCACCAGCCAAGTTAAATTTGATGTTGCATATAGTCGGTAAAAATGAAAAAAACTATCATTTGCTGCAAACGGTGTTTCAAATTCTCGACTACGGTGATGCACTTAGCTTTAACATAACCCCTAACAATCGAATTGATCTGCAATGTAATGTTTCAGCTCTGGAATCACGCGACAACCTGGTAATTAAAGCGGCAGAGCAACTCAAACCTTTTGCCGCACCAAACGCTGGTGTAGAAATTAATCTAAACAAAAAACTCCCAATGGGGGGTGGCATTGGTGGCGGTAGCTCTGATTGTGCGACAACTCTGGTAGCACTAAATCACCTTTGGCAGTGTGGGTTATCCCTCGAAAAACTGGCGAGCATTGGTTTGTCTTTAGGCGCCGATGTGCCTTTGTTTGTTCATGGCAGATCGGCTTGGGCAGAAGGCATTGGTGAGCAGTTATCCGCGCAAGAATTACCCAAACTTTGGTACCTTGTTGTGTACCCAGAATGTTTTGTATCCACTGCCGAAATTTTTTCAAATAAAGCGTTGACACGCGACTGCGAAATCAGCACAATACGCGACTTTCTCGCCCGGGGTGGTCCGAAACAGGGTTTCAATGTTATGGAATCTGTGGTTTTAGAACGTTACCCAAAGGTGAAAAAGGTGCGGGATTGGCTGCTTCAGTTTAATCCTCATACAAGAATGACCGGTAGCGGAAGTTGTTTGTTTGCACCCTTTGACAACGAGCGAGAAATGCGTAAAATAGCGTCCCGATGTGAATGGCCTCACTTCATGGCCCAAGGTGTTAACACTTCACCGCTTCACATCAAACTCGCAAAACTTAACGCTTTAACAAGCGGTTAAGTGACCTCTACAGGGGTGTCGCCAAGCGGTAAGGCAACGGGTTTTGATCCCGTCATGCGTTGGTTCAAATCCAGCCACCCCTGCCATTTTCCTCTTTCTAAGTTCTATAAAGATTTTCAGCGCAGCAATCACAACCTGAAGCGGTTATTCCTTGCTCCTCGTACCAATTACCTTACTCCTTATCCGTTCCTCCGGTTTTCAAAATCTCGATTTCAAGCTAAAATTCAGTCTTTCTCACTCGACTCCATCGAACGCCTTAAACTATTGGGAACTCTTCCATGTCCGACATGATGCTTTTCCGTGGTAATGCCACACCTGAACTCGCCCAGAAAATCGCAACCAACCTTGAAATTGAACTCGGTGACGCTACCGTAAGTCGATTCAGCGATGGTGAAATTAATGTAGAAATTCTGGAAAATGTGCGCGGTAAAGACGTGTTCATTATCCAATCAACGTGTGCCCCAACCAACGACAGCTTGATGGAAGTTGTGGTGATGGCAGACGCACTACGACGCGCCTCTGCTGGTCGAATTACTGCTGTCGTCCCCTATTTTGGCTACGCTCGGCAAGACCGCCGCGTACGTTCTGCACGTGTTCCTATCAGCGCCAAAGTCGTTGCCGACATGATGGCGATCGTTGGCATTAATCGCGTATTAACCGTCGATCTTCATGCCGACCAGATTCAGGGCTTTTTCGACATTCCGGTCGATAACGTATACGCAACCCCCGTGTTGCTGGATCACATTCTTAACCAAAAGACCGATAACTTAATGGTTGTCTCACCCGACGTTGGCGGTGTGGTTCGAGCGCGAGCGGTGGCCAAACGCCTAAACGATGCCGACTTAGCCATCATTGATAAACGACGCCCAAAAGCCAATCAAACCGAAGTCATGCACATTATTGGAGACGTAAAAGATCGAGACTGCGTCATTGTGGATGATATGGTCGATACGGCAGGCACCTTATGTTTAGCAGCGAAGGCGCTTAAAGATAATGGCGCTAAGTCCGTAATGGCCTACTGTACACACCCTGTACTTTCAGGAAAAGCAATCGATAATATCAACAGTTCAGCGCTCGATAAACTGGTTGTTACGGATACTATTCCACTGTCTGACGACGCTAAATCCTGCGAACGCATAGAGCAGTTAACCATGTCTAACGTTCTCGCCGAAGCCATTCGTCGCGTAAACGAAGAAGAGTCTTTATCCACCATGTTTTTGGACTAACCTCATTCCATAGGCCAGGTTATTACGAAGGAGCTATCGGCTCCTTTTTTATTTTACCCTTCATTCGGTACCCACTTTTTCAAATCGGTTTACCTACTCACGTGGAAACTGTATAATTTGCCGCCCTTTTGAGGCCTGCTTAGCAACGTCTCTCGGGAAAGCTCCGACTTTGGTCGCGAAGTCGGAAGTGTTTATTCTAATTTTTGGAGAAAAACCATGAACTTATTTGAACTGAATGCCGAGCTGCGTTCGGACATGGGGAAAGGTGCGAGCCGCCGCCTACGTCGCGAAACAGACAAAATTCCAGCCATTTTATACGGTGGTGATAAAGCACCACAGCCCCTTGCACTGGATCACAACGAAGTATTACAGCACGTTGAACACGAAGCGTTTTACTCACACATTTTGACTCTGATGATTGATGGCAAGAAAAACAAAGTCATCTTGAAAGACATGCAGCGTCACCCTTTCAAGCCGAAAGTCACTCACATGGACTTCCAACGCGTATCCGATAACGCTGTGATTACCATGCAAGTCCCACTGCACTTCCTGAATGAAGAAGGCAGCAAAGGTGTTAAAGCCGGTGGACACATTCAACATCACATGAACACCGTTGAAGTATCCTGTAAAGCCAAAGATCTTCCGGAATACATCGAAATCGACATGGCTGATGTTGATGTAAACGATGTTGTTCACCTGTCAGACATCAAGTTGCCTAAAGGCGTCGAAATTGTTGAGCTGGCCCACGGTGACGATCACGACCAATCCGTTGTTTCCGTTCACCGCCGTGGTGGTGCAGCAGAAGCCGCTGAAGAAGAAGCAAGCGAAGAGTAATTCTTCGTGACATTTGAATACTGACAAATGTCCGCTATCAAACTCATTGTGGGCCTGGCCAATCCCGGCCCACAATATCAAGACACTCGCCACAACGCCGGCGCCTGGTTCGTCGAAGAACTGGCTCGCCATTATCAAATTTCTCTCAATCCAGAATCCAAATTTTTCGGCTTAACCGGTCGAGGCTTAATTAACGGATCCGATACCCGATTACTCATTCCCACCACTTTTATGAATTTAAGCGGAAAAGCGGTTGGAGCCATGGCACAATTTTTCAAGCTGGAACCACAAGAAATTCTGGTAGCGCACGATGAGCTTGATATCAATCCCGGAGAGATTCGATTAAAAAAAGGCGGTGGTCACGGTGGGCACAACGGGCTGCGAGACATCATTGCACAACTGGGTAATCAAAAAAATTTCTATCGATTACGTGTTGGTATTGGTCATCCGGGAGACAAAAACAAAGTCACCGGTTTTGTCCTTGGCAAGCCCTCAACCACAGAGCGTAAAAATATAGACGACACAATTTACGAAGCCGTTCGTTCTATTGATGATATATTAACGGGTAAGCACGACAAGGCAATGCAGTACTTACACAGCTTAAAAGCAAGCTAGCGAGTTGCGAGTTGCGAGTTGCGAGTTGCGAGTTGCGAGTTGCGAAAAATTGTAGTGTGTGGTTATAACCCACCAGCAAAAGTTTCCGGATTTATCCGGGCAAATGACTATAAGTTTTAAGTTTTAAGTTTTAAGTTTTAAGTTTTAAGTTTTAAGTTTTAAGTTTTAAGTTTTAAGTTTTAAGTTTTAAGACATTTTGTTTATCAAATTAAAATTTACAACTTCAAACTTCCACCTGAAAGAAAGGTTTCACTATGGGTTTTAATTGCGGAATTGTTGGCCTGCCCAACGTAGGTAAATCAACGTTATTCAATGCTTTAACCGATGCGGGTATCGATGCACAAAACTATCCGTTTTGCACCATCGATCCGAATACTGGCGTTGTTGGAGTGCCCGACCCTCGTCTTAATAAACTGGCCGATATTGTTAAGCCGCAAAAAATACTTCCAACCACCATGGAGTTTGTGGATATTGCCGGCTTGGTGGCAGGCGCTTCAAAAGGTGAAGGCCTAGGTAATAAGTTTTTGGCCAACATTCGCGAAACCGATGCGATTGCTCACGTTGTGCGTTGTTTTGAAAACGACGACATTGTTCACGTTGCGGGCCAAATCGATCCGATTGCCGATATTGAAGTGATCAATACCGAATTAGCCCTTGCTGATTTAGAAAGTGTGGAAAAAGCCATTTTACGAGCGACCAAATTAGCGAAAGGTGGTGATAAAGAAGCAAAAGCACGGTTGACTGTTTTAGATCGTATAAAGCCCGTTTTAGATGAAGGCCACCCGGTTCGCTCTATCGATTTCGATAAAGATGAACGAATCATTGTGAAGCAATTGCATTTAATCACCTCAAAGCCGACGATGTACATTGCCAATGTGAATGAAGATGGATTTGAGAATAACCCAAACCTGGATAAAGTGCGCGAATTCGCAGCCAAAGAAAATGCGGTTGTTGTTCCGGTTTGTGCAGCAATGGAATCCGAAATCGCCAGTCTGGAAGACGACGAAAAAGTCGAGTTTCTGTCTGAAATGGGTTTAGAAGAACCCGGATTAAATCGAGTGATTCGAGCGGGCTACGAATTATTAAACCTTCACACTTACTTTACGGCTGGCGAGAAAGAGGTTCGCGCCTGGACCGTTCGTGTTGGTGCGACAGCGCCTCAAGCTGCCGGCGTGATACACACCGATTTTGAAAAAGGTTTTATACGTGCCGAAGTTATCAGCTACAACGACTACGTTGAGCTGGGTGGTGAACAAGCGGCGAAAGATGCTGGTAAATGGCGGCTGGAAGGTAAAGAGTATATTGTGAAAGATGGTGATGTGATTCATTTCCGATTTAATGTTTAAATCATAGTTGCGAGTTGCGAGTTACGAGTTACGAGTTACGAGTTGCGAGTTGCGAGTTGCGAGTTGCGAGTTGCGAGTTACGAGTTACGAGTTACGAGTTGCGAGTTGCGAGTTGCGAGTTGCGAGAAATAATAGACCACTTCAAACTTGACTTGGTTTCCTTTATTCAAAATCTCTGTTGAACCATACAGGATTTAACTCGAAACTGCTTTTTTGCTTTTTTGCTTTTTTGCTTTTCGCTCCTCGCCACCCGGACCTATTTCCATTCTCTACTCGAATCTCGTTACTCGCAACTCACAACTGCTCGGCGTATTTTCGTCTATGCTTACTCAACGAGTTATAAAAGACGCAGAGGGAATACGATGAGCGTTGTTCAGGATCTACAAAACACCATCAACGATATGGTTGATGACCACCGGGGAATCCTCGCCGCCGATGAAAGCAGCGGTACCATTGCTAAGCGATTTGAATCCATCAATGTCGAATCCACCGAAGAAAACCGGCGCTTTTACCGTTCGTTATTACTGACCACCGAAGGCTTAGGTGAATACCTCAGCGGTGTGATTTTATTTGAAGAAACGTTATCGCAACTCAGTGATGAAGGAGTGCCATTACCTGATGTTGCCTGGGCTCAAAAAATCGTGCCTGGAATAAAAGTTGATAAAGGCAAAGGCCCGTTACCCGGTGCTCCAGGAGACATGATTACTTATGGTCTCGATGGGTTAATGCAACGGCTCATTAACTATAAGGAAAAAGGTGCTCGTTTTGCCAAATGGCGAGAAGTTTACCCCATCACCAATAATAACCCGACGCAATTAGGTTTAACCGCCAATGCCGAAGCACTAGCCCGATACGCAGCCGAGTGCCAGCAAGTGGGCATCGTCCCCATTGTTGAACCGGAAGTATTGATGGATGGCGATCACGATATTGAACGCGCTAGCGAAGTGATAGAAACGGTTTTGCACGAAGTATTCTACGCACTTTACCGTCATTCTGTTTCTTTCGAACACATGATTTTAAAACCCAGCATGGTTACACCCGGTAAAGACGAAGCCTGCGCGACACCCGAGCAAGTTGCTGAATACACCTTAAGTGTTTTTCGGCGAAGCGTTCCCGCGGCAGTTCCCAGTATAAACTTTTTATCCGGAGGTCAATCACCCGAAGAAGCCACTGAAAATCTCAATGCCATTAACCAACAAAAAGGAAATGCCCCTTGGCAACTCGGCCTTTCTTATGGCCGGGCATTACAACAACCGGTATTACAGGCCTGGGCAGGGCACGTAGCAAACAAGCAGGCTGCTCAACAAGCGTTACTCAAACGAGCTAAATTGAACAGCCTTGCGCGTAAAGGTCAGTACACTCCTACGCTCGAATAATTACTTTTTCAGCCTCAGCCTTCAAAGTAGGCTTTAAGAGACTGTAGCAAAGCAGCGTATATCGGATCGCAAAACGCTTTTGCGCCTTCACCTCCGCTTTGCCAAGACGATTTCCAAATGACTAAAGTGCTTTGATCCAAAGTGGATGGATGCAGCTCTATTTCACCCACATAACCCACCACATTGTCTTTCGATACCGCATCAGGTCCATCATCAATACTGTATTTCAACACTTTATTTACATCGTCTAAGGCAAGTAGGGTTTCATGAAACACACCGTTTAAAATTCTTTGAGCACCTACCGTTTCGGCATCCTTAGTCCCTACTTTTTCAACCGACTCCACCACCTGTGGACACCAAGAAAAATCATGAAAATTACGCAGCGTTTGCCAAACTTTTTCAACCGGTGCCGGTATCACAATTGAGTTATAACAAGCCATTTCCATCTCCTTATTTAAGAGTGATTCATAACCATAGATCAAGTTCGGAAGATTAACACGCTAAACGCAATCATTTCTTCTTTCACCAATACTTTAATCAACGTTACCGCTATTGCAGAGCAACTTCTGCAGCTTTCACTAATAGCTCTGGATGCAGTCGAACTTTGTAGTTTGGGTTCACATAAGAAAATTGAATGACACCTTCTTTATCTACAACAAATACCGAAGGTACGGGCAATATCGATAATGTTTCCCCTTGTAAAGTCGGTAAAGTCGCCCCCGTTTTTTCCTTCACCAGTTGGGTATAGCGTTCTTCTACACGAAATGCGATCCCGAAAGCGCGCGCAGCTTCTAATCGGAAGTCCGACAATAAGGTGTAGCCGAGGTCGCGTTCTTTTTCGATTTTCGCAATAGTGTCCGGCAGCTCAGGGCTGACAGCAACCAGCTGATACCCCAATTTAGCCAATTTAAATTCAACTTCTTTGAGTTTGTTTAGTTGATGATTGCAGTAAGGGCACCAACCTCCTCGGTAAAACACTAAGATTAACGGTTTTTGAGACGCCAATTTTTTTAAAGAAACAGGCTTACCAGCGGAAGTCCAAACGGCGGTATTCGGCAGAGTATGCCCAGTAAACAGCGGATGAATTTGATCCGGCGAATCGGCAATGGAACTGCGCTGCTCAGCCACAAGCATCGATGTGAAAAATATCAGTATAAATATCAATAGGTTAGCTTTCATAATTGCCTTTCATTCGGTTTTTGGACAACGATCTAGACGAAGGCTAACCCATATTGTTACAGCAAGCCGAACAGAGCGAAAAAGAACCCCATCAACCCTTGACAGACGCGCCTTAAATCAGCAAAATACGCGCCTCCTGACGCAAGTCGAGCGGCTTCTCGGGTTAACTCCAAAATGGCAAGGTAGCTCAGTTGGTTAGAGCACATCACTCATAATGATGGGGTCGGCAGTTCAAATCTGCCCCTTGCTACCAGTATTTGCAAAAGCTAGCGCGTTAGTAACCGCTAGCTTTTTTTATGCCTGAAATTCAGTAAGTCCACGGTAAGCTCAGTTTACTCTTGTATTTCGGAGGCTTTCGCTTTGATATCAACACTCTCTACTTCGTGCAGTGACAATGATTCAACTCTTAGTAGGTCTTGTTTAAATATAGCTAGATTTGCTCCATCACTTACACCACTGTTATAAATAACACCATCAAACCCGAGTGACTTTATATATTCACACAAAAATTGTGATGGCAGGTACTTCAATTGAGCTTCGTACTCCTGAACTGGCTTACTCAAATCTTCACTAAACCTTTTAAGTAGTGCGATGTCAGCAAATAACTTTTCATCAATCTCAGGATAGTCAAAGGGAGATATAGTTTCTGCAGGACTTCTTAAATCAATTAATATCAAATCTTTATTATTATTAGGTATCAGTTTTGCTGTTGTGATTGTTTCTCCAACATGCGGCCTTAGCTCCGCAATAGCCGTTGCTTCAGTTGAAGCGACATATAGATAGGAAATACCAAAAGGATTCGCGCGACCTCCCGAAGCAATATTTGGAGGTGGAGCTTTCATATTTTTAGCTTCGTGCTTTTCGATGCCATTATTTTTTCTAGCTCTATGGAATGAATTATCTGGGAAAACCTCACTTAACTTTTTTTGAAGTCGCTCGATTATACTCCTTAGCTCCTCTTGCTTCCCATTGAGTTCAGTAAAAGTTTTAGGGAAAAAGCGATTGTCATGCATTAACTCGTCTGCAAGCACCTCCCATAGCCTAACTCTTCTTTCATCAATTTTTTTAGGTTTATAAAGAGTATCCTTTAAATCTGACTTTTCTAATATAGTACTCAATAAGAGCACAGCTGTATTTTCATTGAGCTCTTTAAATAGTCCCCAATCATTTCTCAATAAGTAAGCTAAATTTTCTCCTTGCTCATTTTCAGCGCAAACTTGATAAAAGTCAGCTAAGGGGTTGAACTTATCAAAAAGCCAGAGTGATTTAGATTCGATTACATCTACGTTATTAGCGCCACAGTAATAACATGAAGCTTTTTTTTTCGATTGAAATCGAATACCTTCAGCTAGTTGCTCATCATTAAAACAATTCCCACAACATTGCATTACTCGCCATCCAATTCCATTACATAATAAGCCATTAGTTCTATATGATGTTGCATAGACAAGCGCTTTACTACACCTAATCCTGGAAAATGCCGTTTGTCATAAAGTTCCTTAAATTGCCAGCAAGCATTTGTTGTAAAAGCTAATTTTTGATTGTCAATATCTGAAACCAACTTACTAACAGCCTCAAGAAACTTCCCACCAGGGTCGATTGGTGTAGAGTTCGAGTCGGATTTATAATGATTAATCATCATAATATAACCTTCATCTAACTCATCATCTTCATCATTAGAGCTTTCTAGATCAGTAATGTGAATTGCTACGGTGTAAGCAGGACCACCTGTTTCAGAGTAATCATCTCCTGTAATTGTAAAGTCGCCAAATCCTTGATAATTATTCCATTTATATGTCAAATGCAAGTCTGAAAAAAAGTCTCGCGTGTGATATTCTCGATTTACTTTTTTCTCAAAACCATCTCTAATCAATACTCGAAATTCTGCGTCATGAAATTGTCGAAGGTATAACTCTGAATTAACTCCTTCAATGAAGATATGCTGTCCTACATTTCTATTTTTCAGCATCCTTTTTAAGGATTTTGCTTTCTTAAATCCATAATGAATTAAAGATAAACGCCCTTCAGGATGTGCATCGAGTATCTTTTGAACATCTTCCAGCTGCGTCTCTTCTGTCAAGACTATCCCCAACACAAAATGTTTAGATGACAATCTATCATGAAGTTCTTGGGTGAGAACCTCATCATGATTATTCTTAAACTCTCCGTGAACTGGATTAACAATAAAAATAAAATCAGCTTTATATTCGATTAAAGAGTCAATTGCTTTCAAAATACTACTTCCATGTTTTTTAACCGGCTCTATAATCGGAACAAATCTAGAACCAGAGAAAGTGTTTGCATTATCTCTCAGCAAAATCAATTCGTTTTGCTTTCCGCGAAAGTATGGAAAGTACATAGCAAAGTCCTATTTACATAAAGTTCATCAATTTTTTTGATAGCAATCCATCATCTTCAAAATACTTACCTGACAAAGCCACCGACTTAAGAGAGTATGGCGCAGAGCTAATCTTGGTTTTATATTCAGCTGCTCTACCTTTCAATATGGCGAGAAATTCTTTGTGCAAGATATTCTTAGGTATTTGAACAAAAAGTTTTTTACACTCTCTTCTCAGTAGCGCACTCGGAAATGAAGGCCGGCCACCGTAGTGTTTTTCTAATACTGTTAGGTACTCTTCCTTTCGTAGAGTATCAAATATATATTCTTTATCCACATTCTCAAAATTGGATTTTGCTTCATTATAAACTCTTATTGAACCTCGCCTTGTCAGAGCAAGTACTCCAATATTTTCAGGGATGATTTCAATAACTTTTTCAACTAACGTTTCAGAAGTAAAAACACTAACAAATTCAGATAGCTTCACATAGTCTTTAATTTGCTTTTCAATTTTAATGAGAGAGTCATACTCAGTTTTAATTTCATATATGTGCGATGACCCATTTATAAACATTACATCAGCTTTTGAAGTACCTACTCGTAATTCAGTTAGCATTGCTGATGTGTTTAAAGAATGCCTTCCAAGCAAAACTTTATTTATTAAGAAGTTTTTATAAACATATTCGTTTCGGTAGTACTTATTCAAACCGTCAAATGCATCCTCAAAAAACTCTTTGAGTGTAGCTCGCTGCAAATAATCATGACCAAGCTCTGCATCTTTGATAACACTTGATAAAATACTCGAGCGTCCTGACTGCCTGAGTTCGTCAAACACTCCCATCGAAAATGAGCTGGCAAGCAAATTATATTTCTTTTGAGTTTCAGACATTTACAAGCCTTCTGCTCCATTAATACAATATTCAATGATAAGAATAATAGAATTACCAGTTTCAATCAATCCAGTTGAGGTATAGATATTTACAACTCCAAGGTTATTAAACATTCGATTTTCAATTTTTTCAACTACCATTGGTGCAATTGCGTGACTATATTTTGAGCACCAAATTTTAACCCAATCAACCGCTCAATAATTGTCCCTCCATTTTTAGACCCCTATATCTCGTCCGCAGATAAATCAAAGCAAACGCTATAGTAAGGCCGAAATACCTGCTCATTTCGTTTACAGAAAAAACCTCCCGTTAGCTGATTAAACTTACACCAGTCTGCTTCATCCGCTGCATTGCGGATTTCTTCAACCCGTTCTGGTAAATCTTGCTCCTTTGGCAACCGCCGTTATTCACGCCAGGCGGTCACGCTATACCCCCCAAATAAACTCAAATTGACGAATGCCCCAAACAGATCACCAAGTTTCTACCCTTTGAGCCGCTAAAATTGGTCTTCCCAATGTTAATCTTTCCGGGACACCCATAACTCAAATCCAATAATTACAGCTCGAACACAACTTTGAAGTGCAGTACTAAACCAAGTTGGTTAAAAAAAATTAAACGTCGTAGCTTATGAGTTATGAAAATTAGAACGACCTAATGGTTATTTTTCTTTCCATCTTAATTATTAATAAGTTTTTCATATGATTTAATGCGATCTTTTATTTCATTCTCATAATAAGATATTAACTCACGAGAACCGCCACAAATTCCTATTCGCTGACTTTCATGAAGAAAAATTAAATATTTTTTAGATACTGTCATTGAAACACCTCAATCACCACCACCAAACCCAGTCTGCAATACAATATTTTCTTGAACAGTCCCTTTGAGCGTTTCTAAGCGTTTAAAGTTTGCTTCAATATACGGTAGTTCGTATTCGTCTTTCGGTGTAACAACGCTTGCAGATGTTAACTTAGCGACAAATACAGCTTTAGTGTTTTTGTACTCCTGTTGTTCGTTTAATTCCACGCAGCTACAAGAGTATGCGTAGCTACTAACAACTAATAAAATTGATAAGTAGAGTAATTTCATATTGCTTCTAATACCTAACTCAACGGCTAATACTCCGCAGACCTTTTTTGTGTAACCTTTAGCCTACCTGCTAGCCTTTCCAACACCCGATTTAATATTAAATATTGCTGATGGCCCAATGTTTAAAGCGTTTGTAACAAAAAACGCTTCGACCTGAAGGTCAAGTGGGAACTGATATTTCGGATGTCCATCCAGCCATGCGAGTAGAAGCGTCATTTTTCCATCCTTAATAGGACCGACCAATGGGATATCTGGAAAGATTTCATCGGGTAATTTTCCGCTAATCACCCGAAAATACAGTGCAAACTCGTCAATTTTATAGGTTGAAGAAGCGGGTAGCGAAATTTCTAGATTAATTACACCAGCATCTGAACAAGAACTACCAGGCGATTTAGAGCCACGAGTAATATTTGTTACATTGACTATGGGCATCGGTACCTTCTCCCAATAATCACCTTCAGCATTTCTATCCTTCTGCTTGGGACCAGGATGTTGCTCCCATCGCTTTAAAGTAGGATTAAAAACATCTGCCCCTCCAAACGAACAAGCACCTACTTTAAAAGATATAACCATTAAGGTTAGTAATATTACTTTTTGATACATTCTAACTCCAACGAAAGTATTGAGAGATTCAACCACCACTTAAAGTACAAACGAAGTAAGTGCTGTTAAGTTTTAATACGATCTTTAGTTTTAAAAGATAAGCTAGAATTGAACCAATTCAAGTAAAGTACTGCACTTTTATTTTTTCACCTGAATAGAAAACAACCAACCTCCATCAATAGGCATTGCCATGGCCCCATCTATTCCGCGAAGTAAATGAATAAAGTTATTGCCTGAAACCCCGGTATTTGGCCAATTCTCGCAAGAAATACCAAAAATTGAAGTCATCTGTCGAAATTTTAAAAGCCCGATAGCGCCCAGTTCATTATTATCTCGCCGGCTTTAAAGGCAATGTTCCACCTTTAAAGATTTACGACTATCAGATACCTCAAGTTAGACATTCTTACTAAACCTTAATACTTCAAATTGATGTTAGGAAGTTCACGTACTATGAGAAACAAACTCTATTTTTTATTCGGCTTACTGCTCTTGGTTTCCTTTGAGTCCCACGGATTCAAAGTGGGAACCCATGCTTGGATTGGCCAACAAGTCATCGATGATATAAAAGACGATGGGAAAATTTCGCTTTACATCAACGGTCGCTGGGAAACCATAGCGGTTAACCCCGCACTAGTCGATGCTATTCTCCAAAATCAATCCGATTATTTAATGGGCAACATTGGCCCCGATGCGGTACCGGATGTGATTATTGGTCAAATGTATGTTCACCCTGGAATTGATGGCGCCTGGCAAACCAACGATTGGCTTCGACATATTGTCGAAAGCGGTAATGCCAACGACAGTGGTAAAGCTTTTGCCGCCGGCTACTTAGCTCACGCGGCGGCGGATGTTTTTGCGCACACTTACGTTAATCAATACGCTGGAGATGTGTTCAGTTTGATGGATGACTCACTCGTTGAGCAGCGTCACTTTATGCTCGAGAGCTATATCGATAAATTTAAGCCTCCGTTTAATGGCCCCGCGCTCATTAACAACGACGATGACTACGCAGAATTCATTCGAGACTATTTAATCTATAACGAAACGGCGCAAGAGCAGTATCGAAAAAGCCCCGAGGGTGCACATTTAGTCGCCTATCATGAGTACCGAAAGGCCATTGATAGCCTCGCAGAAGATGGCCTCTGGCACGAAATCGATGTTATTGCCGCCATCATTGTTGCGGAATATTATAATATTGAGCTGTCACCCGAAGAAGCGAGTATTTTAGTTAACGCAGCAAATCAAGTGATTGATTTTGCAAATGAAGAAATCACCGAAAATATTCAACAGTTCACCAATCATTTGTACGATCTCGTAAGAAAATATGAAAACATGGGCTTCACACGGGTAACGAATGCAGCCAATGCGGTTCGTGAGTCGGAAGCCAAATTAATCAATAAAAAACAAGAGTTGGATGAAAAAGTGCTTGAGTTGGACTCTCGCTTACGGAACTTGTCTTGCAATATATTGGGTGATGTTCACGACCCTCTCGGTATTCTTGAGGCGCTTAATATACCTACGCCAGAAAGCATTGTTGAATTTATTTTAGACATTGATCCAATACTGGGTGGTATTTTCGGCTCATTCAATTCACCTCCCCCCCAGCCTAAACGTTATTGGGAAATAACCGGTAATCGTGCGAAATATTTAGAAGTAGCGCAATATTATCGTAACTACGCTATTAACCTAAGACAGCAGTTTAATTGTGATGCAAATACCGATCAATCTGCATGTGATGCAACAATAAAAATGTGGCAACTTGCGGAAAAGCTGGAATCAATGGCGCCGAGTATACCAGTTGATCAAGAAGTCACCTACGTTCAATGGACCAATAGTTGGGAGGAAATTCACTACGCTGATGGCAATGGTTTCTTCTGTGCTACCGCTAATAAAGTAACCGACTCCATACTAAAAAACACCTTAAAGTACATTCAAGATTTAGAAGATGAAATTGTCGATGAAAAATACGAGTTCATTGACCATGTAGCCGCACTAAGAGAAGAGTCGTTAAATACGCTTGACTCTGTGCGAGCGATGGAAAATGCCATCATCGACCTGGGCCAAATGGCCAGTGGAGATGTCTCTCCGATTCAATCGCTGCTCCGCGGTTGGCGAAGTGATGTTGACTTAGCATTACGTGAGTATGTAAAAGCAACAAGCCAAATGATGATCAACACAATGGACCCAAATGCTTCATCCATCGAGCCGATTCAAACGTGGTTCGATTGCTATCAGTTGTCATTAATTGGCTTAAGCAATACGGTCACTGGTTGCGACTTTAGAAACGCAATACAAACGGTTTATCGGCATTTAGGCAATGTATTAACCATTCTTCACCATGCCGAATTACCCGCAGGTGTCGATACCGCTGTTGAAAAACTCAAAGAACTTAAAGAGCGAAAAGTTGAAGAAATAAAAGGAAAATTGGAAGAAAAAATCACAGACAAAGTGATAGGTTTGCTTCCGCAAAAATATCAGGACTTTATCGCGGTAACCACAATGGAAGTCAATGACCAAACGTTAAATCAAGTTTTTACCAAAGCAGAAACATTCGAGCCCAAAAAACATTTACTGATGTTTGATGATATGGCTGCGCGTGTTAAAGCCGATATGCAACTCTCGGGTGATACTTTTGATCCTGAACGTTATGCCGTGGTTCATAACGCCATTGTGCTTTCAAAGCTAGCATTGCTGGATGCGCAAGGATTAAAAACGTTAAGAAATTACATTTATAATCAACCGAACAACACGGCTAATGTCCCTTTTAATAATGTCGTTATTGATGCCTTTGCGAACATCGATGGTAATCACCAGTGGATGCCTTATTCTCCGCCGCTTCCAAACTCACTTGGAGAAAACTATTTAAATGATGGAAAGTCTTACGCGAGTGCTTATGGCTTTTATCCTTGGACGGATGATCGAGTTGCATTCTTTAGTAAACTATTCAAAGGGCCATTGTCTCCTGGTGTAGATGATCCAGAGCGACTGGGCTTTCGAGATCTGGTTCCCGCATCTTACCCTTACAACCCTACCGTTTCGGATCCGTATCCCGACTATAATATATGCGAGTCGGATTGTGAAACACCCGCTCCAACGCTTAGCTTTAAAATGACACCTACAAAAGTGGCGGCAGGTACTCGAGTGGCCCGCTTTTATGAGTCTCAACATGCAACGATGTGTACCGATGAATCAAACGTAAGCATACCTTTGAGTCAAAGCAACGGGTTAACAGTACCTTTATATCAATCGAAAACCTTTACGATTACCTGTAGCGGAGCGGGAGGCTCGGTCACTCGCTCTATTAGAGTTGAAGTCATCCCAAAACCAATCGTAAACTTTTCCATTAACCCAGTGAAAGTCGCTTATGGTAGCCGAGCGGTTCGTCAATACAGTACAAAATACGCAACCTCTTGCCGTGACGAAAATGGAGCCAGTATTCCCTTATCGAGCAGTCATTGGATTACGAATCGAATATATAAATCGCAGTTTTTCAAAGTCACCTGTTCTGGCATTGGAGGTTCAACTATTCGATCCATTTGGGTAGAAGTGAATGCGCCACCAACGTTAACCTTTACCGTAACACTCGATACAGTACCACAAGGCGGAAAGGCCATTCGTCAATACGTTTCGAAAAATGCAACGTCTTGCAAGGACGAAACAGGTGCGGCAATTCCACTCAGCAGTGACCGCCTGCCAACGCGTCAAATATTCAGACCACAAGTGTTCAAAATTACGTGTACAGGTCCAGCTGGGTCTGTGACTAAATCTGTTTATGTAGACGTCTTTAGCGGTGGCTTCGACCCACGTTAGTCATCTTCATTTGTTGCCTTCACTTTCCATAGTTTGGAAAGTGAAGGTATATTCCGTTAGGCTCTTAAATCCAAATCAATTAATTCAAAACAAATGGCCATAGCCATCCTTAACAAAGCGACTCTCCTAGTTTACCCATTGTTACAACACAAACTGATAACAATATCACTCAACCAACTTCAATACGAAAGCGCTGACACTTATCAATCTTCAACGTATTACCTTTCTAATTTGAGATGTTAAAAAGTGATGTATTTCAAAGCTAAAATGCGTGCAATTAAGCCGCTTCTAGCCCCCTAGAACTCTTGCAGTGACACCACTCGACAAACCATCAAACCTTTACTATTTCTTATTTCAAGACTACTTTAAATGAGTCAAACAAATAAAAGTAACCAGGTCTGCTATGTTTTGCTCCAACCATCCACCCACTAGTTTATTGGGTGTGATATTCTTTTCATGCTTAACATTCATATCCACACCCACCCATGGCAATTCGAGTTCGCCAGAAGGTGACTTATTCTCAATGTCACTTGAAGAGCTTTTAAAAATAAAAGTGACGGTCGCTTCGCAATTTGCAGAAAATGAATTAACCGTTGCATCAACGGTGGAGTCCATCACTCAAAAGCAATGGCGAGATTATGACGTTCGCACAATAAGCGATGTGTTAAATCATTTACCTTCAACCATGACTTACCCAACCCTCTATGGCGGATCGGCAATTGCCATTCGAGGTTACACGTCTTCCACTTCGGTAAGAGGTATTGCAACGGTTTTGGATGGTGTACCTCTCAATCATTTTAACAATGGAACCGCGCTCTACGATATTCGCAGCATTATTCCTACGTCTTTAAATAGAATTGAAATGATCCGTGGCCCAGGATCCGCACTGTATGGTAGCGACGCATTTCATGGTGTTCTGTCTCTTAACACATTTGAATCCGATAGGAATATCATGGAAGCTGGCGGACAAGCGTCCGTTGAAGGGTATCGAAACATTTATTTTAACGTCGCCCATAACGTCAATAGTGATGCCGATATGGATGCTTCATTCAGTATTGCGGAGCAAAACGAACAAAACCTTGCTTATCGTTATACCGATCCATTTACAACAACCGAAGAAACCGGCACTCGCGCAGATGCTTACGATGCCCACACCGCCTTTATCAAGTTTAATTATCATTTTACGGATCACATTAAAACCCACTTCGGCCTCTACTCTCGTGCACACGACTCACAAGAGTCACCGGGGTCAGGACAAAGCATAGGGGGTGCGAGTTTATCGTTAGACAGAGACTATTCTGGCCGAAAAGACGATTTTTTAATGTATAAACTGGCCATAGAATGGGAATTCGATAATCAAATGAGCCTAACTTCTAAAGCGTATTCGTGGCAAGCCGAAAGCCAACCGCTAACCGACCTATCCAATATTCCTGGAATAAACACGCAACTTCTCAGTGACTTTGAAGAAGAGCTATCGGGTATTGATATCGTCTTAAAAAATCCGTTAAAAGAAGGATCAAACACGCAATGGGCCACTGGTTTAAGCTACAAAGATCAAAATATTACCAAAGACCGACTTTTATTTCTCGACGCAGATGGAAATTTACTGCTTGAAACCGACGGTTCTCTTGTTGCTAAGCGAACGGTAAAAAGCTTAACAGTAGAGGCAAAGTCTCAATTTTTCTCAAATGATTTTTCAGTGGTATACGGTGGCCGACTCGATGACTACTCAGACTTTGGCAGTCAAACAAGTCCAAGGCTAGGATTTATTTATCGTTTAAAAACCGACTCGGCATTAAAGCTTTTATATGGCGAAGCGTTTCGTGCTCCTGTCGCAAATGAAATGTACAGCACCAATATTGTAAGAGGAAATCCTAATTTAAAGCCTGAAGAAATCGAAACCATAGAAATGGTCTATATCACCCAAAAAGACAATTGGAAACTGAACGTCACGCTTTTTAAAAGCGAATGGACAAACGGCATAACCATCGTACCGATATCCGACCCGAACTTCACCGTCGAGTTTGCAAACGTTGGTTCAAACGAATCAAAAGGATTAGAAATCACCTGTCGCGGACATTCCCATCAATGGAGGTGGGATTTGAACGCGTCCTATGTGAATAGCAAAGCCACAGACACAAATGGAGAAGTAGACTATGTCGCCTTTCCAAAATATATCGCAAATCTTAACGTTGGCTATCACTTTGATAATAAAGCGATCGACCTCTATTTGAGTAATCGATTTCTTATCGATTTTAAAGAAGGACCGATTACCAGTACGGTAAACAGCCCAGAAAAGCTCGACAACTACCACAGAGTCGACTTCAATCTTGACTGGTCAGTATCTCAATCGTTAAACATTACCGGAAGCATAAGAAACTTACTGGATGAAGAAAATCATGTTCCTGGAATATTCAATGCCGAAAACGGCATTCCGGAACAAGGCGTTGACCTTTTGATAGGCATTAACGTTAAGTTTTAGTCATTACTTGACATCCGCATTTACTCTTTTGTTTGAAAGTATAAAACGATAAAATCGTCAAATATGCATCGCGATATAACTTTTCCATAAAAATATCTCATTTGGTTTCTCGATCAGGCTTTCACAAACGTATTAAAATAAAAATAAATAAAACAAAAGGTAATTGCCTATGAATGACTACCGAGAACTCATGCTACAAACCCAGGATCGCTTAATTCACATGCTAGAAACTCAACCTAAAGGAACAACGATCGAGTACCATTATGGAAGTTCCGGAAAGTTCGTTTTGGCTCACGGTAATGGTCAAAACTACTGGTACAAGAATGGTCGATGGGAAGCGATTGAAGGGGTAGAAATTAACTAGCGACGTTTAAATTATCCATGAAAGAACAGCCAAAAACGCTCAACAGGGAGCGTTTACCGTTCTTATCAAGCCATTTAATTAATACAATGCAAGCCGCAGTAACGACATTACAATATCACTTACTTCACTCTGATTCTCAACTCAATCGATGCTTTGCATCAAGCATTCATTTGCAAGTGTTAAATACTAGCGATATATTGACCAATGAACATGAACGAATTCTCATAAAGCAACGCAACTAACCACAAGCAATTGAGTTTGCCTATTTTGCATTTAATAACGCTATAATAAAGGATGCATCGACCTGTGACTTCAATCAGTACTGTACAAAAGCCTGAAGAGCAATTCTCAGCTTCACCCTCTAGCAAGCGTTCGAAAAAACCCAGCACCATTCGCATTGGTACTCGTTATCGAGCGAGTCGATTAAAAGGTCCTTATGACGCTATCGTAATTGGCTCAGGCATTGGAGGGCTCACCAGCGCTGCGTCGTTAGCGGCCATGGGAAAAAAAGTATTGGTGCTCGAACAACACTACACGGCAGGTGGGTTCACACACGCTTATTCACGAGAAGGTTATGAGTGGGATGTGGGCGTGCACTATATTGGTGATGTAGGTTACCCCACCGTTACAAAACGACTCTTCGACTTCGTTAGTAACCATAATCTAAAATGGGCACCAATGGACGACAATTACGACCGTATTTTTCTTGGAGAGGAATCCTTTAACTTTGTTGCGGGAAAAGAAGCGTTTATCGAAGAACTTGCTCGTCAATTTCCTAATGAAAAAGAAGCGCTAACGACTTACTTAAGTATGGTGAAGAAAGTGAATAAATCCATGAGATTGTTTACTTTTTCTAAGGTACTGAATCCATTTTTACAAAAGTTATTAGCACCGCTTATAAAATGGCGAATGCCGAGCTATTTTAACCAACCCACTTACGATGTGCTTCGTACGCTTACTAAAGATGAAAAGCTCATTGCCGTTTTAACTGGTCAATGGGGAGATTGTGGCGTTCCTCCGAAGCAAAGCAGTTTTTTGATTCATTGCTTAATTGCAAGGCACTATTTAAATGGCGGTTATTATCCCATCGGAGGTGCTTCGAAAATTGCAGAAACCATCATACCCCAAATTCAATCAACCGGGGGCGAAGTATTTACCTATGCAGAAGTTATAAAAATTCTTATCGAAAATGATCAAGCGGTAGGCGCTCTAATGGCCGACGGTACAGAAATTCGTTCGCCAATTGTGATCAGTAGTGCCGGAGTAATGAACACGTTCACAAAACTCATTCCAGAAGAAACGGTTCAACAATACGGGTATCACCATGATATTGAATCCGTTAAACCGTCTTATGCCAATATAGGCCTCTTTATTGGTTTGAAAAAAGATGCGAAAACATTAAACTTGCCAAAAACGAATTACTGGATTTATTTAGATCAAGAACACGATAAAAATATCGAAACGTTTTTAAACGATCCAACTTCACCGCTACCCGTCGTTTATATTTCTTTTCCTTCAGCAAAAGATCCAACATTTAACGAACGTTATCCTGGGCGAGCTACCGTAGAAATAGTCGCACCCGCCAATTACAACGCATTCCAACCCTGGAAGAACACAACATGGGGCAAGCGTGGAGAAGATTACGAGAAGCTCAGTGATGATTTCGCCAATAAAATGCTTGAGGTCCTTTTTAATAAGTTACCTCATTTACGTGATGAAATTGACTACTACGAAGTTTCAACACCCTTATCAACTGAGTTTTTTTGCTTTTACAACCACGGTGAAATATACGGCATTGAACATGATACCAAACGCTTTGAACAAAACTGGTTAACGCCTAAAACGCGAATTCCAGGGTTATGGCTGACAGGACAAGATATTATTTCATGCGGCGTTGCGGGCGCCATGATCGCCGGTTTCATTACGTCTATCCAAATCTTAGGAATTAAAAATGGTTTCAAATTGGGAAGAAAAGCCTTCGGAAAAAAAGCCGTACCAACCTACCGCAGTACGGAATTATCCTGATTCGACTTGCTAACCCTAAGCACCGGACAAACGTAGGTTTCCTTTAACTGTTTGAGTGATTAGGGGCAATTTTAGCGTTTTTTATACGTTTATTCGTGAAACCCAAGAGAAAACTGGTCCAAACACTTAAAATAGCACTGACGCGATATTTTTTATAGTTCTTACATTTCAATAGGTTACAAAAATAGAGAGCCACTAAGCTAATTATAATTGAAAAAAATCGGAAAATTGATAACTCCTACCAATTTTCCGGCCCTCATTCCAGTTAAGATTGATATCGAATCGTTCATATTAATGCATTCTGAAATCTGCCCGATTTGCAGTACGGGAACCTTATGATGAATCAATTGATTACTCTGTATCCACTAATGAGTATATTAACAGCGGCATTACTCAGTTCATTATTGACTGGCTTAATGCTCTATTGGCTGCTTATTAAACCACGTAACCGACGACTTTTAGATTTCGAAAAAGAAGCGTTTACGTTAAGAAAAAAGCTCTTAAAGTTGGCCAGAAAATACCGGCAGCAACAAGAAGAGCTGAAAGAAATAGAAAGTTCAACGCAAACACCTACCGTCGAATTTGAGCCGATCGAAGCATTTGATTCTTATGAACAGCCGCTAAACGAATTGGATGTCGATCAGATCATATTGGACGATTTGCAGCTGCTTTTGGACTTATGGAATAACAAAGAACTAACAGAGCTTCAAAAAAAGCAAGTAGAGGAAAATCATATTAATCAAAAAGTGACTTGGGAAGTCAAAGTCATTTCCATTGGCGACATACAAGATGGAAAAATTTACGTGAGCATCGCTCCTCTTGAGTCGAACCTGCAAATTGATACGGCTATTGCCTATTTTCACGAAAAACAATTAAGTACTTTAATGAATATCAAAAAAAATGAGCGTGTTGTTATAACCGGTAAAATTGATCGATTTTTCTTAGCGCCCATTCTTAAAAACTGCAGAATTAAAGAACAAGAAAAGCACCGATCACTTACACTAGATGCTGTTGCCAGCATATAACGTGACATAACGAAAATCTTATAGAGAATATTCGTCACTCGTCAGCCTTTGGTAAAACGCCCTAACGCTTGGCGTTAATAGCCCATATTCACCAAAGATTCAGGATACGGACATAATTCATTTTCTAAATCTAGTGCTACTTGTACACTTTCCACAACAATTATGCTCGGAAAACTAATTTCCGAATAACCAGAAGGCTTTGCGTAGTCTAACTTGCCCTTTAGTTCGTAGTATATTGGCTTTGTCTCACCATGTGTTAATGCTGAATATTTCTCCATTAATTTTTGTTTGGATAAACTATTCGCAATGCTATAAGCCCCTGACCAACTTACCGAATCATCACATACATAAAAGTGGCTATTTTCTTTACTCGATAAATAATCCCCCTTTATCAATTCATACTTTTCAAAATGTGTAGTAGTACCAAGATACATATAGCCTATTGTAAAAAGTATCAAAGCAGTTATTGCCAAACTTAAAATTGATGCAGAATGATTCATCGCTTTATTCAGCTGACGCGTTAGCAGTCGACTGAGTTGACTTGGTGGGTAGCTGAGCTTGGCTCTTAAGCAGAACAGGCAATATATGATTCCTACTTAATGCATGATGTGTCGCAGCTTCATACTTGCTACCATAAGCATTTAGCAACAGAACAATTCCAAGATCATGATTGCAGAAAGTCTATTAGCGTAACCATAAGCACTTTTATAAAAAGCGGTCTCGCCTTTTGAAATAAGTACCAATCCATTAAAAGTTCCACGATGGTGTTCTCGTTGCAGTTCATCAGTTAATTCGACACTGACTTGGCTTTCAACGGGCTCAATCAGTGATGAAACGACACGCTTCTCAGGGATACTATTACAACCTGAAAGAATCAAAATAAGTAAAAGCGAACTAATTTTATGCACAATAACTCCTGGTTATTTAATGTTCTATACGCGGTTGCATGGTTGTTAGCGAGTTCCCGAGTGAACTATCTCGAAGCCTCCGCTTGTTAAGTAGGGTCACTTACATTCAAATCCATCAGAAGTAACCTTCTTAACGTTTTCTTTGCCACCACACTTATCAATAGCTATTCCTTCAACTTTATTGGCAAAATAGTCATCAATTTCAAGTTTTACAAAGTATGCCGATACTAAAAGCACAGCGATTACCGTTAATACTCCGCTAAATAGCTTATTTTTAAACAAATCTATTTCCATCAAAACATCTCCCATATTATTTTTTAGGCATAAAACTTAATCTAGCGAGTGATTAGCAGCAACATTCTCCTTATGCATAATGCTTTACTAATTTTCACTGACAAGCGTCAATCTGATTGATATGTTTGTCATTTTGACGCTACTTCTTTTCCAACTCAACTTTTTTAAGAAGGCCAGTAAGACCCGTATTAAAACCTGACAAATAAGCTCGTAAGCAAACCGCTGCGATTGAGACACATAGTATTAGTAACGTCCATTCATTCTGCTTATTTTATTTCTCGGTATAACCATCTAACATTTTATAGAAGTTTTCTGAGTACTTATAAAACTCTGAATCTAGTTCATCGAGCTTATCCATTTTTGAGTCTTCATCTACTTCTAAAAGGGCTTGCCGCTCCAAACGAGTTTTGGGAAGCCTTCCATCGAAACAAACGTCTATAGCTCGTTGAAGTATTGATGCAGTTTTGATTGCGCCTATATCTTTTAGCGATTTAAGTGCTATAGCTGCATCATCGCCTGCGGAATTGTAAAAGTACTGGTGAAAACCACCGTTATTCACTTCTGCTTCCAGCCACCAGATGGAGTATATTGCTTTTTCTTTTTCAGTTAAGCTTTCAAAACCAACAGTCTGAAGCCTATCTGATACTTTTTCAAAGGAATCTGGATATTCCGTAGCCATTACTACTCCTGTATAAAATATAAATAAGAAAATAAGGTTTTTCATAGTTCCTCAAAAAACATAACACTCAAAGCTGCGGCTTAAAACAGACGGTTCTAATTTCGCTGACTTTCATTGTTATGTAAATTTTAGTTGTATATTTGATATGAGTGCTTCGCCGTTTGAAAGCATGAAATGGACGCTAAGTCTGACCTTGTCATTAAATAGCACTGCATCCATTAACAGGGTACAAACATTATACCTTCATAATCTTCGGTTACAGTATCTGTATCAAATTTGACGAATTTCATAATCTTTACATTTGCCTCAAGGCTTATGCCCTCAAACAAATCAGATTTTGAACTCAACCATAATTCATTAGCTTTATTTACTTTATCTGAAGTTACTAACTTATGGTACTCATTAAAACGATCCAAAGATTTAATTCTTTAGAACATGCTGAGAGTTTAAATCTCCAAAAAACTTTAGCAGTTAAACATTTCATCTCTTTCGTTATTAAATAACATTAATGAAGTGCTGCCCTAAGAACCACAGGATCCACTATCTCAATTACGTAATTCTCCCATTTTTTTAAATAAAAACATACCATTAAGATTACCGCGTTTGCATTATAAAATTGGAAAATGCTACCGAGGTTCGGAACAACGCCCCTGAACATTATTAAAACATCCATTTATTAATGAAAAACAACAGGTTACAAACAGTAAAGAGTCTAGATCGGAAAAGTACGGACCAAGTTGAAACTTGCTGAACGCAATCAATAAGGCGAGCAAAGGGGTTGGTGGGCATATCAGGAGTTAAAGGCCACAGCGTACTAATGCCCTGCTTCCAATTTTGAAACTCAGTTCTGCAAAAACTGACTCACTAAACGACTTTTGCCCACACATTCTTTACATTAATATTCTTGAAATTGGATGGCTCAATCCGGAGCTAACACACTGGATCGTGCTTCAATTTGAGCATTGATCAACAATCCGAGCTGGCGCCCTATGCAGTAAGCCAGCGCGTACTGATGTGTTTTTTTCCAGTTATCTCGAGCGGCCCACTCAAGGTGAATGTCCGTAAGGGTCATTGCTCTTGCATCCACCATCACTCGCCCAACAATACGGCCTTTATCATCAAATACATAAGGTTCGGATTTTATCGCATGGTCTTTCAAGTCTTGGATATTGAGTCGGAAATGTCCTATTGCTTTTGAAGGTGTCGAAAGCTTACCTTGCACATTGATCATTTCACTGGCAGTCAACCGTCCTAAATCAACCATATGATCCAAATTTACTTTCCAAGTTGGCATTTGCTCAGGCGTTACAGAAATCTCTTTTGGGTTTTCGCTTAAAGACGTTTGCAATGTCACCGTTAAGGTTTCATCGACTGCACTCTGAGGGCCCATAAGTTCAATATCGTATAAGCCGAAACATAAGCGATCACCATTTCGATGAGTGCCATCGCTAATACGCCAACCGTTGTTAAGCTGTGCTTGTATCCATCGTCCGTAATGACGTACCAAATAATACTCAAGGGCCGAAGCGTGTGCATCCCACTCACCGTTATGCTGATAAAAGTCGGGTTTAGGTATGTTTAATTTATTCAATGGCTTTCCACCTAAATACGGTCGAACGGCTTTTCGTGCACGTTGCTCAACTTCTTGAACATCAATATGTTGAAGTACGCGCTCCAACTCTACTTGAGGATCACCAAAATGCAATCGACTTGCGTGTACAATACTTTCCATGGCAGTTACTATCGCAAATGTAATCGCACGATTGTAGGTTGGATCAACCGTTTCCGACTCTACAGCCAAAAACGTATCGGGCCCTCCGACATAATAGCAAGGCCGATCACGTTCCCAGTTTTCCAAAAGAATATCGAAAACAAATTCATCAGCCGTATGCTCGTTACCGGGCTCTTGGTTAATTTCGTTAACGCTCATAGCCGCAGGTTCGCCTTGATGGATTGCTGATATATTCATTGAAACGTCGAGTTTACCCACGCCTTTATGCGTAAGCGTTGGAAAACCATCGATGAGTGTCCATGGCTCAAACGCTAGGTACTCAACGCTGTCGCTTTCCGCTTTACGAAATGGATGTGCCGCTGTAGAGCGGAGCTTCAATCCATTAATGGAATACAAGTCGCGATCCATTCGACGTGGTTTTTCGACCAACACAACTTTCCTTGGACCAAGTTGAGTTAACACCTCATCACCGATGTTGACGGTTTCAATGGGCTTTGTGGTTCTGTCCGCCATTAAAACACCGGTTCCTGCGCCAAAGCAGCTGCTGCTTTTCGGTTTGTATCGGCTCAAAGATCCCCAAGAACAAAAACTGAGGCTGTAACCATTCTTAGTTTTTTCGTGAGTAGTCGATGGGTAAGTGCTGCCGGTATAGGTAGTTATCACTGTTTCCGGCATGGTGTCGGTAATTGTTGGCTTTGCCATCGACAACACATCGGTTCCGCTTAAAGGACTGTACCAACTTGAATACCCCCCATTCCACCAATTGTTTTCTGCCACTTCAACGGGTACGTTTAAACCGCTTTTTTTGTAACGTGTTATCGCACTGTTAACGTCAGAAAAATTTAAAGCTTTTAGTGAAATCCAGAGGTTAAATAAAAACCAAGTTGCTGCATTACTGCTGTCGCCTCCCATCGCAATAGACTGATTAATATTTGCAGTAAACTCACCTTGCGCAATAGAGCTATCTAATATTTCTGCAGCCTGCCCCGAAAGTTGCGCACCGGTAATGGCTTGTAAGGCATTAGCGGTGGGAGCAAAGCCACTTTCAAATACAGCTAAATAACTTGCACTTAAAGCATTACGAAAACTGTCATTATAAGCACTTAAATCATGTGTGAGCTTTGAGCTGTCGATACCGACCGATATCGTTTGTCGAATCGCATCGGTAAGCACTGCAACACTGTAATTAGCCCACCAATCGCCATTCAAACTTGAGTTAGCTGAGCTAACGAGTTGAGACACTTTATTACCCGCAGCGTTACTGCCTACACCATGATAAAAAGCATCTTTGTAGCCGGAGTACGACCCATTGTAACTGTACGATGATAGATAATAAGCGTACCAAGGTCCGCTTTCATTAGGGTGAGGTGCAATTTTATTGTTTGGCAAGTGTGTTGCTAATACGTTACTTAACGCGCCTTTGTGCGCACTGTGCCAAGCGTTGTCCCCAAAATAAGGAAGCGCATCAATTAGCGCATCAACTTTTGCTTTCGTCGTGCCGTCATCGGCACTCAGTGACTTTTTAGTATTATTCGTAGACTGATATTGTTGCAACGTACTGCTTACTGCACTTTTCAGATCTTGAGCAAACTTTTCTGCAAGTTCAGCATAAGTGGCCATGATTACTCCTTAAAGTATTATTCGAGTAAAGACACTATTCGTGACATGGTTCAATCACGAATAGTGTGTTAATGGAATTAAGCGAGTAAAAAGCAGTCAGGCGGTAACAACCTTAATCGTAAATTCTGCCTTTGCTTCACCTAATACACTTTTTGCTGTTATCGAATGATTCTCAGTAATCTGTTGATCGGCTTCTTTACCATTTGGATTAAAGACACCGGTTTTGTCATCAAAGTCTAAGAAATCCGGCAAACCTTGTGTCACACTGTATGAAAGTGGTGTGCTTGGCATGGTACCAAAACTGGGCCCAAACGTTTGAAACTGAGACGGTGTGGAGTTTAACAAGAACTGTAAATCAACCATACTCATAAAGTTTGGTGCAATACCCGACATTGTGAGCTTAAACGTTGTTCCTGCACTGGCATTATACGTAACGCTGTTATTGGATTTCGATAACCAGCCTTTTGCTTGTGACGGTGAGTAATTGCCATTTTCATCGGGAAAAACAGGTTGAAACGCTAAGTCTATTGAAGACAATGCCGTATTATTGTTCGTTGTTGTTGCGTGACTTTTAGGTTTACTGTACCACGTTTGAGTTACAACGGTAGGCTCATTACTTTCCTCCGGTTGCGACTCTGTACTCGACATTTTAGGTTTAAAAGCAATGCTGTTATCACTCATTAAACTCAGTAGTAAACCAACCGGCCCTTTGTCGGGATTAGGCTGTGCTATTGTTACAATTTGACTCTGTCCCAACCCATCGGTTTGTACTTGCCATACTGTATCAGGCAACGATGTGCTGTTACCCAAAACAATAGAACCATCGGCTTTACACGTCAGCGTTTGTCCATTATCAGTCAAAGTAAAGCCAAGCATTAATAGGTCATCTTTATCGTTTGCTGCGTAAGGAACAACGTAATCGATACTGCTGCATTTTGATTCAACATAAAATCCAGCAGGCTTAACATAATCGTTAACAAACTCTTTGATTGGGTTCGGTGGCTTTTTGAACATTTCGTAAAGCATTAAACCAATCCCGACCATTGCAGCAACAATGGCTAACGGACCAGCAACTGCAATTATGGACGCCATCACACCCTCCGCAGCAATGATTCCACCTTCGATTAACCACCCTCCTACTAAAGAGAAAAGCGTGAGAGCACCACCAACGATATTAATAATATCGGAAGCCAGTGCAACACCGGTTTCTCCCGTCGAAATAAAATAAATGCTCAACCCAATACCTGCCAATATAAACAACGGGCCAACTCGGGTAGCTATAAATTCGTCGAGATTTTTACCAAATATTCTTGCTGTCCATGCGACTTCCTCGACATCGTTTTCACCGATATTCATCAGCGCTGCGATTTCTTCTCTTGTTTCAATAGAACCAGCCGTATCACCTAACCAACGTGCTGTACTATTGGAAACATCAACCAATCCCTGATTCAACTTTTCCGCTTCGCCTTCAACAAGAATACGACTCACTGCACCAATTCTTTGGGCGGTTGACATTCCGTCAACATTAAAAATTGCGTATATACGGACACCTCGCTTGACTACCGCAGAAGCCACCTGTAAACCCAATTGCACAGTACTGAGAATCACTTCTGTTTTTTCACCAGCATTCAATTGGTCCCAACTTTTATACGCTAAGAATAAATTGAATACGGCCAGTCCTGTTACACCAGCAATTAACACGCTTCCAAACAAGTTACCCGCTGCAGACCATTTCGGGTATTTTGCGGAAAACCAGCTCAACCATTCGTTCGCAACATAGGGCAAGGCCATCGTGTCTTGGATAGTCTCTGAAAAAGAACGTAACGCCTCTATCGAAGCTTTTAGCATTTCTTCGGAATCTTGATCATTCAGAATGTTTTGAATTTGCGCGGCGGCATCGGCAATTTGTTGATCTTCATTGTGAATATTTTGATCAACAAACGTTTGTAAGTACTCTTGAATGAGATCAAAACTATCAGCATCACCCGTAAAACCGTACATACTGGGTAAGATATTTGTGGCTAAAAACGTATTGATTGTTTTGTTGTATTGTTGTGCAAAATAGCCGGAAGGGTCGAGTGCCGTAAGTACGGTAATATTTTGTTGAAATAAGCGAGATAAACTGGTGCCATCGGTCGAGCCTGTGCTGATTCCCATTTGTATGGCAATGTTGGCAAGAATGGCAGGAGCCGTGTTATAGGTATAGTAGGCGAAAGCCCAAAACAGTTTGTTCGTTTTAGCGTATTGTCCGACTGAAGTCACTTCGGACTTTAAGTCTTCTTTAAGGTTGGGTGGTGATGATGAATCAACCACAATGTTTTCATCAATATCTTTCTTCGCACTTTCGACTTGGCTATCGATCGTACTTTCATAACTCGCAGCATTATTGATTTGATCCGAAATATATTCCGCCGTTTGAGGAAAGCGATTGCCCCATTCGTACTGAAACAATAACTGCGCGTGTGCGTGATACACTTTTGAGTTGACCACTTCATCTTTCAACCATGCACCTGCTCGTGGACCATTCATATTTTGGGTATTTGGATCCGAACCATTGGACATTCCCTGCGTCATTACAGCCGTTCCTAACGAGGTATACCACGCTTTTGGATCGTCAACGCCTTTAACCGGACTGTTGGCAACTTCTGCCAATTTTCCCGATAACGTGGGTTGTTTAACGGTAGGGAAGAGCAGCTTCCAGATGTCGGGCGATACAAATGAGTTCATAATTTCCGACATATCTTCTCTCACGGCTTCTTGAACAACATCACCCCAAGCGCCTTCGCTGTTTTGACCAAACGGAGACATCGCCAATAACCCAGAAATAGTAAGTCCACCATCAGCCAACGCAGACGATTGTAATTTCGAAAGTTGATGTAAGTCAGGGTGAACATCTTTATGGTCTGTTAAATTGGTTAACGATGCGTTGGTGCTCAATCGTTTTGCAGACAATGGCTTATTAAGTAACGTTGCCATACTTCCATTGCGAGTAAATCTCAAGCTTCCACTTTCTGGCAACCCGGTTCGTTCTTGATGTTCGCTGGCTAAGTTTGACCAATGTAGGGTATCGGGCGTCATTCTTGATTCCGCTACCGGCTTGCCATTAATATGCAACTTACCGTTGAAAATACCAAACGCAGACTTATTTTTGTCTGTTTGATAATAGCCCGTAGCCGTTGGCATAACTCTTTGTCCTTGAATGCCAACTAATGTGCCCTTCGGTGAGATGTCATCAATTTCCATTACGCCGTTAATCGACGACGCGGCACTGTCCTCTATCGCTTGTAACCAAAACGGATAAACACTGTCAGGTCCCGTACTGGGCTTTGGCCCCAGATCTTTACTGGGAGGAACACTGGACTTGAACACCAAGTCCCAAACCATTTGCTCGTCTTGCTCTCCCAATTGCAAGCTCGCATTAAAACTACCGGTTGTCGGTTGCCAAGGAATAGCACCCGTTTCGTGATCTTCAAAATTAAAGGTAAACGTGGGTGGCTCGATTGAACTGCCCTGTTTTACGGTATAGGTGAGTAACATCCTTTCCTGAACCCAATTCGCATTGCGCCATTTATCCGAATTGGTATCCCAAACAAAACCAACCACCGATGAACCTAATGTTTCGTACGTTGCTCCAGTATCAAGCGCCACTGCACAAGAAAACTGAGCTTCTGCACCAGCACTCACCGACACTGCTTCCGTGGCATTGCCTATCATTCCAAGCGCACCTCTTCCACGATGATCGATATGCAACTGACCTCCGCCGTACAACCCAGTCCACCGCAATACTTTGTCATGACTGTCATAGCTCCAGGCATCACGAGGAACAGGTACATGATCGATAAACAACTGATCTTCATGACCGCCTACCGGGTTTGGACGCACTAACGTAACGTATTTTGGTATATCGTTATTGGGGTTTCCGACTGCTTCGATTCGTTTAATGGCCAGGCAGTGGTATTCTGGCTGGCTCAAAGCACGAGCACTTTTTTTGGGTGTTTTCATTTTGAGATTGGAACGAACCGCAGATGCAATAGCTGAAGCTTTCATTTGAATAATCCTCTTTCGAAATGCTAAAAAATCTTCTTGAATGAACTGCAATATTTTCGAACTAAGTAGCTATAGTTGAGATGCTACAAAATGTAAATCACGAATTGGAGCTTATAAAATTAAATTCCATACCTTGGGCGACTTAAAATTAAATCCTAAAAAAAAAACTCAAATATCCCATATGAATTTATTTTCTCGATCACTGTATTCGGTTATCCACCACGTGACATTACATTTGATCCATCAACCCGCTAATCTTCCATTTCAATTATCAATATTATTAGAATCAAACGCGATAAACCTAGGCGACCATAAAAGGTTCTGCCGTCAGTCCACTTTCTGCACGAACTTTCATTGCGTCAAAAAATCCGCTTCTCAAATTAAGCGCCATTAACATACCATTGCGCATCGGTTGTCGATGCCGTTCATACCGTGCGTATTCTGCCGCAATTTCGTTGAGTACTTCGCCATGTTCGTCATCCAGCAAGGCATGCAAATCAAAAAACACCCGTTGCTGAGGTGTCACTGGTGCAAACTTTTTTATCGCTTGCAAAATTGGTTCGTAAACATATTTAACAATGTTTTCGGTACCCATTCCCATTGCGCCGAGTGCCTGAGCGGCACCTCCTCCGCTACAGGTGTTTAAAAACAAGCGGCTCCATATTTTCGCTTCGTCACAATAATCGTGCTGTCGCCGATACAACTCGTCGTACCCAATAGCATTAAGAAACCGTAAATACAACTCCGGATGAGGTATCCCTTGTACCCAGTTAATATTCACGCCGATCGCATTTAATGCCGTTGCATCTTTTTCGTCCACGCGCCCACTTTCTTCCATTAAATTAGCCACTAACGCTTCGCGATGCTTACGATCGGTCAGTTTAGAAATCGTTACTGTGAGATATCGCAAAAAGTCGACACTGTACGCCAAGTATTGAAACGTGAAATCCTTGATTGCTGTTTTGGGATCCGGAAAGTCACCTAAGGCAAGCAGTTTTAAATAAGGATGATTTACGGCTCTATGAGCTTTTGCTTCAAGATTTAATTGAGCGACAAACTCTCTCGCGCTAGATTCCGAATAGGTCGGCTTGGAGAAATAGGAATTCATAATAATACTCTCTTAAACGATACTGCTTTAAAGACTGCACAAAAATCAAGCAGCCCATTAACAGATTAGCCGCTGATCATTTATTACTCGAATCGGCTTTACAAAACTGTGATTCGATTCACCAAGCAACGCCTTGCTATTTCAATAGTCGGATAGTTTTCTTTTTGCTAACCAATTGACATCGACACTAACAAATTTATGTTCTAACACTTATAAAACGCAATCCGTATTTTAGGTGTACTACCATGAGTTACAGCTCCAAAGATTTCGCAAAAACCACCCAAAACTTACAAGTTCAACTGCCGGAAAAACTCATCCACAAAAACGTGTGTACCAATGGTGAAAACTCGAAATTCAGTGAACAACGAAAACACCCCGTTTTTATTGTTGATGTGGATTCAAAAACCATGAGCATGACCATTGGCGGATTAGCACCGAATCAAAAAACGAATAAACACCGCCATACTTATGAATCCATTATCTATATACAACAAGGAAAAGGTGTCACAGTCATTGAAGATAAAGAAGTCACTTGGGAAAAGGGCGATGCCATTTATATTCCCGTTTGGGCCTGGCATTCACATCACAACCTGAGTGAAGAAGACTGTATTTATATTGCCTGTGAAAACACTCCCTTACTTCAACATTTAGGCGTAGCGATAAGAGAGGAAAGCGAAGAATAACACTGACATCGCTATTTCATTTTTGAGTAAAATTACGATTTGCTATTAACCTGCATTTAAGTCAATAAAATTCTGAAATGACAGGTTAACTTAACTGTGACATATTTCTGAATAATGAATTAAGTACTCTAACTAACCTCCGTATCAACGCCTTTTTAACCAAACTTGCATCGTTACTTCACTCTTGTTATCCAATGGCTTATTCTCTACGCGAAGAGACCATTTACTATTGTTTTTAATGGAATACCAACTAAGCGACTCGTTGTGATCCGACTGCCATTCACTCAATTCCTTAAACTGTCGCATTAACTCCGCTCTTAAAGATTCAGAGGTTGGCGTTTTACTATCACTCGAAACCACCCGATAAACTTCATACCAAGAATTCTCATCGCCATAAGCATATTCACGGTTAAACGTCATCGTATCCGGTAAAGGTAATTTAAACCTGGGCATCATGCGATCCGCCATTTTTCCACGAACAAATCCATTATCGGGTTGCCAGTCGTACTCAATATGCATCGCGATTGTTCGTGCCGCTTCAACGCCACGGTACTTAGCCACCAAGTGTAAAGCGGCATCAATTCCTGAAGATAATCCTGCAGAAGTAATAATTTTTCCATTATCCACAAAACGTTGGTCACGAATCACTTGGGTATTCGGGTATTTGGCTTCGAAAGCGTTTAGAGCTTTAAAAAAAGTGGTTGCTTTTTGATCGTTTAACAGCCCGGCTTCAGCCAATATGAATGAGCCGGTACAAACCGATAATAACGACTTGGCCGACTTGTTTTGTAAAGCGATCCAATTCAATGTTTTCTTGTCGTAAGCATTGCTTTGATGACCGCCTGGCACTAAAAGCACATCAAACGGAGGAGAGTTATCGTACGAAAAATCGGGCGTTACCCTCATGTTCATCGCCGTCTTGATCGCCTGCCCCTTTGCCGATACGGTTTTTACATTAAATCTCGCTTGCCCAAACACTTCCCAAGGCCCGGTAAAGTCGATGATTTGTACACCGTCATAAAGCAAAATACCCACTTTGACTTCTTGCTCGGGTTTACCGGTTGCATGCAGCGCAATACTGATAATCACCGAAAAAGCTAATGCAAAAGATTGTAAGTACCTCATAAATTATTTCCTTGTATTGTTGAATACCAATGTAACGTATAAATCAGCTTGAAACGTTACGATCATTGAAAGCGATGGCGATATTCCTGTGGTGCTACGCCAAATCGTTTTTTAAATACTCGTCGAAAAATATCAGATTGACTAAAACCCAATTGCTCCGAAATTTGCTCGACTTGCATTTTGGTGCTATCGAGTAAATCTCGTGCGCGTTCCAGCTTAAGTTGCTCAAGGTAAACTTTGGGTGACAATTTAAACTGCTGTTGAAAGACACGTCGAAAATGCCGCTCACTCATAGCAACGTGTTCAGCCATTTCCACTACAGTGATTGGAAGATGTAAATTATCAAGCAACCACTCTTGCAACATTGCAAACCGTTTATCGGACGATTGAACCGTAAGTGGTGTTGCGTATTGCGACTGATCACCACTGCGTCTGAGATAAACCACCAAATCACGCGCAACCGCTTGTGCTGCCAACGTGCCCAGCTCCTGCTCAATTAACCAAAGCGACAAGTCAATGCCTGCCGTTAATCCACCGGAGCTGCAAAACTTGCCTTCAGAGACAAAGAGAGGGTTCGCGTCAAAAAGAACGTTTGGAAAGCGTTGTTTTAAATCATCGATAAATCGCCAATGTGAGCAACAACGCCTCCCATCAATTAAGCCCGTCGCAGCAAGCAGATAGGCTCCGGTACAAATCGAGATCACACGCTCAACATTGGCGATTGCTTCGCTGAGTTGCTTAAGAAAAGCCGGTCGCTCAATCAGCATACGTGAACCGGCTCCTCCAGGAATCACTAACCAATCCAAATGTTCGACTTCTTTTAAGGTTGAATCGGCAATCCAACGCATGCCAGACTCTGTCTGAAGCGACTTTTTGGCTGCGGATAGAGTGATCAATTCAAATGCCGGTTCACGCCCTTGCAACTTTAACCATTGATTCGAGGTGTCAAAGGCATCCATGGGTCCGGCAATGTCCAACGCTTGAACCTGTTCAAAAAGCAAAAATCCGATGCGTTTCATGACGTCTCCAACAAAATTTGATACAGAATAAAGGAATAAACCAATGTCCGATATGACATCAATACGACCTTTTCGGCCCTCGCTAAAAGAATACCCTAAAATTCAGTTGTAGGAAGGATTTTTCGAGTTGCCTTTAACCAGCAATACTTCGCTGTCATTTGAACGGACTCTTAAAAGTGGTAAGACATGTCGTTTTTAGGACAACAGGAGGACTATACAAGATTCACGATATCAATCGAACTCAATGCTAACTCGATTCTTTAACGACGAAACTTGGCCGTCTAGATTGGAAATTAATGCGTTAAACCGAAACCAGCAGCTAACAACTGTTACAAATGCAAATCTAGACAGGCATTTTGAGATGTCGTTTTTTGATGAAAACTTGATGCGCAGCAAAAACAAAATTTATTGATCAATTGTTAATCAAAGACCACGCTCATAAAGTCCTCGTATTGAGCGGTTGCGAAGATGTCGAAAATACATCAACAATGAGGAATGATCTCAATGAAAAAAATACTAACGCTTCTCTATCTAATTGGCTTTTCTCTACTCAGCTTTGCCAAAGTTAACGATGGATTCGAAGTCAAACTCAGTGTCGACAAATCTCAATCCACAAACGCGGAAGACATTTTTGTCAAAGTCGTTGTACATAACCGCAGTAACGAAGCTCAAAAAATATTGAAATGGTATTTACCCGATGCCAATGGCAATATTGAGGAAGGTATTTTCACCATTAACCGTGATGGTGAGCCCGTGCATTACCTCGGCGCTCATTACAAACGTCCGGCAGCAACCGATACCGACTATATTACTTTCCGGAAAAATGAACGCAGAGCGTATCGTGTTGAACTTACCCGCGTTTATGATTTTTCAGAAGCCGGAAATTACCAAATTGATTTTAACGCCGAAAACTTCGAGCTATTCGGAATATCATCGGCTCCAGGACAATCAAAAGGGGGTAAGGGTAAACCACACTTTACCGAGCTAAAAAGCCCATCGTCTGTCTTTATTTATTTAAAGTCCAGTCGAAAAGGAAAACCTTGTAACCCACGCAAAGAAGATTGCAGTGGCGGTGGTGGAGATGAAGACGTCAGTTTTACTGGCGGATGCTCTAACTCAGAGCAAAACTCCGTGATGTCGGCGCTGAGTGCGGCAAAAAATATGGCTAATGATTCCGTAAGCTATTTGAACGGCTCAGCCGGTGAGCGTTATACCACTTGGTTTGGTAGCTATTCTTCCAGCCGTTGGAATACTGTCGCTAATAACTTTGATGCAATAAAAGATGCGCTCGACAATAAGCCAAAAGTTTTCGACTGCAGCTGCAATCAAAACTATTACGCTTACGTGTATCCATCACAGCCCTATAAAATTTACTTATGCCGCGTTTTCTGGCAAACCAGTACGACAGGAACTGACTCAAAAGCGGGAACGATTATTCATGAAATGAGTCATTTTAATGTTGTCGCAGGTACCGACGACTATGTTTACGGTCAAACGGGTGCTAAAAATCTGGCGCTTTCGGACCCAGGTAAAGCCATTAGAAATGCCGATAATCATGAGTATTTTGCTGAGAACACACCCAGTTTAGACTGACAAATTGACAGACTTTTTAGCCGATGGTAAATAATCCATCGGCTATCCGTTTAGAACATGAAAATTTAGAGAACAAAATAATCCTGCCGAGCATCAAGTTCAATCTATCGGTTTTCATATAAATATTCGGCCGCAGCCCGGCCCATTTTCCGATAATCATGTCCAATGCCTTTTACAACTTCCATTCGCCAATTAAGTGGAACACCTAATTGCTTCGCTGTTGCTTCTGCAGCACGATAAAAATATTGACCACGAGCAATTCGACTCATCCCTTGTTTATTAATGGTTGAGTTTTTAACTAGATGCCCTCGTGTTTCAAACTCGTTGTCCAGTTCACCTAAAAACAATATTAGATTTGAAGACAAACTGTCTTTAATTGCAGGCCTGGTAAGCTCTATATTCTTTAGGCCGTAAGGAAAAGGTTCATCAAAGTCAGGTACGGTATACCATCCGGCATTAGCCGCCAGTATTCGATCTGCTTTATTATTAGGGGAAAATAACGCAAACCGATGTAGAATCTGTCCACCAGCTGAATGGCCGAATAGATCATACTTTTTAGCCGAGATTCCAAATGAACGTACCACTGTATCAAAAAGTCGATCAAAATCACTAAAAATCCATTCATTGGGATCCTTTACTATTGTAAAGCTTTCTATAGCGGATTTTTCGGCGTTGATTTTTACATGACTTATCATTCGTGCGAGATTGTAATTCCAAAACCGCGGATATGTTTTTTCAGAATAGCTAGGAGATAAAATTAATACATTGTAAGTTTCGGCTGCGGTTATCCAGGAATCTCGATAATTCCAAGCATTGCGTCCAGCGCCGGGAATAACGATAAGTACACGAGTATCCTTTGTGATACGCTCTGGTTTGTAAAAGTAGACTTCAATTTCAGATCGTTGATTTCCACCTTCAAACACAAAACTTCCAACTTCACCGCCGCTCGATAAATCTCGCGCTACAGTGGCAAACGACATCAAAATAAACACTAAAATTACGGTAAACTTCACTTTAATTCCTAAGCCATCAACTTATTGAGTTCTTTCAATATACTGGAAACGCGCTTAGTCCGGTATGACATACACACCTCTTTTTCGGACCAAAACAGTGTCAGACTCCATCGACGCACAAAGCACTTGTAAAACAAAGTCAGTTATTTCAAAAAGTGAGTAATTGAGAGCTCTACGTCTAAACAGCGCTCAACGATAATCATTCAAACTTATTACATTGGTATTCGCATCGGCATGTTTAGCCGAGGCTACATCGAGTAATCCTATCATGGCTTTAATTGGCCAAATACAATCCTTTTGCCCTTTTATGGTACACGAGCGTTTTGAAAGCCAGGCGGAAGTGCTGTAGCTTCCCAGCTCGGAGACTTTTGTATAGTCGTACTGCAACATGCATTCTAGATCACGCTTCATTTGATTCATGGTGCCTTGCACGGATCGGTCGCATTGACTGTCAAACTGTAACGGTTGCAGGTGTCTCACTGCTGTATCAAGCTCAGTTTGATTAGCCTCGACTTTAAGCAGCGTATTGATTAACGCATCCTGAAAGTAAAAATTTAATCGGGCTAATTCGGGTTGCGTTAAACAAGGAAGAAACAGTGCAAAACGCGTTTTATCGTGAACAAAAATTAAACATTGGCGACGTTGAATCGTCCAGATATTGGCATGCCAATGATCAAGCAAGCTCGACTCGCCTTCCTCCAGAGGTTCCACCAACGCGCCGGGGGTCTTTTCTCTTGGTAATAACCCGTCATTATCGACGGGCAGTTTGGCTAACAGTTTTTGAGTTGCATGTACTAAAATCACACAAATCCTGCTTTTGAATGGTGTATGATTTATTAAATCTATCTTATCCAATGAGATCACACAAGCCAGTCGAAATAAAAAGGGAAGCCGAATGAAACTTCTTATTTACCTCGTCGCGACAATTTTCATCGCATCGGGCACCGCTAAATTGTTCGGCATGAATTTTGAGGTACAAGCTTTTGAACGTTGGGGTTATTCTCTAACCTTTATGTATTTTACGGGTATTGTCGAAGTATTGGGAGGCTTGGCAATCGCAATAAATTTTTTGAGAAAGTATGCAGCTGTTGGTGTTTCATTACTCATGGTGGGGGCCATAGCTACCCACGCTCGCTTTGGCGAGTGGCCGATGTTGATTGTTGCAACCATCATATTCTTATTATGTGTTACTGCAACGATTTACTTATGGCGAACCGAAACTAAAAGCCAATAGCACGCGTAGGAAAGGTTGTACCCCATTTTTTGAAAGCAACCAAAGATGGGGTGCGCACAACTTCACCCATCCGACACAATTTAATCTCGCTTACTCACAATAAATGCTCGAAACGAAACTCGAATTCGTACGCTCGAATGAATCCAATTTCATTGCTCTGCAAATTTAAACCAACAAATAGTTTTGGCTTCGATTATTCTTACGCACAATCAACTGCGCCACCATTAATGGTTTATCACCCCCAATAATATCGGCAATGATCCTGAGAAACGCCAGAGTACGCCAGGTTAACGACTCATCAAATAATCCCGCTATCGGCCCTTTTACCGATACCATGGAATCTATATGATCGTTTAAGTCATCACACAAACTTTCCAGTTGAGTAATTAATGGATTATTGTCTAACGAATCCAGCGAAGCTTGTTTTAAGGTGAGCGCTAATTGCCCAATCTGACTCAATTCGTGCGCTAATTGCCTGAAAGCATCAGCGCATCGGTACACATTGAGAGTCAACTTCATGACGCGGGCCACATCAGAAGAGGCAATCATACTGCTGTTGCTTACCGGAATCACAATGTTTTGATTATTGTGATTACTGAACTCCAGTAAAGCATCTTTTAATCGTCGCTCCTTACCCATTAATTCTATAAATTGAACCTTATCATTTGTTTTGGTATAGGCATTCACCATGCCTAAAAACAGTTGTCGTTGCGCCGATCGATAAAAAGCGGTATCGAAAAAACTGTCGCATGCCAAGGCAAAAGCTTGCGGTTGTGTCAACGTTGATAATGTCGTATAAAAACTGGACGGAATTATAAGGTTGGCCTGTAATACAGCAGAACCACTGCCACCGCTTTTCTCGCTGTACAAAGCCAGCGCCCGCTCCGTTGTTCCCGCAGCAAGTAAACGCCCGTTTCCACCTTGTTCCAAGCTGAGTAAAAACTCTTTGAGTTCTTCCTTTTTTAGGTTGTTATCGTCCAAAGAAATTGCCGCACCGCCATGAGTTGGCAAACCGCCTTGAACGGTGGCTTTTAAAATATTGGCCGAATTGAAAATACTGATTTTGCGAACTTCACCTAAAGCACCGGTTTCCTCTTCTTGCGTTGCTGTCATTTTTGCAAATGTAAGTCGACCGCTGTCGTCCATAGAGACATCCACTTCCGCAATGCTGCGATTGATACGGTAAAGTTCAAACTTCGGTAAACTGATCCCCAGCTTAAATTGAGTCACTTGCTTACTCCAGCGTTCAAACTCTCCCTCTAATGAAACCAAAACAGGAGAAGATTGTTCTCTCAATTCTTTAGCTAACGCAAAGGCTTGACCTACTTGCCCCAACATTATGCATTGATAGATTTTTGCCGCTTGGGCATTGTTTTCGTCTGCGTTAAGTCGAACCGTAAGCAAAGAGGACTGCTTTTGATTACGTTGCTTACTGTAGCTGAACTGCATCGCCAACTGAAACTCCGCAGCCTGCTCTGCACCTTTAATCAATTTTTGACGCAACGACTGGTACTCGGACAATAACTCTTCGACCTTATCAACGATCACTTGTTGCTTTTGATTGATATTATTCACCAGCTCGTCGACTTTGGCGCCAACAAAAGCTAAGGGTTGCAGCCATTGCGAAATCGCTTCCTCGGTTCGACTACTCAGTGCACTCACTTTGGCTTCAATCGTCTGCGTTAAAGATTGGCGTTTACTCTCAACAAGCTCATTGGCAGCGCGTTTCAACCTGGGTAACAAAAAGCTTTCTATTGCAGGAGGCAAGGAAAGTTGCGTTAATGTTTCTTCTAACGCTTGGTCCACATCTGTTGCACTGTCGTCAACCCAGGCAATCGCTTTGCTTTGCCACTCAGTGAATGACTGCTCGATTTTACCGGTCATTAATTGCGTAAAATCTTCCGCACTTTCATTGCCCACGGTAACTTGAATGAGTTGCTTCCAGGCGTCATTGTCATCGTTAAATTCATTGAGTGCTTCCATGAGTTTTTCTCGCAAATCACTGCCAATATCACTCCATTGACTCAAATCATCCAACCAGGATTGCTCAAAGGGTAAGTAATGTTCAACAAGACTTTTACCAATGGCATCTAAACCTTTCACTTTAACGGTAGCACCAAGAGCTAGCGCCTTAAGCTGCTGTTGGTCGGAGGCTGACTGAACACCGATTTCAATCACTTGCTCGCTTTTTCTTTCAACATAAGCCGTAAAATTGCCATTCGAGAGCAGTTGATACTCTGCTGATGCGCCTAACGATACATTCGCATTAACGCTAAAGTTTTGATCGCTGACATTCACATTGGTGATCGATGAAACATCAGTTCCCGTTCCCAACTTACCGGAAAATATCACGCCATTTTGGCGGTGCGAAACCACTCGGCGTAATCCAGCGTAGTCATTATTGCTGTTACTTAAAGGTGAGGCTAAAGTCGAAAGCGTGTGTGACCAGCTGTAAAACTGACACTGATTGTCGCGTAAATTTTTCAAGCTCTGAGCGGTCGCAGACAACATGGAATAACTGCCGTCATACTGAAATATATAATTCACTTCAGTTTGAATTGATCGAGATGCGCTCACATCGACGGTCAATGCTGAAACCGCTCCGCTGACATTACCGCCTATGTTGGTGTCCACTTCAAACCCATACGCCAGGCTATAGTCCATTTCTGGCATGGTGGTTTTAAACGCCATTAAAGTGTCAGCGCTGTTTTGAACATTGACGGTGAGCTCTGCCGACGCACCAGCATTCAAGTGAACGGGTAATCCTTCAATAACGTACGAACGATTGATTGACTTATCCAACGACCAACTGCGTTTTTGCAAATGTGTGCTGGCGTATCGCTTTAAATCCGGCACACTAAATTGCCCGTTTTGATACCCAATTCCCCAGGATTCCAATCGTTTCAATTGAGTTTGGAATTTCCGTTTTATTGCAGAATCGATCAACATGGTCGAAAGTTCCTGAAAGAGCTCCGTGTACCCATCAATTTCGCTGCGATCACCGCGAATCACCGGCGCTATTAAAGACAACACTTTACTGGGTTCCAAATCGTACTTTTTACACTGCTCGTTAATAAAATCTAACAAGTGGAATTCGGGTAAAAGACTGAAGTTATTGAGTGACATAAAAAAGGCTCCATTTAAAAAACATTTGAAAGCACGTAACGCTACTCTCGACCTAGAAAAACGAAAAACATTCGAGTAAAACGCTTATGATTACGACAACCATAAAGCTAACCTTTCTGTAACAACGAAAGGTTATTTGCGTTTTACATAGGGTTTAACTGTATTTGCGCTCTTGTTAACTTAAGTTCATGGTGAGCACACTCCTTCTGACTCGGCGGCCAAAACTCGGTAAGTAATACCTGTTTACCGCCAGCGCTAAGAAACAACCGGTGACTGTTTTTCAACACCAGCTCATTCGGCAAAAAGTGAGCTTTACCATCAACAGGAATTTTACCTTGTTCAATGGTCTGCTGATTCGTTCCTTGTAATATCAATTGCGCATAGGGTTCATCGGCCACCCAAAAAACAAACGTTGGCTGTTTTTGTACATATTCGCAAGCCGACACTTTTTCGGTGTTAACCGGTTGCATTTGACCTGGCAGTATTTTTAAGTTTTTGATTAATTCAATATTGGTTTGTGCCAGTCTGCTTGAGTACTTTTCACTGGCTTCTCGTAATACAGGCAACGCTTTCTCATAGTTGCCACTCGCCATGTAGAGAGAGCCTAGATTATTGAGAACCTTAATATAGCTGCTGTTTGGAAGTTGCTCTTTATGTGATAGAGCCAGTACAAAATTTTGTTCTGCTTCCTTATAGTTGCCATTTTTTAATTGCACGTATCCTAAAGCATTAAACAAAGTCGCATCGTTTATAGAGCCATCTTGCTCACGAATTTTAGCCGCCTGCTCTAATTCTTTAATGGCTTCGGGGTATTTCTGTTGTTGATAATACGCCAACCCTTTCTGATAATAAGCCCGATAATAATCCGGTCGCTGTTGCGTTATGTTATTCAGTTCTTCAATTGCCGTATTAAAGTCGCTGGACTGCTTCATGTCCTTCTTTACATCTTCTAGCTTTGTGCTCAATTCTTCCGGAATATCTTTCTGAAATTTATCCGTTGCGCAGACGGAGTTCACACTCATTAATAAAAGCAGAATACAAAGTGGATACAGGTTATACATCGTCAATACCTCCTTCATTGGGTGCGGTTTCCTTTTCTATAACAGTTTGCATACCCAAAATCATTTGTTGCTGCGCAACGATTTCTTTTACTAATGGTGAAACAATGAGTCGAAACGCTTCCGGGTGTTTGGCTGTCGTCGAAACTTCTCCCCTGTCATCAAATGCCAGTTCCGCTTTTTCCGTTAAGCTTTTACGAATTGTCGGACGCTCAATACCATCCGGCATAATGCTAGGATCCAATAAAAAAGTGACTTGGTGCGGGTGTTCTTCATGAGAACTTTGCATGGACAAACGCACAATTTCCAAGCTTCCTCCCACCAATAGAAAACCAATCGCCATGTATACAAACTTTTCAGCAGACTGCAATTTCAGCTTCAAAGCATTAAACATGACTTCGGTAAAGTGTTCATCCACCTGTGTTTCAACCAAAGGTTTGCGCAGTTTGTAACCCATATAGAGAAATGCAGCGGCAACGCCATGAAAGCCAAGTTGAATAAGGCGGATAAAGAGTTCGTCCATTGTTGTTCCATCTAACATATTAAACCTCCAATGATTTTTCCGTACTGGTATTGCAAGATGTTTATCGCTTGTCTTTTTATCTTGAAAACACCTGGTTAACGATCACAAATATTGCTCTTTACTCACTTAAAACGCACAAACACTAATGCAATTGCAACTCGAGATTATTGTGAATAATAGAGCAACAAATCCCCTACTTGTATTCAAGCAAGCATTTGATCAAAGTCAATAAGTAAAATGCCTTTTCTGTTTTAAGCCATTCGACTTATCATTGCAAATGTACTCATTTGAGATATCGGCTAATCAAGTCAGTGAAATACTCGCCTAATAGGAGTTCGATTATCCCCAGTTTCCGTGAGTAAGCTTGTGGATAAAAGGATCAAGGCCGTTAATGAAGCCGCGTTGAGAAAATCGGTGAAAAACTGTCTAGACAATTTTTATTCATTCAATCGCTATTGACGTTAAGTGTTGACCAAATGGTTTTCCAACGAGCGACTTTGTCTTCTCCAGACAATAATTTTGGTGACACAATTTCAGCATCTGAAAATTTGGCATAGTCCGATAATAAAGTCGCGTTAACCGCTCCAATTGTTTCATTGTTAAGCGCGACGGATACAGCGACCACTTGTTTACACTGAGAGCAAGTCAGAAACTCCGCCTGATTTGATCCCTGCCGTTGCTTTTGCAACGGTGTAGCACTTGTGATTTTAATGACTCCATCGGGATGAGAAAGGTATTGAATGTTTCGTGAGGTACAAAAGTCGCAGTCGCAAGCTCTGGGTACGCAGAACTTGGGCGACAGTGGCAGACTTATTTGGAGTTGTACTTTTCCGCAAAAGCAACTCCCCGTATAAACCCAATGTTTGGAAGAAGAGCTGCTCATGTTTCCCACTCATCCGACTGGTTTTGTCGCAATTAAATTGATTAACGTTTCTTCGCGATCTTCGGGTGGTTTAATTCCGAACCAATTTTCCATGATGCCCAAATCTTCCCGGCTCCACCATAAAAAAGGGTAAGAAACCTGTTCATCGGGTACGTGAAAGCCCGCGTTTCGAATCAGTGCTAAATACTCTTCTGCTGTTTTTTGCACTTTCATGGGGTGGCGAAAAAACAGGCGAATGATCCACGAGTGAATGTATCGTTTTGTCGACTCTGCAAAAAGTAGAACGCCTCCCGGCTTAAGCACACGAAAGTACTCTTGAATGGCTTCTTCCTGATAAATAAGGTGATGAAACGTTTGATGGCAAAATAGCATGTCGACCGACTCATCCGGCAAGGTTAAGCTCGAATTTGAACAACGAATAAACTCCACATGATTGAATCCTTCTCGCTTAGCTTCTTGAGCACTGTGATCAAGCATTTCCTGCTCAATATCGATAGCGATCAGTTTAGTGGGTGTAAACCGGTCATTCAGCTTTTTAAGCGAACGACCGAAACCACACCCTACGTCAGCAACCACGGGGTAATGCTTGGAATCCTCGGGCAATAACCGGCTTAAATCATTCAACGCCACCTCGAGCACAAAATGAGTCCAGGTTTTGCTGCGTAAAAACCACTTTCCAATTAAGGTTTCCGGTACATGCGCTTCTGTTAATGCCGAACTCATCGCCTGCTTCGGTTTTCCATTGCTGTTCATAAACGAGGGGGGTCCTCAATGACCGTATGAGAGTTTAGGTAGTCCGTGATTTTAACGCCTACTTCGGTACCAGCAAAGTAAGTAATGCTCAGTTTTCATTGTCTCTGGGTGGTTGTCGATAAACGATATGAAGAAAGGCACAAATGGATAAAAGCAGGCCCGGTATTCACCGGGCCAATAGGGAAGGTTTCAAGTACACTAATCGGCGAGGTTGTTCCAGTCTGCAATCCGCGCCAATACCAATTTCATCAGTCAGTCCCACAAACAAAATCGGCAAGTGATTGTTATTATTTTCCTGCCCGGTAGCCTATCAAAAACCGGACGCCAAAACTTTATCCCTGTTGAGTATTTGTGAATAGTATAAATGCGACGTCCTTTCTTCAGAAACCGACAATTTCAACCTTCTAAAAGCGACTGAGCGAAACTGGCGATTTTTACATCAAGAACTTTCCCCAGATTCCCTGAATAATCCTGTGGATAAATGGCGCAACCGCAATGGACAGTAGGGTTCTCGGAATGAGTTATTTTTTAGCTAGCTAAATTTTGCGCTGCGCGATTACCGTCCAACACCTTCCGTTGCTTTGGGTATTTTTCAGTATGCTAAAATGCCGAACTCATCAATCATCAGTTAGGAATTGTAATGTCGCCGTTAGCGTCTATTCGAATCGTATTATTACAAACCTACCATCCCGGAAATATTGGAGCCGTTGCACGCGCAATGAAAACCATGGGACTCAATGAACTCTATTTGGTAAACCCAAGACAATTCCCCGACGACGAAGCCACCAGCCGAGCCGCTGGAGCCGTTGATGTGCTGGATCACGCGAAAGTAGTGAGCTCGATGGAACAAGCCATTGCAGACTGCACACAAGTCTTTGCAACCACGGCGCGCCAGCAACGCGCCTATGGTCGTCCTAAAAACACCTGCGAACAGGCTGCAAGTTGGATTAAAAATCACCCCAATGAAAAAGTCGCGCTGGTGTTCGGTAGGGAGCGCATGGGTATGACAACCGAAGATATCAACCTCTGCCAGCAGATCCTTTATATACCCGGCAACCCGGAATACGATGTGCTCAATATGGCCTCTGCGGTACAAATTGTGTGCTATGAGCTGTTTAAGCAAATGGGTTCGCATCGACTTGAGTCATCATCCATGGATGAAAGTGAGTTTGCCTCACAGGAAGATATTAACCGCTTTTACAAACATTTGCAGTCGTCACTCGAAGCCTCAGGCTTTATTCAAACCCAATACCCAAGCGAAACTATGCTGCGATTAAGGCACTTATTCAGTCGCGCGAAGCCTACTGCCAAAGAAATCAGCATGTTGCGTGGGGTGTTAAACTCCTTGACGAAACATAAAAACAAAAACGCCTGATAACTGGCGTTTCATCAACCGAAGCGCATCCACCGACTCACCCGACGGAGGTTGCGACAACGCTTGCCAAAATACCAAATAAAAATATGACACCTAACAAAATCATATAGATCAACGTCACTATGCCAACAAACCGCCAAAAAGACTTTTGATAGCGCAAAGCCTCTGCAATATCGACGCTTTGGCGCGACTTGTTCGCACGAGCAATAGCGCTAGCGTATTTGTGTAAAAACAAGCTCGGAAAAAACATAAGCAACGCAATCAGCAAATACGCGACTCCCATTCCCACCGCAAAACCAGCTCCATAAGCGGAATCTGGTATGCCCGCTAAGGCCAACATCGATGAAAAGCCGATTATCATGGCAATGGCAAACAACGCAGTGAAGCCGGTCATTATAAATCCCATAATAGAGCAAATACGAACCCAGAGTTTACTCGCGACCAGAGGCTCCAAGAGTGCGCTTATATCGGATTCCGATGGATCAAGATTTGAGTTAGGTGGTGAGTAGTGCTCCTCAGACATAGGTAACTCCTGTTTAGTGATTCATTGCTTCAATCAAGCAATGAGCCTTTAAGAATAATGTTTGGCCACTGCTGGTACTTGCATAATCCGCTGACAATGTTCGTTCAGCTTAGGAGCAATTTCAGCCACCAGGTTGGTAGGAATATGATCGAGCACTCCGGAGTTTAACCCCATAACCCACACAAATACTTTTAAATCAGCAATGGTCAATCGGTTTTCAACAAAAAATTCGCCGCCCTGTTTTTCCAGTTTCGATTGAGCCCACTGCAAATTATGGGTGATGTAATCGTGTATCAGTTTTTCTCGAGCGGTCTTTAACTCTTCACCTTCTAAACCAAAGGTTGACACCAACCGAAATGTTAAATCTTCAACCGCTTCTAAAATTTCATCACACAATAAAGCGTGATAGTTATCGGTTGGATACAGCCCTGCCAGCTTTGCAACGTATCGGTTAATCGCATTGCATTGGGTGATTTGCTGTCCATCTATTTCCAAAACAGGCACTTGCTTTAATGGCGTTCGCTTACGAACTTCTGCAAATTGGTTTAAAGGAAATCGATCATCTTCGTACTCAATTCCGGCGATTTCCAATGCCAATCGAGCCGGTTCGGCTCGACCACCTTTAAAATCGAAATAAGTGAGTTTCAGCTTTGCCATGATTGTTCCTTGTTAGTACTGAACTCCCTAAAAAGTAGAACAATGTACAATCTAATACAATAATTAAAACTCTCCATTCATCAAGTTATCATTTGTATACTTTAGTTTTTTATGCTGAAAATTTAAGCTTATTTTAATTAAGCAGCCTAATCACTGCTCTTCATTAGTATTTATTTTGTTAGATAACATCATGCCACTGAGCTGCCAGGTCGAATCATTTTACTCAATATGAAACATGGCCAACATTCAAAATTCAAACCTTACATGGTATTCTTGCTCCATCATCTCAAACCGGACATTTGCCATGAAACAACGCTGCACAGGGTGTAAACGAGACATTTCTTGGGGAGAAAAAGATTGTCCATTCTGCGGCTCTTCGCAGAGTATTGTTCGCCGCTACTTGTCAACAGTATTTTCCATGTTATTGCTCACGGGAGTAGCAGCTTGGGGCGCTCACTTCTACTCAAACAATGCCATTGAGCAAGCACAACAAGCCTTCACTGAACAAAATCAGGAACAAATAAACCAAGCCAATCAACGTATTGCAGTATTATCGTCACAATTGCAAGAGCTTCAGCAACAACTAAAAACAGCAGAAAATCAAATCCAACAAGCGGAGCAGCAAAGCTCTTCAGCCTCTTCGAAAGCCGAATCCCAAGTCCTCGAACTCAAACAAAAATTATCGGCAGCGGAAGCAGAAGCTCAAAAACAAGAAGGCCGAGCAAGCTGGTTGGGGCGAGAAAATGTTCGGCTTAAAAACGAACTCAATACACTTCAGCAAAAAGTCACTCAACTCGAAACCATCCAAACGCCCACAACGCCTACCGAAGAGACCGTTGTTACTCCACCCGCCGATACGGCTCAATCGGAAACAGACGGCAACCAGGACGATTGATACCGCATTTCCCTGAACATCAAAGGCTGATAAAATAGCGCACTGCAATTCATTGATCCCTTGATCGAAGGACTTAGACTGTGAAAAAGAAACTTTTACTATTAACCGTTATTACCAGCGCTCTGCTTACGGGATGCAGCACTCACCAAACACAAGCAACCCAGACCAAACTGGAGTACCTAACGTACGTAAAAGCCGGGCAAGTGATGCCACTGACACAGGTGACAACCATAGAAGGTAACGAGCTGGACCTGACGGTACCGAGCAAACGCAAACTGGTGATTTTATTTGCTACCTGGTGTTCGGATTCACAACGTGCTATGGACGCCCTCCATGCTTCCGATATTATCAACGAAGACGATCTTGAAATTGTGGGTATCGCTCGCGAAGAAGACATCGAAACCGTCGAGAAGTTCAAGCAAGAACGTGACATTAAAATTAAGTTGGTTGCTGACAGCGATCGCAGTATTTACAAACAATTCGCCAATGCCGGCATTCCACGCTTTATTATGGTCGGAAAAGACAACAAAATCATCAACGCGGTTATAGCCGAAGGTGAAAACCAATTGGATCTGATTCACTGGCAATAAACGTTTAACTTATCTTACAATTTAATCGCTCTTCAACCTCGCCGTACTTTTCTTCATGTATAGCGCGAGCTGATCACTGGGGAGCGATGACTCCAGCCTGAATACCCATTGATAGATTTACAAAGTTGCCAACCATTCCGACGTTGAATATAAAGTAGCTTCCGCGACAAAAGCATCGTCTTGCGTTGCTTTCTTGTAACCATTAACCAATTCTCGAGCTTGCATTTTATTTTCGGCGCTTCCAACAACCACTGAATAATGCGTCAAACGATTGTTATCAACCTTAGGCATAATGGTATATACAAACTGGTTGTCTTTGGATCGAGTCCATGTTGCAGCTCTATCGAAAGTACTGAATGATGCGACTTGAACCCAAAATCGTTTATCGCCTTTACCATGATTTGTGAGTACAACCTCACTGTGTTTTGAATCACTTTCAGCGTTAGAGTGTTGCACAGTGAAGTCCGTTGTAGAGTTATCGGTAACTTCTGAAGTGATACTCGCTTGCGGATCAAGATCCGTCATATCATCCAACGGTTTTGTTTTTTGTCGTTCATTTATTTTTCGCGCACTTTTCAGCTGTGCTACTTGACGATTTTCTACCTTACATTTTTCAGAATGGATATTATCATTTCGCTTGTCAGTCAAAAAAGCTTCTGATGATGGATTAGTGGAACTCACTTGCGTGATCTTTGATATTCTTTCGAGAGAAGAAACCAGTGTCATGTGCTGTTCCATTTGAGATTGACCAATAAAATAACCAATCAAAAGACACAAGCCCGAAAGAACTAACCCAGTGAGAATCAGTGTATAAAGTTCTTTTTTGGTTAAAAAGAGCGGAGTATTCTGAGAATGTTTTCCTTTCTCAAAATACGATCGTTGATATTGGTTGATATGCCTGGCCATGACGGTCTCCTGGCTTTAAACATGAGTGCCTGAATCACCTAGCTAATAATCAATAATCGGGCCAAATTATATTACTTCTTGTTTTTCAATAAGTTAGGAACCAACAACGTTCCGAAGTTGCCACGGCCGTATTGGCCGCCAAGAGATTGACGGTGCTGATTCGTATCCAACAAGTTGTATTCCATCGTCAAACTTGCTTTGCAAGCGTTATCTCTCAAGGCAATACTTGATCGGTGTCACACTTTTAAATTTTCGCCTTTAAATTTTTCTTCGCAGAAAAAATTCTCACCGATTTTTCACCGGCGTTTCGCATACTGACTCCATCAAAAATTTACCACTCGATTTGGAGGTGGACTATGTCAAACGAACTTATCTACTTATGGTCAGAAAACTTGACGTTATCGGTAGTTGCCTGGTTTTTTCTGAGTGTTCTGGTGCTTTATCTGGGACGAAAACAGGCACACCAAGTATTTCAAAGCTCGGGGCGCGCCGTTTTCAGCAGCTTACGTTTGTGGGCATTTACGTTGCAAAAACTCGAAAGTAAATTGGCAAAGCGCAATCGTGAAATTTTACTGGCAGAGGGCGCTCGCGCGACCGAAAAAGCCATTGAACGAGAATTCGAAAGAGTCAACAACCTAGTACAACGCGATTTAAGCCAATACCCGAGTTTGCATCGCGAAATTGTTGAAACCATCGAAAAAATAGAAACCGATTATCAAAATTCATCGGACGTGACACCGTTACCACCAGCGTGGGGAGAGGTAGTGGAAACCATTTCCAATTTGCCAAATAACGGTGACTCTACAGTAAATAAAATTCTTCAGAACATTAAAAAGGCCGTAGAAGACTCACACCAACAAACGTTGAAAGCCTACAAAAAGGCAGCGGCTGATCGACACGGCTTATTGGCAGCGATGCAACCTGACTGGCGCAAGCTGAATAACAAAATGGAAGCGGTAAACGAAAAAATCACTGGGCTTGATGAGCGAACCAAAACCATTGATAGCCAAATGCAACGTTATCAGGATATTCGTAACGAAACCGATTCTGCTGTCAGCTCTTTGGGTTCCTCAGCATTAACGCAATTTTTCATCTCAGGACTTGTACTCGTTGTCGCGATTATGGGTGGACTGATCAATTTCCAGTTAATCGCTATGCCCATGTCCGAAATGGTGGGAGGAACCAGTTACATTGGCGAAATGAAAACATCGGATATCGCAGCGCTGGTGATCATTTTAATTGAAATAGCAATGGGTGTGTTTTTACTGGAATCGCTGCGAATTACGCACCTTTTTCCGATGATTGGCAGCATGGATGATCGCATGCGTCGCCGCATGATGCTCATCAGTTTCACCATCCTGTTTATTTTGGCGGGTATTGAAGCATCGTTAGCTTACATGCGTGATTTGTTGGCATTGGATCGAGAAGCTTTGCAACAATCATTAACAGGCATAGGCACCACAACAACCAACGCAGAATTTCGCTGGATACCTTCAATTGGCCAAATGACCATGGGATTTCTTCTACCCTTTGCGTTAGCGTTTATTGCGATACCTTTGGAGTCGTTCATCCACTCTTTCAGAACGGTATTGGGTGTTTTGGCGATCGGTTTACTGCGTGCAACTCGTGTTGTATTACGCATGACGGGAGGCGTATTCAATCACCTGTGTAAGGTACTTGTCAGTATTTATGACCTGATCATTATGCTTCCGTTACGTATTGAAGCGTTGGTTCAAGCTCAATGGGTAAATAAAAACGACGCTCACTCAAGCATGGAAAGCGCCAAAGCTCGAACGTCTAAGTCCATTAAAACACCAGAAGGTCGCAAGTCACGGCGTAAAAAAAGCGAGTATCTGGAAGAGACTTATTTAATGGACAACACTTTGGCCGATTAACCGAAACAACTTAATTCGACTCGCCAAACGGTGAGTCAGGAGGTACACAGTATGAATCGAATTCAATTTCTAATCACCGTTTTTCTAACTCTTTGTGTGGCTTTGTTACTCTCGGGTTGTGGTAAAGCACAACCTAAAAATCGCGCGGTGTATTTTTTAATAGATACATCGGGCACCTACACCGAAGAAATAAATAAAGCTCAAGCCATCATGAACTATTTACTGGCTACGCTTGACAGCGGAGACTCCATAGCGATGGCGCAAATCGATAGCGGCAGCTTCAGTGAGAAAGATATCATTGCGAAAATGACTTTTGACAGTCGACCCAGCACCGCGAACGATCAAAAGCGTTTATTTAAGCACCATGTGGATAGTTTCGTAAATAACTTGCAACGCGGTAGTGCTAACACCGATATCACAGGAGGTGTTTTACAAGCCGCCGATTATGTCAACGAAACCGGAGCCGGAGAAAAATACATTTTAATTTTTTCCGACCTGGAAGAAGACTTACAAAAGGGGCATATTCGTGACTTTCCGATTGATGTCAGCAACATCGATGTTGTGGCGCTTAATGTCACCAAATTACGCCGTGACAATATTGATCCACGCGATTACAAGCAACGCCTCGATAACTGGCAAGAAAGAATTGAAAACGGTGGCGGCCATTGGCGAGTTTTAAACGATCTTGAGCGACTCGACAAACTCATCACCAAACGTTAGGGGTAACGTTCCTTTTAAACGAGCAGAGTGATATATCCCACTTAGGCAATATATCACTCTTTTTTTATGAGATATTCACCTTTTCACAACGTGACATCACAAAATACTCCTTTTCTCATTGAAGACCGCCCATTAACGATTATGCTTTTTAGGGATGTTTTTTTCTTAGGGTTATATCAAAGTGAGGGCAGATTATGAGCGAGTCAAAAATTGCTGTTGCCGCATCAAGTGTCGCACAATCCATGGTTTCAGAAGTACTGGTGGGTCAAGACTACGAAGCACTACCTCTGGAAGACTTAGTAATGAAAGCTTGTGAAATGGATGAAACCAAGTCGTACTTCAAAAAGCAAGGTATTGATCTTGATGATGACAATATTCAACTCGAAGTATTATGTGAATTTCAAAAAGCTTTAACCGAAGAAGTCATCAAACAAGCGAGTTAGTATCGATTCTACCTCATTAATATAAAATAAATACAATTGTTAAGAATTGTAAGTACCAACATTCGTGCCTAAACCGGTACGTTTGTTTTGGTATGGTTTTGCCATGTTGGCATAAAATCACATTCCGTTGACGACATAAAATCACTTCGTATTAAAATGAAAGTCACACACGCAAACGGATTATGCTCGATTATCAACGATGCAAAAGTCACATCCCTTCAGCCATAAATTTCTGCTTGACTATAATGCAGCTCCAATTGCATTCGTACATTTTTCTTAAGCCCTTTCACCACGAGTGCATAGGAGTTATCGATCATTCTTGTTATTTCTTTTTTCGGCAAGCTGCCATTCAATATAATGGTATTCCAATGTTTTTTATTCATATGATACCCAGGAATCACGGCTTCAAATAAGTGCCGAAGCATTAAAGCCTCTTCTGGATCACACTTTAAGTTCATTCGACCTTCGCCATCTTCAGTGGCTAATGTTGCAAACATTTTGTCTTTCACTTTAAAGACAGAAACATCCGGACCAAATGGAAAATCTTCTATCGCTCCGGGTTTAGACAATAAATACTGTTTGGTTTGCTGGTAATTCATAAGTAATTTTCAACTCAAAATTTCCATTGATCTCAAGGTTAACAAAGGGCAAACTGAAACGAAAGGAGATTCTATGACCAATCAGAATAAAAACAAAGCGTTGTTTGGTTTGCCGATTACCACATCGCTGGTTGTCGGCACCATGATTGGCTCCGGTATTTTCTTATTGCCTGCTTCACTTGCTCGTTTTGGTTCGGTTGGCCTTCTTGGCTGGTTATTTTCCGCAATCGGTGCGTTGGCCTTGGCGTGGGTATTCGCGAAGCTAAGTCAATGGCGTCCAGGTCTTGGCGGACCTTACCACTATACGAGAGTTGGCGTCGGAGAGTTTCCTGCATTTCTCGTTGCCTGGGGCTATTGGATCTCGATTTGGACAGGAAACGCAGCCATAGCCGTTGCAGCGGTTTCCTACAGCCATCAATTTTTTCCACAGCTCGCCGAAACCGATGGCGCCTCTTTAATGCTTGCGTTATTTTTTGTTGCCTTGTTTGCAGCCATAAACATACGCGGTGTACGTGAGGCCGGCGTTGTTCAATTGATTACCACTTTATTAAAAGCGGTGCCTTTAATTTTATTTGGGATTTGTGGTTTATTTTTTGTCGAATGGCAACACTTCACCTTTTCAGCACCTGAAAATCAAAACGACTTTCCTGTCATGGCAGCAGCCGCTCTTTGGCTATGGGCTTTTTTAGGCATTGAGTCAGCGAGCATTCCAAGCGATAACATTAGACAACCCTCAATCACAATCCCACGAGCCACTTTATTAGGTGTCGGTATTGTCGCGATCATTTATTTGTTAGGTTTTATTGTGGTTTACGGTGTGATTGCTCCTGAACAGCTAGCCCAGTCGAATGCTCCATTTGCTGATGCGGCCACACACATGTGGGGAAGTTGGTCTGGAAATATGATGGCTTTCGTGGCACTCATTAGTACGCTTGGCGCTTTAAATGGGTTAACCTTACTGGGCGGGCAAATGCCAATGGCTGCGGCACGCGACAAGCTCTTTCCCTCTCTTTTTGCCAAACAAAATAAACAACTATCACCTGCCTGGGGAATCAGCGTTTCTGCATTACTCACATCGATACTTGTATACTCTAATTTTAGTGAAAACCTTTTACACGTATTTAACTTTTCTATTTTATTGTCTACCACAGCAATTCTAGTCGCTTATCTCTTTTGTTCTGCAGCCGCGTTTCGCATGCAAACAACTCGAAAAGAACGCGCAAAACAATTTTCACTGTTCATTTTTACACTCGCATTTTTATTTTCCATTTGGGCAGTAGCCGGCGCAGGAAAAGATGCCGTATACTGGGGTTTTATTCTTATGATGTCCGGTTTACCCATTTACACTTTTTTAAAAATTAAACAGGATCAACAAACAACATGAACACAACATTTCAGTCCGATGTCGGCAAGATCAAACGAATATTAATCAAACATGCAAAAGATGCATTTCGCGATGACAGCCAAATTATTCACGAGTGGAAAACCTTAAATTTTCTTGACAAGCCTAATCGTGAAAATGCCATTCGCGAATACGACGCCTTTGTTGAACTGTTAGCAAGCTTTGGTATGGATATTGAATTTCTCCCAGCTGAAGAATCAACCACGCTAGATTCACTCTATCCTCGAGATAACGCGTTAGCCACAGACAATGGCATGATACTTTGCACTATGGGTAAGGAAAATCGATTGATGGAACCGGCATTCCACAAACCTGTGTACGAGGCATTAAATATCCCCATTGCCGCAGAAATTACGGCACCTGGCTCTGTTGAAGGGGGAGACGTTACCTGGCTAAAAAATAACACATTGGCGGTTGCTAATGGATACCGTACGAATCCACAAGGAATTGCACAACTGCGTGAAATCACTCGTGATATCGTTGATAACTTCATCGAAGTGCCATTGCCCCACTTTAGAGGACCGAGTGACGTATTCCATCTTATGTCAATCATTAGTCCAATCGCCGACGATATCGCAGCGGTTTATTCACCATTAATGCCTGTACCCTTTCGTAATTATTTGCTCGATGCTGGGTATCGATTGATTGAAGTACCCGAAGAAGAGTACGACAGCCAAGGTGTGAATATTTTAGCCGTAGCGCCCGGTGTTTGTGTTGCGGTAGAAGGTAACAAAATAACGCATAAGCGATTATTGGATGCGGGCGTTGAAGTTCATACATTCAGTGGCAAAGACATTTGCGAAAAAGGATGTGGAGGCCCAACCTGTTTAACACGTCCTTTGGAAAGAGAGCGTCATTAATCCCCTTAAACTCATCATTTAAATGACAAACGTAAAATGCAAGAAGATACAAAAGATTTTTTTGAGTCGGTGAAGGCAACTCAACTGGAAGATGCCCTCACCTTACCGGCCCGTTTTTACTATGGCGATACGATGCATCAATTGGATAGAGATTATTTATTCAATAAAAACTGGCAATACGTTGGACACCTTTCACAATTACAACAACCTGGAGACTTAACAGTCGCCAACATTGCCAATAAGCCTATATTGGTGGTACGAGATCACGACAATCAGTTACGTGCATTTTTTAATGTTTGCAAACACCGTGCTGGTCCTCTCGCAATTGAAAATGGCAACGCCAAAGTTTTGAGTTGCAAATACCATGGGTGGTCTTACAAACTCGACGGTCAACTACGAACCGCCCCAGAAATGAGTGACACACCAAACTTTAAACTGTGTGATATTCATTTAGATGCCATCAATGTATCCGTTTGGCAAGGAATGGTATTTGTAGCGATTGAAAAACCCGAGCTTTCTTTAGAAACACAGTTTCGCAATGTGAGTGAGCTTATTCATCCCATTAACCTCCATGATCTGACGTTTCATCACCGAGAGGAATACCTTGTTGAATGCAACTGGAAAGTTTACATGGACAACTACCTCGAAGGTTATCACTTACCGCATGTACACCCAGGATTGAACCAATTATTGGATTATAAGAACTATCAAACACAGCTGTTCGATTGGTTTTCTTATCAATTCAGCCCGCTGGATAACGCACAGAACTTCTATGGCCAGGGCAAAGCACACTATATTTGCGCATACCCCAATATGATGTTTAATATTTTGCCGGGCCGATGCCAAGTGAATTTAATTTTGCCGGAATCACATAATCGGTGTCGGGTTCTATTCGATTATTACTATACAGACTTGGAAAGCAGCGCAACAAAAAAATTGATCAACGAAGATCTTTCATTCAGCGACGAAGTGCAAGAAGAAGATATTCGAATTTGCGAACAGGTACAAAAAGGACTGGAGTCTGGCGCTTATCATCAAGGCCGTTTATGTGTAAAAAGAGAACAAGCCGTATGGCATTTCCAAGAATTGCTTCGAAGCGCTTATCGAAAAATTCCTAATCACGCAATATAAAAAAGGCTGAGCGTTGTTACCACTCAGCCAAAGCTTACCTCACTCTTTAAAATGATTTATTATTTTAATACGCACCGGTTAATGTTACGTTCGAAAAACTGCGATAGGCTCGCACCATTACATACCAGTAGCCCGTATTGGGTGCTGATATTTCCACAGTTTCATTATTACCATTTAAATAAGGACGATAATCATACGCTGTCGTCGTTGGCTTTTGACCAAATCGAACGTAAATATCAGCATCGCCTGTTCCACCTTGTATCGAAAACGTTAGGTTCGAAGAATTCGCTGGAACGTACAAAGCGTAGTGCAACTCATTGCTGGACGTTGCCGATAAACCAGTCACAGGTTCACCATTGATAAGCGGAGTCGTTTGATCATTTACAACCTGGACAGTTTTACTGATCAAGTCAGTCGCATCGTTGTCATCGGTTACGGCTAACGTAATCGTATAGGTACCCTCAGAATCATAACGATGGTGTGGGTTAAGAGCTGACGACTCATTGCCATCACCAAAAGTCCATAACCGAGAGAGGATATTTCCGTCAACATCTTCACTCGCATCAACGAATGAAACAGAAAGCCCCAATGTGCTGAACTCAAAGTCGGCAATCGGCGGCTGGTTTTCACCGGGTTCATGATAGGAAGCGGTCAAAGTGACATCAGAAAAAGCGCGATAGGCCCGAATCATAAGATACCACTGCCCACTTTGTGGAGAGGCAATGTTAACGACTTCATCATTACCGCTTAAATAAGGACGGTGATCGTATTGGCTGGTCGTAGGTTTTGCCCCATACCGAACATAAATATCCGCATCACCCGAGCCACCAGCAATAGCAAATTGCAGCTGACTCGCTCCACCGGGAACCGACATCGTATAATGCAACTCTTGCCCTTGGTTCGCAGACAATCCCGAAATCGATGTCGGGTTTTCTAAACCTCCGCCACTGGAAACCTGAATCGATTTTGTTTCGCTATCGGTGTGTCCATCATTATCGGTTACCACTAACGTAACCGTATAACGACCTGCTTCGTGGTAGGTGTGGATGGGATTAACTTCCGACGAAGAAGCGCCATCACCAAATTGCCAATCCCACGCAACAATGGATCCATTTGCGTCGGAGCTGGCATCCTCAAATTGAACTTCGAGGTTGCTAGCACGATAAGAAAATTGTGCGTTCGGTGGTGACTGATTTGATTCTACCGTCACCAACTTACTCACACTACCAGTTTCTCCATCGTCATCGGTAACGGTCAATTGAACCGTATAAGTACCAGCGGAACTGTAAGTATAAACAGGATTGACTTCCGAAGAAGAATGCCCATCCCCAAACGACCAATGGTGTGACACGATGCTTCCATCCGAATCCGTACTTTGATTGTCAAATTGAACCTGTAAATTCGTTGCAGAAAATGAAAAATCAGCTGTTGGAGGTAGTGGGTTAATTAATTCTTTTATGAGTACAGCGTCATTGAGATCCAATAACTCTTGAAGTTTACTACCGCCAGGGTAGTAAGCAGCGGTAAAGCTATCTGTGGCTAAGTCAAGAGCCCAGTTTAACGCAAACTCCTGCAAGTAAGCGATATTATGCGCTTTCGGTGTGCCGCAAAGCCAAGTAATAATCCCGCCGGTAGAACTCCCTTCAGCATCCGTATGCTTTGAATTATCCGTTAATTTAATTCCGACATATTCACTTGATAACGCCCTCAGTGGTTGAAGAGCATTATTACTGGAATTGCACGAACTCGAATTAGCGAGAATGGCCAAAACCGATAAATTCTGAAGTTCCATTGCTTGCATTGAAGAATGTAACCCTGAATTCGCATCAACAGGATCAAGCAGTATGGCACCAACTAAATTGGAATAACCGCGCTCCACCAACCGTTTTCCGATATGAGAAACCATCAGTCCTCCCGCCGAGTGCCCCGATAAAATTAAACGAGAGGGTAATGCGTGATTATTCGGAGGCAAAGGCATCGCGTCGACAATATCATCCGCGATTTGAACAGCCAAACTAGGGTTACCACCTTGTGTGTTACTGTTTATCGTTAACACCATTAACCCATTATTCATAAAGTGCATTGCTAAGTGATCTAAATTATTTTTATTGCGTTGAAATCCATGTTGAAGCAACACTAAAGCATCTGCGGAGGAGTCTGGCAAATACCAAGTGCCTTGGCGGCTTCCTCCCAAATCAACCGACTGCTCAACCTTTTCACCGGCATGCCCTATCGCGCAAATGAAAATCCAAAATATGGTTATACCCCATAATCGATTACACATAACAAGCCCTCTTAGGTAGTTTGCTACTTTAATAATTTGAAAACTCAGGAATCCATATAAAACAGCTATGGTTCAACCGACTGAGCCTCGTGACTATAGGGTATTGAAATTACGATCCATTTGTTTGTTTTAAAGTCGCAATTTACTGATGAAAAGTTTCTGACAAATAAAATGTATTGGGCGCCACTGCGATCGCTAAAAGCGTGGATTAAGTTCGGTTAATCCATCACAACCTTAAAACGTTCACTTAATATGAAACTTATGAACAATTTTTTGACACTTGGGGAAAAGACAACCAATGCACAAAACGTAAATTATGGTGTATTAAAGTTGGCAACGTATTGCATAACTGTCTATACAACTGTTCGGAGCAATGCATTGCTCAATGATTTATCGCAAACATCAATCAACCACTCAATTTTCAGTATTAATTTATAAACAACTCGTTTATTAATATGATGGCTAAAAAAAACAAGAGAACAATCGTGATGACCAAAGTGTTAATATCGCTCTGTGCAATTGTATTTACCCATTTCGTGACACTTTCATCCAGTTTTGCGTCTCTATCGCGTATAACCGCTAACGACACTCAGCATACGAACCCCAATAACACCATTAAAACATTAACGACTATTAGCAAGGATCTAATCAATACGAGTAATGAAGACCGGTTTAAAGCAAATTTCAAGCTTATTCAGTTGTACTTAAAAATAGGGCAGCTGAATCAAGCAGAAAAAATATTCAAACGCATGCAAGAACACAGAAGTTTCAACAAGACATTTAGCCCATGGCTAGCGCTACTTGATGCTCAGTTAAAATTGGAAGTACAAAATACCGAAGGCATTGAGGACACCTTACACTCCAACATCATGCATTATAGAGATAAAAGTTCTCAAGATTTACGTTTATGGTATCTCTATATTTCAGGAACTTTAACTGTTCAAAACAATGAGTTCGCGCAAGCGCTTCAAATTTTAGAACCATTGAAAGCAGAGTTAACCATAGAAAAACATCCAGAATTGTATTTCGGCACTCTAAACCTGATCATTAAAATCCAATATTATATGAAGAACTTTGAAAAGGCGTTGCTACAGAATGAAAAACTGATCGAAAGCGCTCTGTCAGTCAATGACTCATTCCAATATGTATCGGCACTTGCAAATAAGATGAACATATTTTTAATGTTGTCTCGAGTTCATTGGTCGAAAGCGTCATCGAGTGTCGAACCCAGTGAAAAAAGCACACATTTATCGCTCTATAATGACTATAAAAACAAAGGCATTGCATTGCAGGAGAATGTCGAAAAGCTATCCCGCTCTATCGGTGCGTTTAAAGCCAATGCTTGGTCACAAATAGCCTTACAAAACAATTACATTCACACAGAAAATTTTTCACAAGTAATTCAGATAAGCGAAAAAACCATTGAGTTTTGCTCTCGTCATCATTTATTGCATGAAAAGGCAGTTGCTTACAACAACTTAGCCATTGCACTTCGTTACTCCGGCCAACACGATAAAGGTATTGAAGCCCTCAAGCAAGCCGAACGTTATTATAGAAAAGTGAATAATGAACAGTCCATACTTTGGATATTGGAAGACTATTCCATTGCGTATGAACTAAAAGGTGATTTTCAACAAGCGTTATATTACCGAAAAAAACTGTACGACAGTGCCATTGCTTTACTCAGAAAAACCAACAATAAAACAGTACTTAGGCTGCAAGAAGAGTACGAATCAAAAGAAAAAGCACAGAAAATTGAGTCGCTTCATCAACAGCGACATCTAGACTTAAAACAACTGCAAACCGAACGATTGCGATTGGGATTATTGCTTGTCATTGTGATTGCATTAAGCCTAATCACTTATCAACAAGTACTCAAACGTAAAAAGCTTAAAGCGCTACTCGCTTCAGAAGCCGATCTTCGACTGAAATTAAATGAAGCCAATAAAGCAAAAGAGCGCTTTTTATCCAACATTTCGCACGAATTTAGAACAGCACTGACTTTATCTATTGCACCTTTAAAACGAACCATACGAGAACAACAGCATTTGCCCACACAGACAATGGAAGCTATCGACTCAGCGCTGGAAAACAACCTTCATATGATGACACTGCTCGGAGAACTCTTCCAATTGGAGCGCATAAAAGACAACAATTTTCCTACGAATAAAGTTACGATTAACTTACCTGAATTTCTTTATGCGAGTTTACGTCGCTTTAACCTTCAATTGAAAGACAAAGCAATCGAATTAAACTTAAGCGGATTTTCTCAAAAGTCAGAAGTTTTTATCGATCCTGAACACCTTGAAAAGGTCATCGCTAATTTACTATCAAATGCCATTAAGTTCAGTCCTTCAAACTCGCACATCGACGTAAAAATTGAACAAACGCACTGCTTTATTAAATTGTATGTTATCGATCAAGGTAGTGGTATTCCTGAAAGTGAAATCGCTTATATTTTCGACCGATTTTATCAAGGTAAAGACTCATCCCAAATGAGTAAGCCAGGTACCGGTATAGGTCTTTCCATCGTAAAAGAACTCGTTGATATTAACCAAGGCAAAGTAGAAGTCGAAAGTTGCTATGGCAAAGGAACTGCATTTTGTATCACTTTGCCTTCAAGGGCTACGCCTCAAACCGAAAATAGAGGTCATCTAAAGGACATAAAAGAAAACGAACAAAGTATTCAGCTGTCTAGAAACAATCATCGATCACTGAGTATTGAAAACCCTACGACTCCCCGTTCAAGCGATTTAATACGCATTAATGGTCATTCATTCAACATCGCTCAACGCAAAATGATTTTGGTAGTCGATGACAATGAAAGCATTCGAAAGCTCATTCGCTCTTCATTGCAATCGAGTTATCACATTGTAGAAGCCGACAACGGTCTAATAGCGTTACAAATGGCGGTAAAACTTCAGCCCGATCTCATTTTAGCGGATGTAATGATGCCTAAAATGGACGGCGTTGAGTTAGTTAAGGCCATTCGCGCTGATATCGGAACCGCCCATTTATCACTTATCTTGCTAACAGCACGAACCGAGAAAGAAGACACGTTACTGGGGCTTAATTCAGGCGCGGATGATTACCTAACTAAGCCCTTCGATTGCGATGAACTGAACGCTAAAATAAAGAGTCACTTAGATCATAAACAAAGAATATCCGACAAGCTCTTTCGTAAATTTCAAAGTCGGTTAAATTCAACGCCCTTGTCTGAAGCAGCTGAGATCAACCCACCTCAACAGTGTGAAAAGCTGGAGAAAGTGATTGCTCATCATTTAGGGCACTGGGAGTTTGACGTGGAACAAATGTTCTTAGCACTCAATATGACGCGAAGTACGCTATTTCGATATACAAAGAAAATCTACGGATGCACACCCAAAGTGCTTTTAAAACAACGCCGACTTGAAGCCGCCTATCGCATGCTTGAGCAAAACAATGGCACTGTCAGTGAAGTGGCTTATGCAGTAGGGTTTCAAAGTTTATCAACCTTTTGCAGAGCATTTCGACAACACTATCAGTGTTCACCTAGCCAAATTCAAAAATAATCAACGTCTAACACATAGTAAATAGGCACTTTAACCTGAACGAATTCTAACGACTTAATCGCTACACATTGATTTTTAGTCCAATTTGATATTTACTAAGGTAGTATTATCTCGTTTTACAATGAGCCATCTGACGTTCCTAGTTCTCTAATCTTCGGTGAGGCATATGCTTGACTCGAGCCTCTCTTACGCACTTCGCATCTGGCTTAGGTGGGGCGTGCTAGTGCTTTCTTTTTACTCTTTGAGTACCATCGCTATTAACCCTCAGCAAATTCGATTCGATAAACTTTCTGTCGAACAGGGGCTTTCACAACTCTCCATCACCTGTATTTTGCAAGATCAATACGGCTTTATGTGGTTCGGAACGCAAAATGGCCTCAACCGTTACAATGGATATGAGTTTGAAGTGTTCCGACGTGACCGAGAAAGGCCCAATGAAACATTACCCAGCAACTTTATCCGCAGCATAACGGAAGACCCCGTTGACGGTTCCATTTGGGTAGGCACCACGCCGGGTGGTATCAGCCGATTCAACCCCAAAACGGAAACCTTTGATCGATTCGAGCTGGTTGTGAAACCTGAAGTGCCTGCCATTGGTAATACCGTCAGAAGCTTATTTATCGATTCGCAAAACCAACTTTGGGCCGGTACTCGTGCAGGACTGCTGCGATTTGATCGAACAACACAAACTTTTATACCGATTCCATTGGTTTCCGAAAGTAAGCAAGCTTCCGTTCAAATTCGGGCTATAGCAGAAAGTGAAGAGGGAACGCTTTGGGTTGGAACAAATCAGGGACTCTATTTTAAACCACACAATAGCCTTGGGTTTGTAAAAGACACGCATTTTGCTGCGTTTCGTGACTTAGAAATATCCAGCTTATTGATAGACAATAACGGGGGACTGTGGGTCGGTACTTTGCATTTAGGGCTGGCCCATCGAAACTCACAAAATGGGAAGATAACCTACTTTCAACAGCAGCCAGACGACCCGAACAGTTTAACGCATAATGCAGTACTCACAATGATTCAAACGCAAGATGGACACTTGTGGATAGGGACTTCTCGAGGGCTCAATATTTTAAAGAATGGAAGCCACCCCCAATTTATGCACTTTCAAGCAGACCCTGCATTGAGCACCAACTTATCGTCCAGCTATATTGCATCATTGTATCAAGATCAGGCCGGAGTCATTTGGATTGGGACCTGGACCGCAGGACTCAATAAAGTCGATCCTGATGCGATTCAGTTTTTTACGATAAATGCTGGGGGCAAACGTGGCTCAACCGGATTAACGCTTAGCCGCAATGGAAAAGTTTGGTTCGGAACATTTAACGGACTTCACTACATTGATGAACAAGGGAAAATATCGGAAGCCATTCTTCACCATCCGGACACACCAAATGCAATGGTACGCAATGAGGTTACCGGCATTCGATACTCTGAAAAAAGTCATACGTTATGGGTCGGCAGTCGCTTAGGATTGAGTCGTTATGACATTGGTCAAGAATATATGACGCCCGTTGCATTGGATGGCACCTTAATATATAGCATTTTGGAGGATCAAGACGGAAGCCTTTGGGTAGGCAGTTACAATGATGGCTTGATTCACTTACAAAAAGAAACCTTTAAAGTCTTAGATCGATTTCCTTTAGCATCCGTGCTTTACCTTATGCAAGAGCAAAGTGGCGACTTATGGGTCGCAACCGCGGAAGGCCTCTATTGGTTTCGCAATACTGGCGAAGCCCCAATTAAAATTTCGCATCAGCCACAAGATCCGTTAAGCCTGAGTCATGATACAACGACATGGGTTTCTAAAGACAGTCGTGGTCGCTATTGGGTGGGCACTCAAGGAGGCGGATTAAACCTGATGGTCATCAATGATGAAAATCCGGACCATCCACGATTTATCGCATACACAACAAAAGATGGGCTCGCTTCTGATGCCATAGGAGCGGCAATTGAAGATGACAACGGCAACCTATGGATCAGCACGACCAGCGGCATTAGTCAGCTCTCCCCCGAAAAGAAAAGCATTATGAATTTCAGTACCACAGAAGGTGCCAACAATGGTGGCTACTATATTGGCTCTGCCATTCGAGCGAATAACGGCCAAATATATTTTGGAGGCCCACATGGCGTAACCGCTTTTAACCCGAGTGAAATTAGATTAAGTCGTTACCAGCCTCCGGTTTATATCTCTCGCCTTCATCTATTTAATCGTCCAGTTGATTTACGTATTCGCGATTCTCATTCGCCACTTACAATGCCTATTTATATGGAAAAACAACTTGAGCTCACATTTGATCAATCGATAATTTCCTTTGACTTTACTTCGCTACACTACTCTGCACCGGAAAAAAATCAATACGCCTATCGCCTTTTAGGATTTAATGATCGATGGAATTATGTCAACTCCGAACGTCGATTCGCCAGTTACACAAACCTGGCTCCAGGCGAATATCAACTGCAAGTTCGAGGCAGCAATAAAGATGGCATTTGGAATGAACAAATAACGGAATTGAAGTTGACTATACATCCTCCCTGGTGGAAAACCTGGTGGAGCAAATTGGGAATGTTATTGCTCGTTTTGGCTTTACTCTCAACAATCTATCAATGGCGAGTACGAATGCTTGAAGTGAGATCGAAACTGTTACGCAATATGGTCAATGAGCGCACCCGAGAATTAATCTCAGCCAATCAAGAACTGGAAAGGCTCTCTCGTATCGACCATTTGACTCAGTTGAGTAATCGACGCGATTTTCTTGAACAAGCAAATAAAGAAATGAATCGTTATTTACGCCATCGTCGAGTTTTTTGCTTGCTACTGATTGATATCGATCATTTTAAAAAAGTGAATGATAATTTTGGTCACGACTGCGGCGACCAAGCGCTCCAGTTTATAGCGAATCAACTTAAAATAACCTTAAGAAAAGAAGATTTAAGTGCTCGTTGGGGTGGAGAGGAATTTATTGCCCTGTTACCAGAAACCGCTTTAACAGGAGTCATGCAAGCCGCAGAAAATTTCAAACGCTCTCTTATTGCTCAACCCTTTGAGTATTTGGGAGAGCGGATCGAGCTGTTTGCAACTGTCGGTGTTGCAGAAATTGAAACTGGGGAAAGTTTAAATCAATGCATCCAACGAGCTGATGCTGCACTTTATAGAGGTAAAAAAAGTGGCAGAAATTGCGTTGTATCTGCCACTATGACACTTTAGAAAATATAGTTTTTAAAATAATTTCGTCAAATCGTGAACTTAAGCTTCGGCAAGCTTTCGTCGTTTTACAACGGGAATCAATAGCAAAGCCCCTAAAATCAATAACCCGGTAGCCAGTATCGGTCTTACGGCGATCCACGCTATGGCAATGGTCACCAACGCTAATACGAGACCAATCAGAAAAGCAATAATACCAACACCAACCCCAACGATATGACCAATTAACGGCACAACATCTGCGAAAGTCGTGAGCGGACTTAAGATCAATCCAATACCAATCATAAAGGCCAATGCGCCTGCAATTCGAAGTCCCCAAGTCCACAATGTGTTTTCGAATTTCTCTTGCTTAAACATTTTCTGAGGCGGCACCTTACCAGCAGATACGATTTCTATTTCTCGACCATTAGACGTTATGAAAGGTGTTAATCCATCGGAAAATTGCTGACTGATCACGCTTATGATTTGAGGTTTTACGACGGTATAGTCGATTTTAACATCCCCAACTTTTGGGTTACTTGGATCACTCCCAATATACAATCCACCGTTGTAAAGCTTTATTTCACCATAAGATGAGTTGTCTTGGGTTTTAAACTTATTCACAATATGTTGGGTTGAGTTATTGATCTGATTAATAATTCCTTTACTTAAACGGTAATCACCCAGCGTCGCCTGTGTCGATTGAAATTCATTTTTGCTAATCGGTAATTTTGGATTATCATAACCTGGCTTATGAAACGACGAAGAGTCGATTGAATTTGAACTCCATTTTTTATCATAGCTGTAGGTTTTAACCACTTTTTCGCCACCGCCCATCTGCTTTTCTTTATCTTCTGAGACGGTTTCTTCCCATTGATACATCTGAACGTTACGTTTTAACTTTAACGCATTGGCCGATATACCAAAGTCCGTATCACTTAACGTTTCCGTTGTATCGGCTTTGCCGGTCAAATAAACCAGCTTTCCTTCGTTTGTATCCAGACGGTTGCTTGCGTCCGCTCGTACAAAAATGGACTCAGCCTCTTCAATAGACTCTAAAGTTGTTAACGCCCGACTTTCATTCCAAATAATTAAAGGAAAAGCACCTATAAAAAGTATAAGTCCAAATAACACGCCCCCGATTGCATTTTTTAATCGAGTTCCCCAAGAAACATAGGTCACCTCTGTGTACCGATCAACCATATAACAGCCTCCAAGTTCTAATTATTTCGACACCTATAGTCGCAAATCGTTATGAAATATTACAATAATGTTACACGGTAATATTTACACTAAGTAATTACTCTATAGCCTCAATACAGCGTACTGAAAACGTGTAACTCAAACGATTCAAAACAACGCTTCATCATTGCGACTTTTGCCAATAAACCGTTTGTATCGGCGTTGGAATGTCAATACCAGCTTCTCGTAATGCCGACTCTAATTGCCAAAGATAATGTGCTTCTACGCCATCATTATCATTCAGTTTATTCGCGTTTACCCATACAATAAGTTCGAATTCAAGGCTGTACTCACCAATTCGCTTTAACCATAAATCCGGTGCATGTTGTTTGTCTTTTTGGGTAAAACTAACTTCCTCTGCCGCTTTTAGCACAACCTCTTTTACATATTCTTTGTCACTATCGAGTGACGTTCTAAACGGCACATGCACTCGACGTAAGGGATCCGAAAACGTATAGTTAATCACTCGAAAGTTAACAAACTCAGAATTCGGAACGAGTAGATCGATATTATCTCTCGTCTTTAACTGCGTGGAGCGCACATTTATCGCCTTAATTCGTCCTCGTACGCCAGACTCTAATTCAACCAAGTCACCTACTTTCAAAGGGCGTTCAAACAACAAAATTAATCCGGAAACAAAGTTGTTGAAAATGGATTGCAATCCAAAACCAATACCAACAGAAAGCGCACCGGCTACCAAAGCGATTTTTGAAGAGTCGATACCCAAGATAGAGAGTGCTATCAAAGCCGCAGTGAAAATAATGATATAGTGTAAAACTCGTGCAACAATATAGATTGTCGACTCGCTAATTGAGCGCTTCCTCCCCAGTTTTCTTAGTACTTTTTTTAATAGGGAAGAAATTAAAATACTGACAAAAATAACAATCAAAGCGCTGAGTAGGTTAGAAACCGTGACAGGGTATTCATTAACTGTGAATAAAGTAAAATTGACAACTGACTTCCACCCACTTTCTGCTGTCGAACGCCAAGAGCTCCAATTTAAATCGAAGTGTGAGGCCCAGCCTTTCTGCAAGGCAACGAATTGCTTGTACGATTGAGAGTAAAAGTCGGCTTCTTTAAGCTTACTTTTCAGTTCACTCATCAATTTTTGATTCGTTTCTAAATACTGCCATACGCTCCGTTTTGTTTTTTCATAAATCATGTCATTAGCCGCCTCGCCACTTGCTAACACCTGCTCCCTGTACGCCGCTAACTGTGAACCTAACTGGTCAGTTTCAACGTGTATTTTTGAAAGTGAGTCAACCCACGAAAGCTCGGACTCAACTTCCTCGCCTTGCAAAATTTGGCTAATTCTCAATAATATTGCGTTTGAAATTAATTGGGCATTGATTTGAGCTTGTTTTAACTTTTCTTCCTGATAAGATAACTGATAAACGATTTCATCTTCACCTTTCATCGAAGAGAGCGCCCTCCTCTGCAATGCACTCATTACTTGCTCTAGCCTTTCCATTTTCTGCTTTAGCTTTTCCCTTTGACGCTTCAGTGTTAAGTCAAATTGTTGGTCGCTGGTAATTTTACTCGCCGTTTTTTCCAAAGCAAATCGAGCACTTTCTTCTTGTGTTTTCATGTTTTTCAATCGAACTTTGGACAGCAAGTGCCGCTCAATGGCGTACAAAAGATTAACTTGCGCGGCATAAACATCTAATCCATTCAAAAGCTTGGAACTTGAATTTTTCTCGAAGCTTCTATGAAGCACATTTAATTCATGAAGTTGCTCTTTAATACTTTCTACATTTTCAGCTCGTTGTTTAATTTCTGCAGAAAGTCGTTGAGTTTGATGATTAAAACGTGTCATTCGGTGATATAGTGCAATCCATGATTCCAAATTCAACACTATTTGCCCATTGTTACCTGGCACATCTTCTTGATACTGTGTGAGTTTACGCAAAGACTGAATTAAATTTATTGTAAACTCTACTCGCTCATTAACATCTTTTGTTTCGAGCAAGTGAGAGGTTGCTTGACGATAATTATCGAGAATGATTTCAGCCCATCGTATTTTTTGCTCACTCCTTAGATTCTCCCAAGGAACCCACCAGTCGTTATCAACCGTTTCAAAGTCGGGCTTATTTGGAGTTTCAATTTTTGCACTGTTTGAAAAAACATTGAGCTCAGCACCAATTAATGACTGTGAGACAGCAAATAATATTAAAACAATCAGCATTCGAAATGATTTATTCTGCATAGATATCGACTCACTATTGGTCATACAAAGTATAAAGGCCAGGAAAGTTCCCAACACAGATTGAAACTAACTTATACGAGAAATTTGGGCGTATTGTCTTTCAAATAAACTAATTATTTGCACTTACCCAATTTAATATAATAATCAAGTAATGCTCTAAACTGCACATCGAATAAAATCTTCCCACAGTTCGGGAATAGCATCTCACGGATGCCAAAACGAAACATGCTTGATTTTCGCAAAATCAAAGGCGATTTAGGACGTTTCGCGAGGAAACCGCTTCAAAGGAAGCTAAAAATAAGCATTTATCAGCTTTAGACTTCAAGATACCCTATGCCAGCCCACCTAAACGTATAAATTCCTTGATTTTAACGCCAAACCATCAATTCAAAATGCCAACAAATTCACACTTGCGCTACCAATATCGTGATTTCGAGTTTTAGCAAACAACACTTTCCAAGCGGCCGGGACGGCTTATAAATCACCATTCTTCCCAATCAATATAGTCGAGAACCCAACTTTTCCTTACGCATATGCATACTGGTCGGTTATTAGCCAGGTTGATAAAATTAGCTAAAAACTCGCTCTTTGCATTGTTCAAAATACAATCGAAACTGTTGATTCAAAGCCCTGTATAAGTTTCGGCATCGTTAATAGCAGGTGGAATTTCAATAAAAATGTGGCATAATATTTCGCGATAAATATTTAAAGTACTTAACGTAAACAAGGACAAAAAATGAAAAACTTTTTAATGATACTTTCTGTTTTGATCGTAACAGCATGCGCTAATCAACCAACCTACGAGTACAGACCTATACCCGACGTCAAATCGCTCAATAGCGCAACTGCTGAGCCTATAAAAATAGTCAATCCCAAATACCCTCTAAAAGCCGCACGCGGGGACGTTGAAGGTTGGGTACACTTTGAGTTCAACATTAACGAGCAAGGACAACCGGAGAACATAAAAGTTCTCGATTCTCACCCTCAAGATGTATTTGTCCTTTCAGCCACCAAGTCAATAAAGAAATGGAAATTTAAACCTGACCCACAGGCTAATGTTTACAATTTCGTATTAGAATTTAAAGTGGCAAAATAAACATCACAGAAAAGCTGCAATCATTAACGCCAAGTTAACTTGATCTGTGGTTGCAGCCTTTGGCATTCCATTTTTGGCTATATTTTTGAAAATATAGTCAGGACTGATGATCGGGTAAGTTGCCCGCAAGGAATACAGAAAAAGATTCAGTTAAACGATTTTTGGAGAGATCAGTTAACCCCTAATTTCTATATGCTCAGGGAGAGCTTAACCTCTCCCAAGTTTTCTATTTTCGTTATTCTACATTAGCAAAAAGCTCCAAGCCCCTGCTGACCAAAGATCTAGTGACATTGAAAAACCTTCATCACTTTTTTTAATAACATGAATCCCTGAATGTGCATAACCATGATCATATAGAACATAGATTTCATCTTTGCCATTACCATCTCGATCGAGAGTCAATATGCGTCCCATCAATCGACGAGGGTCATAACTAGTCGTGGTCCAAGATTGCTCTTTTAATGTAAAGCCGCTTGTATTTTCCCAATAGTAAAGGGTAGAGAAGCCTAAGCCATAATGATAAAAACCGACGATTTCATCTTTACCATCACCATTCAGATCCGCTGCAGCTAATGAACCATGCATCGCATTAGCATTCCAGTCTGATGAAGCCCAGCGATTGGGGTAGAGGTTAAAAACTTTTTCTACTTTATCATAGTCCCATAAGTGAAACCGTGTTTCACCAGGAGCAACATCGTAGACACCAACAATCTCTTCGTCACCATCACCGTCAAAATCCCCGACGATGGTTTTAAATGCTGCTTTTTGACTACTCCAGTTAGATGAATGCCAAACAGGTCCCTTGAGATAAAAATGGCTATTTGCATAATTCCATTGGTAAAGCGAAGTATTTCCGTTTTGATAATCATAGAAAGCAACTAATTCATCAACACTATCACCATCAAAATCCCCAGAAAGCACTGTGCCTTTCATATTTTGAGCTCCCCAAGCTGTACTACCCCAGCGATCAACGCTAAGAACAAACCATGAAGCAGAGCCATTGTAAGGTTGCCAGTGATGTATACTGGTTCTATTCTCCCCATAATCATAAAATGAAACTATTTCATCCACGCCGTTACCGTTAAAATCTCCACTTGTCCCTAAGCCATCCATTGCCTTTGCAAGCCAAGCAGAGGAAGACCATGTACTGTTGTAAAGTTGAAAAGATCTCACCGCAGATCCACCAAAATGATGAAGGCTTGTTTTGGTTTCACCGTAATCATAAAAACCGACAATCGAAGGAAGCTGGGTGTTTGTTGAAAAATGACCTGCATAGACTCGCGCATTTGGGCTCAGCCTGGTAGTATTTGTAACCGCGCCAAAAGTTAGCCAAGTGGTGAAACCCAATTGATAGGGGCTGTCGTAAGGCTCTTCTGAAAAGAGTAATCCTTCACACAGGTCAAAAATATTTGAGTTTACTATAATCGCTAAAGAACACCATTGGGTGATACTATTAGTATAATTGCGATTAGGTTCCAGTGGGTTACCATGGTTATCTTCACCGTTGCTGCCATCCACTAAATTTGAAGGGATACCATCCAATCCAAGAATGTCATTTTCAAAAGTATTGATAAATTTTATTAAATCATTTTCATCAAAAACACCAAGTCTTTCTTTTACCATCATGACCGCAAAGTCAACATCGATTGCGGCGTGAGAAATATCACTGATATCGGACTTTTCGTAATATTTGTAAGCTGGCCAATACCCCCAGTGATAAGCATTTCCAACAGTAATCAGATTTGATTTAAAATATCTGGCCATTTTGACCACTTTGTTTTTGTAATTATTGGCCTTGTCATAGTCTCCAACTTTTTTTAATGTAGGTAACATCTCGATCATCACTCTGCCTGCAGCGAGAAACTGATTTTGCGGCATGATTTCATTAGCATGAGAGTCTAATTTATCACAAGGCTTTTCATTCAACTCAGCAGGAAATCGATAATATCCATAGTCCTCCAAACTATTTTCTTCATATTGCGACTCATGCTCATCAAGTGTATCGATAACGGCCTGATAATATTCAAGGGCTTTTTGTTCTGTTGCCAAGGATGAACGGGCTCCATCTAACAGAATCATCCGCACAAATTTAGATACGGGATGAACAATCATCGAGTTGGAAACTAGATAGTTAACATTTTGATAAGCACCTTCTTCCGATTGGCAATTATAATGCCGCTCATGCCATCCCTTCACTTTTCGTTGCTTAAAGCTATCGATTATACCAATTTGGTCATCTCGTTTTGTTAGCAGGTAATCAAAGTGAGTGACAAACGTATCGAGATAAGCTTTATCACGAGTCACTGTGTACATATTCAGCAAGCTATGGAGTATGGCACTTTCTCCCCAAGAATAATTACCGCTTATATTCATATTGCTGTGGGTATAAATCCACTCTGTGGCGATAAAGCCTTCATCGTACCTGTCCTGATAAATATCCAATAGGCCATTGGACAAAGGATCATTGGCTGAAACAAACGTGGAACAAAGAAGATACAAATAAAGGAAAATCAAAAAAATAAATCTTCGACAATTGAACATTATGTTCTCTCTGGATTGCAAAAAAAGAAAATCATTATAGAGGTTTCTCTTAAAAAATATCCGAAATTTTATAAGCCTTTAACGGACCCTTCACGGACACCCACGACTCAAAGCCAATAATCACAGACTTCAACTTGACCAACAAGTGCAAATTGATTAAGTTCTATCAGTATGACTTTGTACCGGCCTCGAAACAAAGCGCCGTCGGTACGTTTTCGTTGATTGTATTTTTGAGTATAAACACCGTTGATATGACGCATTGCACGCCCCAAATTACCTCTCGGTGTTTTCACCAGTAAGTGATAATGATTTCCCATCAGGCAATAAGTGTGTATCTCAATGCCAAATCGTTGGTGGGCTTGGTCAATACAAGTTAAAAAGTCTTCATAGTATTTTTTACCATGAAAGATAGTCTGACGTCCCCTACCTCGGTTCATCACGTGATAGTAAGCGCCTTCGTATTCTACTCGGAGAGGTCTGGTCATGCATTGAGGGTAGTTGATTTAATAGCTAATATCAAGACTTGACCCCCATGACTCCTGGGTTAGAACCCACGTTACGCTGGCTGTCCCGAACGACGATGCGGTTACATTGGTTTCGAATTGCGTTTAAATAAACAGTAAATCCTCAGAAACAAGTACAAACCAAGAGAGTATATAAACGAAAATAACAATCCTGTTAACGGTGCAAAACTTCTTCCTGAATCGCTGGTAGCTAAATTCATATACTTAGCCTGCTCCAATGTATTTTCATCTCCAGTAAACATTCCATCCCCATTTAAATCAAAAGATGAGAGTTTATAGTCAATATACCAATCATATATAAATACGGAGCAGACAATTACAAGATACAAAACTATTAAGTTAATTAGTGCTACTCTTAACGGTTGTTTTTTATTTTTAAAAAAACCAGCAAAGTAAATTATTAACAAAGAGATAAAAATACTTGCTAAAAACAATGTTATTTTACCACCAGGAAATATCCACATCGTCGTCACCTACTCTTCTTTTCTATATGGATTTGAGAAAGTTTCTTGCCAGCTATAAGGAGAATATGGATAGGGAGTACCGCCATCAAACTCACCATTTGGACCATTGGCATCATTGCCAGAAACAATATCCCAGAAACCATCCGCGCCAAATGAGCCATCGTTAAGTTTTCTGACAAAGCCAGTAAAGGTAGTTGTACAGGTATTAGTGCCACAAACAGTTTCGTATCTTACAATCGTGTCTCCTACATGAAATACATCCCAAGTAAGATCAACTCCATAATTTCCAGTTAAACTAGACGTTTTCCCTGTTCGAATTCTTTCTAGTTTTTCCTGCTGAGTCTTATGATTTCTTAAAGCTTCCTTCGTTTTTGGACCTAGCTCTACAGGATCACCATTATTATCATAATAGTGATCAACTGCATCTGATGTACTATCTATAACTGTTTTTTTCTTGACAGGCAGGGTGTACTTTTCACCTTTGACTTTCGCTAAAAGCTCGTCATGATTTCTTGCCGATGAAAAATCGGGCTTATCTTTACCATCCCCACTGGTGGATCTTTCATCAGCTTTTTTATCGGTTCCACCCTTATCCTTCTTTTTCTTACTCCTCTTCTTTTTATTGATATGGGAAATATTATTACTGGTATAAGCTGCAACTATTTCACCAACAGAGCCTGCCTCAGCAGTTTCTGTTTGTTGCTTATCTGCAGCATTATCATCTTCTTTAGACAAGCTTTTGAGAAACGCTTCACAAGCAGATTGATCCGCCTCACAGTCGATACTTGAAAATTCGTCAACTTTTTGTGAAGTATACCCACTCGGATCTGTCCCTGACAATGGATTATTCATAATGTACGAATAAGGATTCATACTTTGTGAATTACCCGGACTTTGTATGACCGGATCTACAGAAAGAAATCTTCCGAGATTGTAGTCGTACGCCCGCCCATTCATATGAATTAACTGACTGTCATCCAGGTGCTCATGGTCGGTGAATCCACGTGTGTTAGAAAGGTAAGCTATTTTTTAAAGAACGAAGCCGATGGTTTGCATCGGCTTTGGAACTAAGTGGTGGCCGTCCTGTCTTGGTCCTCTTTTGGTTATCCTGCCGCTTCGATACTATTGTCTTAAAGTTCTTTGATACCAAACAGCATGCTTCATTTCTTGACGAGAAAATTGATGCCTAATTTCAAATTATAAGTCCCTTATAATTCCTGTTTCTTTGTTAACTACGAGAACAACGGGCCCATCAATCAACTGATCATCTGAATTATAGACATTAAAGATAACGTCAAATTCATTTGGCCTTTTACTTGTACTCATAATCTTTAGAAACTTATAGGAATATTCAGCTGATGGCTCTTCCTGCAAATAAGATTCTGCCAACTCTATCGCTTTACTTTCATCTATCATTATCTAAACCCACCCACGTCTTCAATATAATTAATTGCATGTTGCTGCTCGTCAAAATTTAGCGAGTTCCAACGTTTTTTTGAGTTCTCTAACATATCAAATACAAATTGTTCAGGCGCATTAAAAGCCTTACTTCTCGGTAGTTTTGAATACGCCTCTTTACCAATCTTATTGTATTGAATAAAGTGTGATAGCTCGTGCCATACCTCATAGTTGGTTGGGTTATCTCTTAAAGAAAGAACTCCTTTACCATAATCGAATGCTCCATTTGCATTTCTTGGTACGAACTCATCTCCAACTCGAAGCTCAACTTTTCTTTTATGTAAATACTTTTTAAGCTGAGCTAGCTTCTTAGAGTCATAAAGCTTCCCACCTAAACGACCGGCTCCTTCAACTAAATCAGTCCCACCAGTAACAACTTCCTTCAGTCTTCTGACAGCTTTAGAAGCTTTGTAAGCCTTAAAAACTCCGTAGCCCGCTCCAAAAGTAACGGCTCCAACAGCCATCATGCCAAGTTCTGTTCCGGCCGAGGCTAGGGCACCACTCCAATCGCCATTGGCTGCGGCCATTATAGATTCACCAAAAGGTAACATTGAACCTACTACTGAACCAGCAGATCTTAAAAAGTTCTCAATATTTTCTCGGCTTTTAATTCTTTTTAAGGAAGGCTCAGCTATCGGAAAAACCGGGCTTTCTGTGTTATCTAACTTTCCTATGTCCTCTGGTAAATCACCTTTTTCGTCATCATTTTTACCATTATTCTCATCTCCGCCGCCTGAGTCTGAATGTTTAACTATTCCATTTTCATCTTTTGGTAAACCACAACTCCTCGTTATACATCCATTTTCATCAATTATTGGGTCACCGCTACATCCGGTAATTATAATACAAATATCATATCCACTTGGGTCCGTCCCACTGAGCGGATTATTCATGATGTAACTGTACGGATTAATACCTTGAGAGTTGCCTACAAACTGGATGTAAGGATCTACAGAAAGAAATCTTCCGAGATTGTAGTCGTACGCCCGCCCATTCATATGAATTAACTGACTGTCATCCAAGTGCTCGTGGTCGGTGAATCCACGTGTGGTGACACTGGAGCCCAAAATAGTCAAGGCACTGTCTGCCATGTTTTGTTGCCTTGGGCGACCAAAGGCATCGAAGCTGTGGCCTTCAATAACAGTACCCTGTTCGTTGACGATAGCGGTCATGGATCCCAAACGGTCACGATGGAAATAACCTATGGAATAATCGGTATCGTTACTGATGGTGTTTTTTTCCGTCACAACAGCGATATCACCGATGTAATGCTTTTTCTCAACTTCGGTACCGCTGGTGGATTGCTTGGTAATGCGCTCAAACACTTTATCAATGTACACCGTGGTGGTGGTTTCACCGTTTTTGGTTTTCACCTGCTTGTAACGCATTTGGTCGGCGCCGTAGTAAAAGTAGACATCGTTTGCCGCAGTGGTTTGACTGTCGAGTTTCGGGTTGATTGTTCCACTGCTGGTACCAATGTGCACCGGTTTATTAAACGCGTTGTACGAGATACTGCGCAACCCATCGTTGGTGAGGTTACCGCTTTCATCGTAGCTGTAGGTGCGGGTACTGCCGTTGGCGAGCTGTACACTGCGCACGGCATTCGGGCCCGCCCAGCCGTTGCTTGCACTGCGTGTGGTGCCCACCGCCAGGTAGCTGTAG
>NZ_JBUZOU010000016.1:0-118595 GCF_055326765.1 Pleionea sp. WD8-19 | reverse complement strand
TTAGAACTTAGAACTTAGAACTTAGAACTTAGAACTTAGAACTTAGAACTTAGAACTTAGAACTTAGAACTTAGAACTTAGAACTTAGAACTTAGAACTTAGAACTTAGAACTTAGAACTTTTACCAGGAGCAAGCCAATGAAGTGGATATCAAAATGTTTGATAGGATTCGCGATAATTATCGTCACGGTATCTACTTATTCGGCAAGTCGAGACAAGGCGGTCCCTGCGGAGCTCAAACCCTGGATCCCTTGGGTGAACAAACACCTTGATTTTCTCGATTGCCCCATGGTTGAAGGTGGAAAAGTGCTTGATGAGAAGGACCGCATTTGTGCCTGGCCGGGTGTACTGGAGTTGGAAGTCAGCCGAACGCGCGGTCAGTTTGAACAAAATTGGAAGGTTTTTAAAAGTGGATGGGTGCCACTTCCCGGTGATAACCAGGCTTGGCCTTTAGCGGTTCAAGTGAATGGTCAAACAACTTTAGTGCAAAACCGACAACATCAACCATTCGTCTGGATTGAAAAAGGCACGGCAAAAATTATTGGTTATTGGAAGTGGGATTCTCAACCTCAGAGTCTTGCCATTCCGGATTTGATTGCCAGTATGAATTTGAATTTGAATGGCAAACCCGTAGATTTTCCAAAACGTGAATCGGGGCGAGTGTTGCTCGGTGAAAAAAGCAGTCAAGCAACCGTTGCGGATGAACTCGACTTACGGGTATATCGGCTGTTAATCGATCACCATCCATTAATGATGGAAACTCGATTGACCTTGAATGTTGCCGGGCGTGTGCGTGAAATTAATTTGGGTCAGGCGTTGCTGGCCGGGTTTGAGCCTGTGGTCGTTCAAAGCCCTTTACCTGCTTTTTTAAATACTAACCGGGAACTGATTGTCCAAGTAAAGCCTGGTAATTGGCAATTGATCCTGTCTTCTTATGCACCTTCAGAGTTGCAGGAACTTACCTTCACCCCGAGCCAACCGGTTTGGCCGCAACAAGAGGTTTGGAGCTTCAGAAATAATCCGGAAATACGAGTAGCGATGTTGGAACAACTTTCTGTCATCGATCCGGAGTCGGCGAACGTACCCACCGAATGGAAAAGTTATCCCAGTTTTTTATTCGCACCTCAAGAGCAAGGAGTCATCAACGAAAAGATTCGTGGCATACCGGACGACGCTTCAAATCGAATGTCTTTGTCGCGCAAATTATGGCTCGATTTTTCTGGCGAAAAGTGGCGGTTTGAAGACAGTGTTCAGGGTGAAATGCGCAAAAACTGGCGGCTCGATATGAGCGCACCTTTTCAACTTCAATACGCGAGTGAAAATAACGAGCCGCTTTTAATTACCACGTTGCAGGAGCAACAAACTGGAGTAGAGGTGCGCTCACCGGGGTTAACGTTAACCGGAGGGGGTGAAATCAGCAAGCAATCGCAATTGCCCATTACCGGTTGGTTACAGACGTTTGAACAAGTTGAGTGGGATATCAATTTACCACCAGCACACCGGTTGGTTTTGGCACAAGGTGCCGAGCAAAGTAACAGTTGGCTGAATCAGTGGGACTTGTGGGATTTATTCTGGGTTATGTTATTGACGGTGATCGCTTATCGATACGGTGGTTGGTCGCTGGCTTCGACTGGCTTTATTGCACTGGTGTTGATGTTTCATGAAGCTCAGGCTCCGGTGGCTTCTTTGTCCAATTTGTTATTGGCTTATGTGGTTTACCGCGCCATGCCAGACAAGAAAAACTGGTGGCTGAAAACGCGCAGCATTTATTTTTGGGGGTCTGCGATTTTATTTGTGATTTTTTTCGGATTGTTTTTGATCCATCAAGTGAGGGTCATTATCCATCCGCAATTGGAGCACTATTCACCGGTGCGGTATCCGGTATCTGAAGCGTCCGCGCTACACGATGTTGCGAAAGCAAGAAAGCCTGCATCACTAGAAGCTGTGCGAGAAGAGCTTGCTGCTCCCGCGGAGCAAAAAATGATGATTACTGGCAGTCGCATGCGGCAGCAGCAAGTGCTGAATCGATATGGCAAAGATATGGTGATCCAAACGGGCACGGGTCGCCCCGCTTGGCAGTGGAACCGTTACCAACTCACCTGGCGCTCTCCGGTTGTTGAGCAGCAGCAAGTGCGGCTCTGGATTGCGACACCATCGGTGATGACTTTGTGGCGGTTGTTGATGTTGTTTGGAATTTTGTCGGTTGCACTTTTGGTGATCCAGAAAATCACGGGTCACAGGTTGCGCATTGCCAATATGAAAAAGTATTTGGGAACCTTGGCGCTGTTAACGCTGACACCGCTTTTTAGTACCGATGTTGAAGCTGAAGTTCCAGATTCGCAGGTGTTAAAAGAATTGCAACAATGGTTGCACCAGCCACCAGAGTGCCACCCGGAATGCGTAACCATTTCCGGATTGCGTATTATCAGCGAAGGGCAGGCACAACGCGAGTCTTTGGTGCTTGAAATGCAAGTGGACGTAATGGATACAGCAGCGTTTCAATTGCCACATTCAACCCACTGGATCATTAAAAATATTCGACTGAACGGTCGTCCGTACAGTTGGTTGGCATACCATCGGGGGCACCAATGGATGACGGTTCCGAAAGGTCGACAAATTGTGCAGTTGCAAGGTGTATTGTCAGGAGCGACCAGTTTCAATATCGCGTTTTCGGAACAGCCTCATAACATTCAAAACCTTACCGATATTTGGCAATTGGAAGGTGTCTATAACGGCAGTTTGCGCGCTGGCGAAATCAGTTTTACTCGTAAGGCACAAGCCATGGCATTGATGCGTGATCCAGAACAGCAAGATCCGCAGTTAAGTCAACAAAAAGCGCTGGCCATCAAGCCTATGGTCAAGTTGATAAGAGAAATCTGGATTGATACGGACTGGCGATTGACAACGCATGTGCAACGGATTGCCCCATTGCAAGGTGATATCAATTTGCAAGTACCCCTGTTGTCTTATGAGCGGGTAACCAGCCCCGGATTTGAAGCAAAAGGCAGTCAGTTAGACGTGCAGTTACCTGCCGGTGTTCACACTATTCGATGGGAGTCGATGCTCGAAAAACAGTCGCCACTTGCAATTACTGCGCAGTCTACTCAGCATTTTGTTGAAGAGTGGCGATTTAATGCATCCCATCAATGGCGGATACAGTTGGATGGCGTTCCTGAGGTGTGGCCAGAAAATCAAGAAGCCCAAATGTGGTCTTTTCGCTATTTGCCTCGAAGCGGTGAGTCGCTGACGGTCGCCATTGAGTCGCCGCAAGCGGTAAAAGGTTTTAGCCAGAGTTTTGACAACCTGCATTTGCGGGTTTATCCCGGTGACTCGCAACGTCGTATTGAACTGGAAACTCATTACCGTAGCAGCAGAGGCGGTCAAAACGTCATTCATGTCGGCAACGGTCAGCAACTGAACGCGGAAATTGACGGTCGTAAAGAATACCTTCAAATACAGGACGGCGTGATCAATTACACCACTGCACCAGGCAGCCATGTTATTAAACTTGACTGGAAAGAACCGGAGTCGATGGCGTTTTCTTCCAGTTTGCCTGTCGTCAATCTGAATGCACCGATCAGCAACTTGTCTATTGAGTGGCAGATACCGCGAGATCGATGGGTGATCTGGGCAGACGGTCCGGTAATCGGTCCTGCCATTATTTATTGGGGTGAGTTGCTGGCCTTTTTAATCTTGGCATTTCTGGTATGGCGTACTCGAATATTGCCAGTGTCTCCTTTGCACTGGTTGCTACTGGGTTTGGGGTTAAGTACGCAAAGTTGGTGGTTACTGGTATTTTTGACGATTTGGTTTGTTGCATTACAGCTGCACCGAAATTATATCAGCCGTCAGTCAGACGTTCTGTTTCATTTTTTACAGGTAATACTGTCGGTTTTTTCAGTAATCGTATTACTTACGCTGGTTGTCAGTGTACCGCTTAGTTTACTCAGTGAACCGGACATGGGCATTGTTGGAAATCAATCAAACCAGCACGTTTTGAAGTGGTATCTCGATGCATCAATAAACGAATCACCCGTTATCAATGTGTTTTCGTTGCCGATGTGGGTTTATCAACTTGCGATGTTAGCTTGGGCGCTGTGGTTGGCGTTTGCTTTAGTCAATTGGGTACGATGGGGTTGGGAATGCCTGAATCATCAGGGGTTCTGGCGCACCAAGACGAAGGTCATACAGAATCAAAGTACTCAAAGCCAAACGCTCAATGATCAGCCTGAGAATAAATCTTCTTGATCGGTGTCGGCGCGAGGAATGAACTCCGGAAATGGTTGTTGAAGTAAACGCCGGCACTCATCTTCGTCGGTGGTAAACCGTAACATCACATAATGCAAGGCCGCGGTTTGTTCCAGCAGCCGTACATTTTCTATCGGGATTTGCATTTCCTGGTGGATAACGATGATTCGAGACTGAGCCGGAAAAACTTCGGTCAAATGTTGCGCAACCGCAAATTCTTCGCTGTTATTTAGCTGGTACTCGGTTTGGCGAATGTCGGAAATGATAGACCAGCACTGGGACTCTATGCACAAACCGTGAATTTCTGGAACCGAGCGGGTTAGCTCGGCGGCGGTCAGTTGGCCGACGTGAATAACTTCGATGCAGGACGTAAGTTCGTTAAAATAAATGGTATAGCCCACTGCTTATCCCTCTGCTTATAAGGTTAAGTTTAGCAAAGATAGTGTCGGCATTAACTGTTTTTGGTTGTCAATTGCGCAGTGGGTGCGTATAATTCCGCGCTCATTTTATCCGGGCTTACTTGAGCCCAGTGCTTTTAAGTAATCGGATAGTGTTTACAATTTGGTTAACTCCTTGTCATTGCCCGGTGGTCGCCCGACCGACTGAGAGAATGGCTGGAATCCAAAAGGAGATTTAAATGAATCACTACGAAATCGTATTCATGGTGCACCCTGATCAAAGCGACCAAGTTCCCGCGATGATCGAGCGATACACCAACATCGTAAAAGAAGCTGGTGGTCAGGTTCACCGTCTTGAAGACTGGGGCCGTCGTCAACTGGCTTATGCAATCGAAAATGTTCATAAAGCACACTATGTCTTAATGAATCTTGAGTGTGAGTTCTCTGCAGTAGAAGAGATCGAGAACATCTTCCGTTTCAACGATGCGGTATTGCGTCACATGACTATCCGCCGCAAAAAAGCCATTACTGAAGCTTCACCTCTGGCAAAAGAAGACAGCAAAGAAGCTGCTGCTCCTGCCAAAGAAAAGCCCGAAGCTTCTGAAAAGAAAAAAGAAGCTGCTACTGAAGCCGCAGAATAATCCGGAGGAATAGAATATGTCTCGTTTTTCTCGTCGTCGTAAGTTCTGCCGTTTCACTGCAGAAAATATCGCTGAAATAGATTTTAAAGATTTGGCAACTCTAAAAAGCTACATTACTGAAACCGGCAAAATCGTACCCAGCCGTATTACTGGAACCAGTTCCAAGTATCAGCGTCAGCTGGCTCGTGCGGTAAAACGCGCCCGTTTCTTGGCTCTGCTGCCTTACAGCGATTCGCATAAGTAGTCAGAGCGTTTGAGCGACTTACCTTTTGTAAGTCTTCGTTGTCAGATTTAATAAGAGGAAAGACTGATGCAAGTCATTCTGTTGGAAAAAATCCGTAACCTGGGTGATCTGGGTGACCAAGTATCGGTAGCCAACGGTTACGGCCGTAACTACTTGGTTCCGCACGGTAAAGCGGTACCTGCTACCAAATCGAATGTTGAACAGTTTGAAGCGCGTCGTGCTGAGCTGGAAAAGCAGGCTGCTGAATTATTGGCTACTGCTGAAGCGCGTGCTGAGAAGCTGAATAGCTTAACGGTAACCATCGCTGCCAATGCTGGTGACGAAGGTAAATTGTTCGGCTCTATTGGTACTCGCGATGTTGCTGATGCCATTACGGCTGCTGGCGTTGAAGTCGCTAAAGCAGAAGTTCGCATGCCAAATGGTGTGATTCGCAATACGGGTGAGTACCCACTTGAATTGCAATTGCACACTGATGTGACGGCTACTGTGACTGTCAACGTGGTTCCTGAGCAAGCTTAAGCTTAGAAATCAGATGGTTACAAAAAAGGGATTGGTGTAAGCCAGTCCCTTTTTTATTTGTTTAAATTTTTAAGCTTTCGAGAAGCCTCTTTTTCGATACAATGTGTCATTCTGATTTCCGCAGAAATAAGTACGAGAGATGAACCAACTTCTGTTCGGGAAACGAAAAATCGAAATATTAAGTCGATAAACGTTTTATTTTTGCCGCCAGTGAAGTAATCCGGCAGGCGATGGCGAATTAAACTTCTTTGATTTAACCAAACATAAAACATTTATCGATTTGTCCGTCATTGGTATTTTTCTCGGGTGAGGTTAATTAAAGTACCCTTAGAAAAAGGTAACCGTTTAATAACAGGTTAAAAAGCAGTAAATCATGGCCGAAAGAGATCCTGTCACCGCACAATTGAAGGTTCCCCCGCACTCGATAGAAGCCGAACAATCGGTGCTCGGTGGGCTGATGCTCGATAACGATGCTTGGGAAAAAGTCAGCGATAAGTTGGTTGCCGATGACTTTTACACGAAAGAACATCGAGCCATTTTCCGAGCGGTTTATTATTTGGCAGAAAATAACCAGCCGATGGATGTGATCACGTTACATGAATTTCTGGAGCGTGAAGGGGAGTCGGATAATGTCGGTGGTCTGGCTTATTTGGGTGAGCTCGCTAAAAACACGCCCAGTGCGGCCAATATTGAAGCCTATGCGCAAATTGTGCGTGAACGTGCGGTACTCAGAGAGCTTATTTCTGTATCGAATGAAATTGCCGATTCAGCCTACTTTCCAAAAGGTCGAAAACCTGACGAATTACTGGATCACGCCGAAGCTAAAGTTTTTAAAATTGCCGAACAACGTGAAAGCAATGATGCAGGGTTAAAAATCGCATCGACCTTTTTGCAAGAAACCTTAGATCGGATTCAATACGCCGTTGATTCTAAAGGCGGGATTACTGGACTTTCTACGGGGTTCAGTGATCTGGATAAGATGACTAACGGCTTACAAAAAACCGATCTTTTGATAGTTGCTGGCCGTCCAGCGATGGGTAAAACCACCTTTTCAATGAACATTGCCGAACATGCATCCATCCACAGTGGTAAACCGGTGTTGGTGTTCAGTATGGAGATGCCGGCGAATCAGCTGCTGATGCGTTCTTTCGCGTCCATTGGCGGCGTTGATGCGACGCGCTTGCGAACCGGTCATCTGGACGATAAAGACTGGGACAACCTGATGGTGGCGACCAACATTCTTAAAAATAACTGCAAAATGTTTATTGATGACTCACCCGGATTATCGCCGTCGGAAGTGCGTTCACGGTCACGTCGCATTGCCCGTGAGCATGGTGACATTGGGTTGATCGTTGTGGACTATTTGCAGCTAATGCAAGTGCCAGGTTTGTCTGATAACCGTACTTTGGAAATCTCCGAAATTTCGCGCTCGTTAAAGTCTTTAGCGAAGGAGTTAAAAGTGCCCGTCATCGCGTTATCACAGCTTAACCGCTCGTTAGAACAACGGGCTGATCGTCGACCTGTGATGTCTGACTTGCGTGAATCTGGAGCGATAGAGCAGGATGCTGATATCATCATGTTTGTTTACCGCGACGAAGTCTACAATAAAGAAACCGAAGCAAAAGGTCAGGCCGAAGTCATCATCGGTAAACAGCGTAACGGCCCGATTGGAACCGTTCATTTGGCGTTCCAGGGACATTACAACCGCTTTGCTAATCTGGCCCGACATTACGATGACGAAGGATACTGATGCGTCCTACCAAGGCGATTATTCATCTTGATGCCATCCAGCACAATTTCAAACTGATTAAACAAATGGCACCCGCCAGTCGGGTAATGGCCGTGGTTAAGGCCGATGCTTACGGCCACGGTATCGTACCGGTCGCGCGTGCATTGGATGAAGCTGATGCGTTTGCCGTCGCCTGTATTGAAGAGGCAATCCAGTTACGTGAAGGTGGCATCGAGCAGCCCATTGTACTGCTGGAAGGCTTTTTTGAAGCCAACGAACTCAGGTTAATCGAAAAACACTCGCTGCAAACCGTTATTCACCATCAACACCAAATTGAGCTGCTTAAAAAAGTGACCTTTGCAGAACCGCTGGTGGTCTGGTTGAAACACGACTCCGAAATGAATCGTCTGGGGTTTTGCAGTGAGTATTTTCTCGATGCCTATCAGCAGTTAGTCGATATGCCACAGGTCGCGGAAGTTCGGCTGATGACGCACTTTGCCTGTGCCGACGATACCGGTAACACAAAAACCAGGGAGCAGTTGCGCCTGTTTCGACGTTTAATTAACAATCTTATTGGCGAGCGCTCAGCTTCTAACTCCGCAGCAGTTCTGGCTTGGCCAGAAGCGCACTTTGAATGGATACGACCGGGTGTCATGCTTTACGGCAGTTCGCCATTAATAGGTCATACCGGGCAAGAACATCATTTGCGGCCGGCGATGACATTGGAATCGAGAGTGATTGCCGTAAAGGCCATAAGCAAAGGACAAACCGTTGGTTACGGTGCTAACTGGGAGGCCGGTAGCGATACGCGACTTGCCATCGTAGCAATCGGTTACGGTGATGGTTACCCACGCCATGCAGTTAATGGTACTCCAGTGTGGATTAATGGACGTACTTGCCCAATAGCGGGCCGAGTATCCATGGATATGATCGCAATCGATCTGGGACCCGATGCAACCGATAAAGTCGATGATCGGGTTGTATTGTGGGGCCCAGAGTTGCCAGTAGAACAGGTGGCGCAATTTGCTGATACCATTTCCTATACGTTGTTGTGCGGTGTTACTTCGCGAGTAAAATTTGAATGGCGAGGTGGAGCTGATGGTTAAGATCCTAAAAGTGACTACTCGAGGTCAAGGACTGTATGAGTTCACTTCTCAAGTGGAGCAAATATTGGCGCAATCGGGCCTTGAACAGGGGTTGTGCAGCTTATTCGTGCGTCATACTTCGTGCAGCTTGCTGATCCAGGAAAACGCGGATCCTTCCGCACGGCAAGATTTAGAAAACTGGCTAAACCGTTTGGTGCCAGAGAATGATCCACTATATACCCATATTTTCGAAGGTGCCGACGACATGCCCGCTCATATCAAAGCGGCGCTAACGGCAACTTCGCTGTCTATTCCCGTCATGGAAGGAAAGTTGCTGTTGGGAACTTGGCAAGGTGTTTATTTATGGGAGCACCGTCATAACGGTGGGGCGCGCGAAGTCGCACTTCATATGGCATAAAGTGAATCGATTACATTCGAAATAGCGCACCTCATACGACTTGCAAGTCGTGCTTAAGTTTCTGCCCCTTCCATTAATTACCTTTTTTAACGGACTATCCTTTTTGACAAGCTCGCGTTCAATTTATTTTTTGCAGCAATCCATTTAACAAGTCCGTGGTCATTTTTGGGGAAATTGGCGTAAGCGAAGTTTTGTCTGACCGCCTTCGAGTGAGCGGGTTAAATGGATACTTGACTTATGTTTGTATAATGTATACATTTTTTGGGTAGGTTGACAGGGTATTACTCATGGGCGCTTTGGCTACTCAAAATATTTCACGTGACTTTCACCGGGTGATGGATTTGGATTTGATTACCCGGTTGTTTAACCCCTTAAACGACTGCGTGTTTTCGGTGAAAGATCGCCGGGGACGCTATATCGAAATCAGCGATACCTGTGTTGAGCGATGTGGACTGGCAAGTCGCCAGGATGCCATTGGTAAAACCGCATTCGATTTGTTTCCTAAGCAAATGGCGGAGCGTTACCACCAACAAGACCAACGCGTTTTCACCACGGGTAATCCTATATTCGATCAACTTGATCTGACCTTGTTTAAAAATCGAAAACGAGGTTGGTGTATCACGCATAAGTTACCAATCCATAACGCTCACCGAGAATTGATAGGGTTGGCCTGTATTTCAAGAGATTTGCCTGAGCCTATTTGTCGCCAGTTTCTCGATCAAAAATTCGCAGCAACTATCGATTTTATCAAAACACACTTTCAAAACAGTTACCGTGTTGAACAGCTCGCAACAATGGCGGGTTTAACGGTGAATCAATTTGAGCGCCGTATGAAAAGCATTTATCAGCTCACTCCGAGTCAGTTTGTGACAAAAACTCGAGTTGATGCAGCTTGTGAATTTTTATCATCGTCCGACTTGACGATAGCAGAAGTTGCACTGCGTTGCGGGTATTGCGATCAGAGCGCATTAACGCGCTATTTCAAGCAAGTCGTTGGCTTGAATCCTGGAGAGTATCGACGATTTCTTAATGCTTATCAGTAAGTGAGTTATCGCTAAATAATTTATTTCTATTTAAATAAAATTTTTTATAATCAAATTCACCCGTTAAAAATATCTCAAAAAGATATTGCTTGACACTTTTTTTCTCTATAGCCTTGTTATTCAAAAACAAAATTAGGTAAATTGCGAACTGCGTAATTCAATAAAGAAGAATGCCGACAAGCCAATCAAGCAGTATGGCTTCCAAAGATAATAATGAACAACCTTGGGAGTACTACCTATGAGAAAGACTGAGTCAGGAAAAAGTCCGTTCTGGATCAAGTCCACTGCACTCGCTGTTGCTACCGCACTGTCTCTTCCTTTGTTCGCTGCTGAAGATGCAGACAACGAAGACGACAAAGATAAAGTAGAAGTGAAAGTGGTAATAGTAGGCTCTCGAGCCGCACCGCGATCGATCGGTGAGTCCGCTGTTCCGGTGGATATCATTTCAGGTGAAGAGTTTGAAAGTCAGGGCATTACCGATATGAATTCGATGCTATCGGTTTCTGTGCCCTCATTTAATGTCAATGCGCAACCTATCAGTGATGCCGCAACTTTGGTTCGGCCCGCAAACTTAAGAGGCTTGTCTCCAGACAGTACTCTCATTTTGGTAAATGGAAAGCGTCGGCATCGCGCATCCGTTATTACTTTTTTAGGTGGTGGTCTGTCCGACGGCTCACAAGGCCCCGACATTTCAGTAATTCCTAGTGTTGCTTTAAAACAAATTGAAGTGCTTCGAGATGGCGCTGCGGCACAATACGGTTCAGACGCGGTGGCAGGCGTAATGAACTTTGTGCTAAATGATTCTGCTTCAGGTGGGTATTTCGAAGCAAAAACCGGGCAGCACTATGAGGGGGATGGAGCGTCCTTTCAACTTTCCGGTAATGTCGGTTTCGAGCTCACAGAGCGTGGCTTTTTAAATTTAAGTATGGAATACAAGCAAGCGGATCCAACAGACCGCTCAGTACAACGACCCGATGCTCAATTCTTAATTGATAACGGTAACACTGCGGTGGCAAATCCTGCACAGATTTGGGGATCTCCGGAAATTAAAGACGATACTAAATTCTTCTTTAATAGTGGTATAGACCTGGGTAATAACAGCGAGCTTTATGCTTTTGGTAACTGGGCGGAAAGAGAAATTGAAGGCGGATTCTTTTATCGTAATCCAACGACGCGCCCAGGCGTTTTTTCGAATAATGCCAACTACTTAACCGATGATGACCCTAATACAACAATGTGGACTCTTTTGGTGGGGGACCCGTCTAGTAGTGATAACAGTGCATGTCCTGTTGTTCAAATAGATGACGCAACTGGAATTCCTGATCCGGTGGCGCTCGCCGCGGTGGAAGCTCACCCTACGTGTTTTACCCACTACAGTCGCTTTCCCGGAGGCTTCACACCTCGCTTTGGTGGTGTCGTTGCCGATCAATCTTTAGCTTTGGGCTATAAAGGGGAAACCGATTCTGGGATTACTTACGATGTAAGCTATACCTACGGTAAAAACGAAGTTGATTTTGCGATTAAAAATACCGTCAACTCTGCATACGGCGAAGACACACCTACGTCATTTACTCCGGGAAGTTATACTCAGGAAGAAAACGGTCTTAATTTTGATATGACCTTTCCGATTACCAACGGTGTGATTGCGGTAGGTGTTGAAAGCCGAAACGAAGAGTTCTCAATTTCGGCGGGTAATCCCGAGTCTTATGAATTCAACGATAACTTGGCAGCTCAAGGCTTTGGTATCGGGTCGAATGGTTTTCCAGGGTTCAGAGACGTTGATGCCGGCTCTTGGGATCGAGGTAACTGGGCGGCTTACGTTGATTTTGAGTGGGATCTTTCACACGACTTTTTATTAACCGCAGCGCTGCGTCACGAAGATTATGACGATTTTGGTACCACCACCAACTATAAATTATCTGCTCGTTGGCAAACGACTGATAACCTCGCTTTTCGTGGGGCCATAAGCACAGGGTTTAGAGCGCCTACGGTAGGGCAATCCAATGTACGCAATGTAACCACTGCGTTTACAAATGGTGTGTTAGCGGATGAAGCGACGCTTCCTCCAACAACTCCAGGCTTGTCTGACTTGTCTACAACAACCTACCCCAACGGTTTAGGGGCTAAGCCGCTTACGCCGGAAGAGTCGGAAAACTTTTCGATTGGTACCGTAATTGAGTGGGACGATTGGTTTATTACGGTCGACTATTACAATATTAAAATGGAAGATCGTATTGCGCTGAGCTCTACTTTTGAACTGGGAGATGAAGAGCGCACGCATTTATCGAACGCTGGCTTTATAGGTGCTTCCAGTCTGTCCGCAATGCGCTTTTTTACCAATGACTTCGATACCACCACTCAAGGTGTGGATTTAGTGGCGAATTACTCGATGGAATTGTGGGGCGGCGATGTTGATTGGGGTTTGGTTTATAACTGGACCGATACCGAAGTGGACAGTGCGAATTCGGGGACATTGAGTGCAACTCGTATTCGGCAGTTAGAGGAGAACTTGCCTGACGTTCGAGCAACGATTTCCATGAACTATAAACTGGATGATTGGAGAACGACTCTTAGATATAACCATTACTCCGGATTCTATGAAGCGCACTTGGACGATGGTACTTTGCCGATTGAAGTGGGGCGTGCGGCGACCGTTGATCTTGAAGTTGGATATGACGTTACCGGTAACTTAAACCTTGTGCTTGGTGCTCAAAATTTATTTGATGAATACCCAGATAAAAACCCTTGGGCGGATATCGTAGGTGCGGAATACCCGGTTACTTCGCCATACGGATTTAACGGAGGTTATTACTACATTAAAGCAGGATATTCCTTCTAACCACACACCAAAAAACCCCGCATCAGCGGGGTTTTTTTAATTACACATCCTAAAAAGCTTGAAAATTTTATAATCCACCCTTATTTTTTCAACACATCTCTTTTTCTTAAAGGTATTCCAAATAATGATGCGTATTGGTTTGTTTCTATTAACTAACCTTGCGGTTGTTTTGCTTGCCAGCATCACATTAAGCCTGCTTGGTTTCGAAGGCTATATGCAGAAAAATGGCATCGATTTAAATTTGCCTGGGCTTTTGGTTTTTTGTTTTGTCTTTGGAATGGGAGGGGCTTTTGTTTCATTATTTTTGTCGAAGTGGATGGCAAAGCGCTTTACCGGTACTCAAGTGATAACTCAGCCCAGAACACCTGACGAACGTTGGTTGCTCGAAACAGTCGCCGATCTTTCGGAACGAGCTGGGATAGGTATGCCCGAGGTCGGTGTTTTTCCTTCCGAGCAATCAAATGCTTTTGCAACCGGTTGGAATCGCAATAAAGCATTGGTTGCTGTGAGCCAAGGGTTGCTCTTTCGATTCAGTAAAGAGGAAGTGCGTGCTGTTTTAGGGCACGAGATTGGCCATGTGGCCAATGGCGATATGATTACGTTAACCTTGATCCAGGGGGTACTGAATACGTTCGTCATGTTTTTTGCGCGAATTATAGGACACACCGTTGATCGGTTAATTTTCAAAACCGAACGTGGCCATGGCATTGGTTTTTACATTGTCACTTGGGTGGCGGAAATCATTCTTGGTATTCTTGCCGCAATTATTGTTGCCTGGTTCAGCCGTCGCAGAGAGTTTCGAGCCGATGCGATGGGAGGTAAACTGGTGAGTAAGCAAGCCATGATTGGTGCTTTGGCTCGATTGAAAGCCGAGTCTGAGCTGCCTAATCAGATGCCTGACACTATGACCGCGTTCGGGATCACGGGCGGAAAAATGTCATTAGCCAGTTTATTGGCCTCGCATCCTCCATTAGATGAGCGGATTAGGGCTTTGCAATCGTAAATCTTAATAAAGTAAGGTGGATTTCAAGGTTTATTGAGTTTCCACCTTAACTTTTCATCTCTCCTGCCGATATAACCCAAACTAAGAGATTTTTAGCAAGAAATTAAATAATGTTCTAAGCTTATCTCAGTGATTTTACTCAAAAAATTCTCACCAGCGAGCACCCATATTTGTGATATTCACTGGTGATTTCACTCCATAAGAATAATGCAGTTACAGGATAGCTCTATGAATTTAACCGTCTCTGCTCGAATTGCCGGTGGCTTCGCAGTCGTTGTTCTCTTATTACTGATGATCAGTATTGCCAGCTTGTCAGGTGTAAACAGTATCAACAGCAACTTGGAAAGTGTGGTTGATGAAGCGACGCCTATGTTGCAAACCAGTGGAGAAATGATTTCTACGTTATTGGAAGCGAACGACCGGGTTAATCGCCATCAAAAAACGAACCGTCTCGAAGATTTGCCTACTCTGGAAAGTGGATTTAATGAGCTTAAGTCGAAATACATGTCGTTAAAAAAGCGAATGGTTGCGTTGGCGGAAAAGTATCCGAAGCTTTTAACCGTCTTTCAGCAAGCACAGCAAAGTGTTGATAGCTACTTTCAAAACATTCCTGAAGTATTTGCACTGCATCAACAGTCTTTGGAGCTTGCCCAAAAAATAAATAATTTACGCAGTGACTTTGAGGATGCTTCAGATGAAATAGACAGCCTGGTTTATGACTTGAGCGAGGAACTAACTTCTGCTGATGATATTAAAGTGGTGCAATCAATCGGTAACTTGGTTCGTGAAGGAACGATCAGTGCGACCGATGCACTTAACCTTGAGAATTTGAGTACGATTAACACCGTCAATAAAGACCTTAACGCGATTGTTGAGTCCGCAACCGAAAAATTTAACCAGTTAGCGGCGACTTCAGCGAGTAGCTCAGAATATTACTCGCAACTGGGCAGTGAGTTGAATCGATTTAAAAACATGTCGACTGGTGCCAGTAGTTTACTTCAGTTATATATGGACCAATTGAACGCGAGCAATAACTCAATCGAATTATTGATTCAAGCCGAAAGTGAGCTTTCAGAAGCAATTAAGTTAGCGCGAAGTGGGGTTGATAGTGTTAAGCGCTTTGCCGATGAGTCTAAAGCGTCGGCTGTTGAGCAGGTTACCAACAGTCAGTCGTTGATTATTATTTTGGCATTGGTCGCTGTGGCCGCGGCTGTGTTTATTTCTGTGTTGGTGATTCGCAGTATTCGACAACCTCTTACTCAGGTGGTTGAAGTTATTTCTCGAGTATCCGAAGGCGATTTAACGCAATATATCGATGTACAGCGTTCCGATGAATTCGGTTCGCTTTCCGACAGCGTTAATGATCTAATTAAAAAGCTTCGCGAAATTCTCGGTAATATTGCGAGCAGTTCGCAACAGTTAGCGGCCAGTGCGGAACAAACCGAAGCGATTGCTAGGCAGGGGCACGAGTCCATTAATCGGCAGAAAGAACAAACTGAATTGGTAGCGACTGCAATGGCTGAAATGACTGCAACCGTAAACGAAGTCGCCAACAGTGCCAACAGTACTTTGCAAGAAGTGCAAGGCGCCAATCAAGAAACCAGTACTGGGCAATCCATTGTTCGTCAAAATATTTCTACCATTAATCGACTGGCCGGTGAAATTGAAAGCGCATCTCATGTGATTAACAAATTGAATGAATACAGTGACAATATTGGTTCCGTTCTCGATGTGATTCGCGGTATTGCAGACCAAACCAATTTACTCGCTTTAAATGCCGCTATTGAAGCTGCTCGTGCTGGTGAGCAAGGACGTGGTTTTGCTGTTGTTGCCGATGAAGTGCGTACATTGGCGAGTAAAACGCAAGAGTCCACATCGGAAATTCAGGACATGATTGAGCGCTTACAAAACGGCACCAAAGATGCGGTGAGTGTAATGGAAAAAAGTCAGACAGAAGCCAGAGTCAGTGTGGATCAAACCGCAAAAGCAGGCGAGGCTTTGGAGTCAATAACTAAAGCTGTTGGTGTCATTAACGATATGAGCACCCATATTGCCAGCTCGGCTGAAGAGCAAAGTGCAGTAACCAACGAAATGCATGAAAATATTACCACCATTTCAACTCTGGCAGAGCAAAACGCTCAGGGGGCCAATGAAAGTTTATCGGCTAGCCAGCAGTTGGCTCGTTTGGCGGAGCAATTACAGCAAATGGTTGCTCAGTTTAAAATTTAGAATTGAAATTGATGGATCAAAAAAGCCGCTTTTCGCGGCTTTTATTTTAAGATAAATTTTGTGTTACATTTTCGACTTAAAGAGATCGACAAACGGTTGCTTCGATGCATCGCCGGCAGCAACTAAGCCTTCTGCCCATTGCACCAGGTTTTTTCCATCGTCTTCTGGATCGGTAATTGCCCCGCTTCCCGCTTTTGAAGCTAGAAATTTAGCCGCTTCCATTGCATTATTGACGGTTGCCACTCGTAACAGGCTGCCATCGCTACCGCATTTAATAGCAGGGTAAATCGCTCGCAACTTCATACCGGCTGCTTTCAACTTTCGTCGCATAGAGGTGCGATCATCGGCTTTCGCAAAATCACAAAGGCTGATTGCCAATCGCAACAGGTCATCGCTGGCATGTGTTGGCGTTGATAGCGTCGAAATCATCAACAAACCGGTCAACGTAGAAGTTAAAATTGTTTTCATTCTATTATCTCCTATGGTACTGCTTTAAATTACACCATGTAGCATCTAAGTTCGGTATCGGCACGGAACAAAAAATCTTTAATAAACAAAGAGTAAGCTGTTGAAAACTTGTTCAGTCTTTCGGCTATTTCGCTTTCACTCTCCGTACGGGCTTTTTTTGAGTGACAACTTCTAAACCCATTAATCGTAAAGTATCGGTAAACAAGCGCGTAGGTTGAAAAGGCCTGACGAGGTAGCCATTGATTTTAAACTGGTTAAGTTTTACCAACGTTTCTTTGTCAATTGAGTCGGCCAATACCATAATCGGGACGTTTTTCCACCGTTGGTCTTTGCGTACTTTCTCGATTAACTCTAAACCTGAAGCGTTTTTGAGCTCCAGACTAGTCACCAGACAGTGAGCAGCAGGCTGCATCCGCATGTACTGAATAAAGTCTCTTGCTTGCCGAAATACCTCTAGTTCAAACTCGGCGCGTTTAAATAGTTTCTCCAACAAGCTGGACTCTGACTCATCGCTTTGAACTGCTGCAATCCGAAATGTTGAAGTTTGCATCGGTCATTTTTTTGGTTAATGAATATGATAAATCTAGTACAATTCGCTTTATTTTCAATCGTCGGGTAGACGACGAAGCCGTAGCAAGTTCAGGTAGTTAGATGAATCGATCCCTTTGTGTTGCCCCTATGATGGACTGGACAGACCGTCATGATCGGTATTTTCTCCGTCAAATTTCGCGTAAAGCGGTGCTCTATACTGAAATGGTCACGACGGGAGCGGTATTGAATGGTGATCGGAACAGGTTGTTAGGCTTTCACTCAGAGGAGCACCCACTTGCCGTGCAATTAGGTGGGAGTGATCCCAATGAATTAGCGCAGTCAGCGCAAGTTTGCCAGGCGTTCGGCTATGATGAAATCAACTTGAATGTTGGTTGCCCGAGCGATCGCGTTCAACGAGGTAAAATCGGCGCCTGCCTCATGGCGGAGCCGCTTCTGGTTGCTGATTGTGTGCGTAACATGCAATCGGAAGTGGACATACCGGTGACGGTCAAGTGCCGTACCGGAATTGATGACTTGGACTCTTATCAACATCTGGTGCACTTTATTGACACTATTGCCTCTGCCGGTTGTAAAACGTTTATTATCCATGCCCGCAAAGCTTGGCTGCAGGGCTTAAGTCCCAAGCAAAATCGCGAAATCCCACCTTTGCATTACGAACGTGTTTACCAGATTAAGCAGGACTTTCCTCAGCTCGAAATTATCATTAATGGCGGCATTGTCAGTTTGGAAGCCGCGGAACAACACTTACAGCAAGTGGATGGTGTGATGATAGGCCGGGAAGCCTATCATAACCCTTATATTCTGGCGGAAGTGGATACCCGGTTTTATCAAGCGACGACTCAGCCTCCAACTCGACGGCAAGTGGCAGAGCAAATGCTACCGTATATTGAGCAACATATTGAGGCTGGTGGTCGATTTAATCAGATCAGCCGCCATCTCTTAGGGCTATTTCACGCACAACCGGGTGGGCGTATTTGGCGTCGTTTTTTAAGTGAAAACAGTCACCGGCCAGACGCTGGAAGCGATACGCTGCTGCAGGCGTTAGAGCAAATGAGTGTTGTGCAACAACCACACTGAATATTGACTAATAATTAGTGAAATTGCCCAAAACAATTTTATTGGTGTGATAAAAAGTCATGTTCATACAGCAGAAAGCTAACCTTAACTCTCTGATATACTTGATAAAGTATCCTTAACGCTTTCTATTGGCACAGATTCTGAATTGTTCAAACCAACCTGGATGATAAAAATCAGAAAGGTACTGAATTGAAACCAATCAGAAGAGGTGAGACATGGGAGTTTTCAGTCGTTTATCGGACATCATCAACAGTAATCTCAATGCGCTACTCGATAAAGCGGAAGATCCGGAAAAACTAGTGCGAATGATCATCCAGGAAATGGAGCAGACGCTGGTTGAAGTTCGCAGTGCGTCTGCTCGAACCATCGCTGACAAAAAAGAACTGACTCGTAAGATGGAACAGGTCGCTAAAGACATTACTATTTGGCAGGAAAAAGCCGAACTTGCAGTGAGCAAAGGGCGAGAGGATTTAGCTCGAGCCGCATTACAGGAAAAAAACCGAACAGAAACCCTTTACACGGCGCAACAAAAAGAAATGGCAGAGTTAGAAGGTGCGCTAGAAAAGCTGGAGCTGGATATTTCAAGATTGCAAAGTAAGCTTAATGAAGCTGTCGCGCGACGTGATGCTATGTTACTAAGACAACAAACATTAGTGAAGCAAAAGCAGATACAGCAGCAAATCTTACGACCTAGCTTGGATTCGGCTTTCGAAAAGTTTGAGGCTTTTGAGCGAAAAATGGATCAGATGGAAGCGGAAATTGAGGCGATGTCTTTAGGAAAAAATAAAAACCTAAAAGATCAAATCGATGACTTGGTCATTGAGGAAAAGCTTAAACAAGAGTTAAACGAAATTAAGAAGAAAGTGTCTGGGAAAGCGGCTTAATGGCTTTCCTATTACAAAGCCGTTGCTAAGTTGGATTTGAACCGAGGTGACCTATGAGTCGTTATTATCAAGGTAGTCAAGTAAAACGTCATTTTTTTCGGTCCAGTTTAAAAGGAAAGGTGACTGGCGTGTGTGCGGGTGTCGCCAACTATTTTGGGTGGGACTTGGTTTTGGTTCGTGTTGCTGCTGTGTTTGGCCTTGTCTTTTTTACCGCTCCAACGTTAGTGGCTTATATAATCACTACTGTTCTAACGGACAAAATCTGAGTATCATGTTGCTCACTCAATAAAAAATTCCGGTGTTTTCAAATACCGGAATTTTTGATAATTATTATGAGATATTTGAGCATGTTTAAAAGAATAGCACTCAAGATTGTTTTGGCGGGAACATTATTTTCAATGACCAATGTTTCCGCTCAAACGAACTGTACGCCAGAAGTCGCTGAGCCGTGGATTAGAGCATCATTACCCGGTCAAAAATCCAGCGCCCTTTATTTTCAGCTGGTTAATTCATGCGACTCTGAGTTTGTATTGACTGGTATTGAAACGGAAATTGCGCATCATGCGATGATCCATCAAACTTTACAGCAAGATGGCATGGCGACCATGCAACATCAACATTCAATTACCATAGAAGCTGGTCAAACAGTGTCATTAAAACCCGGTGGATTACATGTGATGCTGATGGGGTTGCAGCAGCCCATGAGTGTTGAGAGTCAACCCACATTCAAGTTGATGTTTGAATCTGGTGACGAGTACCGTTTTTCTGCACCAGTTAAGCCCATTCGTTAGTCTGTTTAATCGGGAGAAATTATGCAGGAACAAAAAAACACGTCAGAATCTTCCCACTTTTTTAACCCGGTAAAGTCAATTGCGTGGGGGCTTCTGGCATTGTTTTTCGGATTCTACTTGCTGTCCGTTTATTGGAGTATTGAACCCGAACTGTTTGAAGTAAAAAGCACTACCGATAACCATGTTGTTGGCTTTACGACCGTTAACACAGCCATTCGTATTGGCGAAACTTTGTTGGAAAAACCGGGTGGGTTTTTAAGCAACGATATTTTGCCGCCCAGTGTGTTTATGGATAACATGCCATCGTGGGAATACGGTGCTCTTGTACAGCTGCGAGACATTAGCGCGACTCTTCGAAATCATATGAGCCGTAGTCAGTCGCAATCCATTGAAAATGTGCATTTAAAAGAAGCGGAACCATTATTTAATAACGACAGATTGTCATGGATTTTGCCAGAGGCTGAAGGGAAATACGAAGAAGGTATCGCACAACTGCTTGCTTATCGCGACAGCTTAAAGGACAGTAAAAATCAGGATGCGCAGTTTTTTGCACGAGCCGATAACTTACGAATGTGGCTTCAGGTGGTTGAAAAGCGCCTGGGCAGTCTTTCACAGCGGTTAACTGCCAGTGTAGGTCAGGAGCGTGTGAATACCGATCTGGCCGGGGATGTGGCGGCTCAACAATCGTCTTCCTCTGAGTCGCAATTACTGGTGAAAACCCCCTGGTTGGAAATCGACGATAATTTTTACGAAGCTCGTGGTACGTGTTGGGCGCTAATACATTTATTAAAGGCGGTTGAAGTTGATTTCGCGCAGGTGCTCGACAAGAAAAATGCACGTGTCAGTTTAAGGCAGATTATCCGAGAGTTGGAAGCAACGCAGGAATCGGTGTGGAGCCCGCTAATTTTGAACGGTAGCGGCTTTGGCTTTTTGGCCAACCATTCTCTGGTAATGGCCTCTTATGTATCGCGAGCTAATGCTGCGATAATTGATTTACGCGAACTGCTATCGCAAGGTTAACTTCTATTTTGAGATGGCTTCTAGTAAAAAAGCTGCCGATGGCAGCTTTTTCCGTTTAAACCTTTTCATTTTCCGCTGCGTCTATGAAATTAACAAATAAATAATTAGGAACAGCTTTGAGCGCACAATTGGTTCCTTTGAAGCCAACTGAACAGATTGAGCAAGTCGAGCTCTGGGTTTCTTCCGCCCAAAATGGTAGTGTTACGGCTTTTGAAAAGTTGTACCGGCATTTCCATAAGCGAGTGTTTGGCCTCTGCTTTCGAATGGCCGCTAATGAAGCGCTCGCTGAAGAGTTGATGCAGGAAGCGTTTGTATTGGCCTGGCGAAAGTTGAGCAGTTTTAAAGGTGAAAGCCAGTTTGGTACTTGGCTTTATCGTATTACCTCTAACTTGGTGATCAGCCACTTCCGCAGTCGAAAAAATTGGGATTATGCAACGGAAGATATTGAGCAGTTGTCAACTGAACATGAGTCAGAGCGATTGGATTTGGGTCGTGACTTAGAAGTGGCGATAGCTCAACTTCCCACTAAGGCTCGAATGGTGCTGGTGTTACACGATATTGAAGGTTTTGCTCACCATGAAATTGCTGAAAAAATGTCGATTTCGCCAGGAACTTGTAAAGCGCAATTGCATCGAGCTCGCAATCTTTTGAAAGAGAGGTTTGCATGAAAGACGATAATGATCGGAATTGGCAACGCGTTCAAAGTGCCATACGAGAATTGCCGAGAGACATCGAAACTAAAAGTGATCTCTGGCCAGAAATAGAAAATCGAATTACCCAAGAGCCCCAGATTGCGGCAACACCATCTCGCTGGATGTCGTTTGCAATGGCTGCCAGTTTGTTATTAGCTGTTTGTTCATTGTTCGTATCATGGAGTAGTATGCAATACGCGAAACAACTCGAGCAACAGCAATTGGCTTGGTATCAACAACAACAAAGCTTTTTGTTGATGGAGCAACAGCATCAACTCATGAAAGCCCAGTTCCAGTCGAATTTCGATGATGTTTCTGAATCGATGGATCCTGCCGTGGTTGCTGATATACGGAACAACTTGGTTGTTATTGAACAAGCTATTGCCGATATTAAAAACGCTTTAATAAAACAACCTACCAACGACCGGTTGAACGATCTGTTAAAAGAAACATATAAACGAGAGCAACAACTGATCGAGCAGGTAAGTTTGCGTTATCCGACCATTTAGAGGATTTCTATGAAGCGATTATTCGTTTTGCTTTGTTTTTTCAATTTTGCTTACGCTGAATCCATCGATAAGTCACTCGATGCAGAAGGCGTAACACAAGTTTATATCGAAAACGTGAGAGGAAAAGTTCAAATTAAAGGCGATAATGAAAAACGTGTAAAAGTAACTGGTCATTTGGATGATGTTACTGAGTCGTTTATTTTTGAAAAAGAAAATAACAGAGTGACCATTAAAGTTGTTATCCCCGAAAATCGACAGTTACGAGGACGATTACCGTCGGATTTGCGCATTTTTCTTCCCGAGTCTGTAGCGGTCGTTTTTACTGGCGTGTCGACGGAAGTGACTTTAACGAATATTAAAAGTGGTATTGAAGTGACTTCGGTGAGTGGTGATGTGGTGGCGAGTAAAATCGGTAGTCAGTTATTAATCAATAGTGTGAGTGGTGATGTCAAAATTTCGGACTCTTCTGGAGAGCTCCGTGGGTCTACGGTGAGTGGAGAGTTTATCGCACAACTCGATGCTCCTACATCACGAGTCAACGCGATTTCTGGAGATGTGAAGTTACAACTTAACACGATTAAGCAACTTGTTGCTTCTGGAGTATCGGGAGATATTGAAGTGATTGCTAAAAGTGCAGATAAGCCGAGCATAAAACTATCCACTGTAAACAGTGAGGCGAGTATTCAAATAGAACACTTGAGCGATGTATCCGTCAGAATGCAAACCGGACCTGGTGGTGATATTGTTCATCAACGCGGTCAACAACAACCCACTTCATCGTTGATCAATGATAAGTCATTGCTTTTTAAAATAGGTAAAGGTAACGGCCTACTTGAAATGAATACGGTTTCGGGAACTTTGATTTTGAAATAAAAAAGCCGCTGTTGCGGCTTTTTTTAAAAAAAATCAGAATGCGGGTTTATCTTCGCTCGATTCGTAGCGCTCAACACTATCGACGATTTCTTTTTTAGCGGCATCGGCATTATCCCAGCCTTCAATTTTTACCCACTTTCCAGGTTCAAGATCTTTGTAGTGTTCGAAGAAGTGCTCTATCTGGTTGAGTAACAGTTCCGGTAAGTCTTTTGTTTCGTTTACGTCTTTGTAAACGGGTGTCAGCTTTGATACGGGAACGGCAATCAATTTTGCGTCTGTGCCAGACTCATCCGTCATTTTTAAAACGCCTACCGGGCGACATCGAATGACAGAACCTCCCAACAGTGGGAAAGGCGTCGGGACCAATACATCAACGGGGTCACCATCTTCAGACAGGGTGTGAGGTACGTAACCATAGTTGCAAGGATAGTGCATACAGGTTGCCATGAAACGGTCGACAAATATGGCTCCGGATTCTTTGTCTACTTCGTACTTTACCGGATCAGCGTGCGCTGGAATTTCGATGATGACATTAATTTCGTCAGGTAAATTTTTTCCAGATGGTACTTTGTTCAGGCTCATGATTTCCCACTCATTTTGGTTAGTATTGATATACAAAAGCCGCGTATTATACCGTTACTGCATTGCAAAATAAATCGGCGATATTGGCATTTAAAAAGTGTTTAATATCAAATAGATAGAAAAATCCGAGCGGAACGGTTTTTATCCCATACAATATCGTTATAAAAACGTAAATCGATATAAATACAATTCTTCTCTTTGTTTATACTGTCTTTTTGAGGCTTTGCCAGAAGCAGTTCGCCTGCAGTAAAGGCGATTGCTTGTCCGTCGGCGACTGGGGTGTTGCTAATAACACAAATATAGCGGGCTACTCTTGTTTTTTTGATTATGAGATGTCTGCTCTTCTAGTTTGCGGGGTAATCTATGTCTGACTTGCTGTATGTTCCACCTATTTTGGGCGTAATTGGGATTTTTTGCGCTTTTCTGATTTTTGCGATCGTAAAAAAGCATGATGCTGGAGAAGGCAAAGTAAAACAAATTGCCGATGCCATACATCTTGGGGCGATGGTATTCATGCGTCGTGAATATTCTATTTTGTTTGTGTTTGCTTTGGTATTGACCATTTTTCTCTATTTTGGATTTGGCAGTTGGCATACACCCTTTGCCTTTGTTGTTGGTGCGTTATGCTCTGCTTCTGCGGGTTACATCGGTATGTATACAGCAACCCACGCGAATGTCAGAACGACGGTCGCAGCCAACAAAGAAGGGCCTGCACAAGCGCTGTCCATCGCTTTTTTTGGTGGTTCGATAATGGGACTAACAGTCGCTTCAATGGGGTTATTGGGACTTGGCGGTTTATATCTGTTGTTTGGTGCCGACCCGACGCATGCGGAAGCGATACATGGCTTTGGAATGGGCGCTTCGACGGTTGCTATTTTTTCGCGTGTCGGCGGTGGAATTTTCACCAAAAGCGCGGATGTAGGAGCGGATTTAGTGGGTAAAGTGGAAGCGGGTATTCCGGAAGATGATCCTCGAAATCCGGGAGTGATTGCCGATAATGTAGGCGATAATGTTGGAGATGTTGCGGGTATGGGATCGGATATTTTTGAGTCCTATTGCGGCTCTATGATAGCGACAATAGCTATTGCATCCACCATGACTGCAAGTGCAGTAGCAACGTTAGCGTCAGGAGCGGAAACTGCCGAAGTACTAATGTTTTTGCCACTTGCCATCGCTTCTGTCGGGCTTATTTGTTCAATTCTTGGCATTGTTATAGTGAAGCTGTTTTCGGCTTCAGACCCAGCTAAGGCTTTACGCATAGGGACTATTGGCGCAACCATTTTATTAATGATTGCGGCTTATTTTGTTATTCGATATTTTGAAATTCATTTTAATGTTTGGTTGTGTGTCATTTGCGGTGCGATTGGCGGCATTATTATTGGACTGGTAACAGAATATTATACAGGCAGTAAACCGGTGCGGGATATTGCGCGTGGTGGTGAGACTGGCCCCGCAACAGTAATGATCGCAGGCTTGGCAGTTGGAATGGAGTCGGTGGTTATTCCCGTGTTGACAATTGCTGGAATCATATTCTTTAGTAGCGCCTTATTACCTGAGGGGGCGGGTGTTTATGGGGTAGGGATCGGTGCGGTCGGAATGTTAGCAACGGTGGGGATCACCATGGCTATCGATGCCTACGGGCCTGTTGCTGATAATGCGGGCGGTATTGCTGAAATGGCGGAGTTGGGACCGGAAACTCGAAAAATCACCGATGGCCTTGATGAAGTCGGAAACACGACAGCAGCAATTGGAAAAGGATTTGCTATTGGTGCAGCCGGCCTTGCCGCACTCGCCATCATTGCTGCATTTATTGAAACCATCAGTCAAAAGGTTGAAGGGTTTTCGTTAAATATCAATAATCCGGAAGTTCTGGCTGGCATGTTTATTGGCGGTATTTTTCCTTTTCTGGTCAGCGCCATTACCATGCGAGCAGTCGGTGATGCTGCGTTTGATATGATCAAAGAAATTCGGCGTCAGTTTAAAGAAATTCCTGGATTGCTTGAAGGAAAGGCTGAGCCCGACAACGCGCGTTGTATCGAGATTGCAACCAATGCCGCACTAAAAAGGATGATATTACCTGGCGCATTGGCAGTATTTGCACCAGTAGTTGTAGGTTTTGGGATCGGGCCAGAAGCGCTGGGAGGAATGCTTGGTGGCGCTTTGGTGAGCTGTGTGCTTTTAGCCTTGACCATGGCCAATGCGGGCGGCGCCTGGGACAATGCTAAAAAGTACGTTGAAAAAGGTAATCTAGGGGGCAAAGGCTCAGATGTTCATAAAGCTGCGGTCGTTGGTGATACCGTAGGCGATCCTTTTAAAGATACTTCGGGTCCATCCATGAATATTTTGATTAACGTGATGGCGATTGTCAGCCTGGTAATAGCGCCACTAATTGTAAATTAATCAGCACTTTGTAGGGACGTAATTAATGCGACTTTGTCGATAAATCTCAATTATTTGCCATACTTACTAAACATTGCCATAAACCTCCTAAAGGAGTTGGCAATGTTTATTTAAAGTTAACTAAACCTGCGAACTGAGTATGGATATTGAGACGATATGCAGAGAGTTTGCCGAACTCGATGATGAAGTTAAGCAGGAGTTCTACTCTGACGTAAAGGATTGCGTGCAGGATATTAACAATTGCATGCCGATTTTATCTTCGGAAGATCCGCAGGTTTTAATCAACCGACTATTTCGATCCATTCATACTATTAAAGGCAATTGCAACATGGTGTTCTTAGAGCCTTATGTTGCCACGACTCATATCATCGAAGAATTAGTGCAAGATGTGCGCAATGGTATATACGCGTTCCAACCAGCTTATGGGAAGCTGGTTATCACCAGTATTAATGCTGTGGATGAACTGCTCGCACAAACCATGTCGGAAAACGATATTGGCAGTGAAAAACTGCAACAAATTGAAACCCTAATAAAAAAAATAAGAAGTTCACCAGACGCTCGCCGAGTAGAAGATGCCATGCGTGGCGAATTGGCTATTCTTGATGGTCACTTTAGCCTTGATCTGGTTGCAGTCAGTCAATTTGAAGGGGAGGCGTTTTCCATTTTTGAGGCCACCGATATGGAGTTCTTTCACTATCTTTCTGAATGCCAGCACGCCGTTGATCCGTTACATGACACCCGTATGTCGGTGCAAGTTGAATTGATAAAAGCATTGAACCGATCGTTGACGCGACCAGAAGAAGAAGATCAGTTACTTGCAGCTTTATACACTTATGAATTTTTTCGAGTCGTTAAAGGCAATGATTTAGACCAAATTCGTCGGCGAGTGTTTTCCGGAGGCAGTATGTTAGCGCGCATTCCAGGTTGGCAAAAAGCGTCAGAGTTGGTGTTTCAATCCAATGAAAAAACCGACGGTTCCGGTTTTCCCAGAGGTTTGAAAGGGGACGCCGTTCTTGATGCTGCAAAAATCTTGCATCTGGTTGACAGTTTTATATCCGTTGCTCTAGAACACAAAGGACAAGGCTATAAAAAAAGCCTGTTTATCGCGGTAAAATCAATTAATCAATTGGCTGATATTGAATACCCGCAACCGCTTATAAACTGCTTTAATCAAATCATTAAGGCCGACTTTTTAAACGAATCGCATTGGTAATGATTATTTCAATAGTTTTCTATTAACCCTCCTTATTGCTCAAAAGCGTTTTTAGTTTACGTGAGCATAATTAAGAGGAGGGCTTATGAAACATATCACAGCATTGTTTTTTGCAACCGTTATGGTATTTGGGTTAATGGTGTTGATGAGTAACTTGGTATCGGCAAAGCATCTGGAAGGACAACCGGCACCTAGTATTATATTAGAACCTGTCACCGTCGATGATTCCGTTCTGAAGAAAATTCGGCAGCCAAAAAAAGATCCGGAAAAGATTAAAAAGCCAGTTGATGTCGAGCCGGTTCAACAGCCTCCAAAGTCGACTAAGGCAACTGCGCTTAATGTTAAAGCAGTAACGTTGAACTTGCCTTCAAGCTTTTCCAATGGCAGACCGGACTTAGATATTATGACAGCGTTCACCGACTCATCAAGTATGGCACTGGGTAGTGCTGCTGCACCTTTGGTTCGCATTGAACCGCAGTATCCAAGAAAAGCACAAATCAATAACCAGGAAGGTTTCGTCACATTGGCTTTTGATATTGACACCGATGGTAAGGTGACAAATATACGGGTGCTGGAAGCCGAGCCGCGTAATACATTTGAGAAAGCGGCTAAAAGGGCATTAAGTAAATGGAAGTATCAACCGAAAACGAATTCGGGAAAACCTGAAATGGTGAATAATCAACAAGTGACACTTGAATTTAAAATGGAATCTTGAAGAGAGTGAGATAAATAGATAAAAGATGATAGAAAATAAAAAAGGGCAATTTGCCCTTTTTTAACTTTAGAGAGAGTTGGAACCGTTACTCAGCCATCTCTTTCAGCTTTTTCAGCGGACGTACTTTTACAACGGTACGAGCTGGTTTTGCTTTAAATACTGTTTCTTCACCCGTAAATGGATTGATACCCTTACGAGCTTTAGTCGCTGGTTTGCGAACCGTTTGTACTTTAAAGAGGCCTGGCATTACAAACTCGCCACACGCACGTTTTTTGATATGTCGTTCGATCAGTAAAGACAACTCATCCATTACCGCAGTGACCTGCTTTCGAGAAAGCTCGGCTCGTTCAGCAATTTCATTCAACATTTGTGACTTGTTGAAACGCTCGGTAATTGCGGTAGCTTTTGCAGCCGCTTTTTTGGCAGGTGCCTTTTTAGCAGCAGCCTTTTTCTTCGCTGGTGCTTTTTTCGCAGCTACTTTTTTCTTCGCGGGTGACTTTTTGGCAGCAGCTTTTTTCTTTGCTGGTGCCTTCTTTTTCTTAACAGCCATGGTTCAAAGCCCCTTGTTAGTTTGTTGATTAGTCCTGTTATTGAATTCGGCATTACGCCTAACTTCTTTATCAACGAAACTTTTATAACAAAAACCCGTGTAAATAAAGAGTAAATAGCGAAAAAGTCGCGCTTTTTTGAAGAATCGACCAAAATATCTTCGTATTTTGCCGGAAAGCGCTAAACTTAGAGGCAAACAGGAATTTCGAGCAAAATTCAGCGAGTTCTAAGCAACCACCCATTAACTCAAAATTTAACCTGAAAAACACTTGTAACTGGCGATGGCTTTCTGTAAAATTCGCGCTCCTTTTTAGCTGCCCATATTTCGAGTCCCAAACCCCGTTGGTTATTAATATGGCGTCTGCGGTACGGCTACCTTTGGCAGACACGCACTAAATAAGGCGACATTAACTGAATTCAATCAAAGCCCGTTTGGGAGCTAAGAGACGATGAAAACATTTACTGCAAAACCTGAATCTGTAAAGCGCGACTGGTATGTCGTCGACGCTGAAGGCAAGACTCTAGGTCGTCTTGCTACCGAAATTGCTCGCCGCTTACGTGGTAAGCATAAAGCCGAATACACGCCTCATGTAGATACCGGTGACTACATCATTGTAGTGAATGCCGAAAAAGTGGCCGTAACTGGAAACAAAGAAACCGATAAGGTTTATCACCGCCATACAGAGTACCCTGGTGGTCTGCGCTCTATCACTTTGAACAAGCTTCGTGAACGAGCTCCTGAGCGTATCATTCAAAGTGCTGTGAAAGGCATGTTGCCTCGTAACCCTCTTGGACGCGCAATGTTCAAGAAGCTGCGTGTATTTGTGGGTCCTGAGCATACGCATGCTGCTCAGCAACCTAAAGAACTGAATATTTAATAAGGTAATCGAAGATGGCAGAACAGTATTACGGTACCGGTCGTCGTAAAAGCTCCACCGCTCGCGTATTCTTACGCTCAGGTTCTGGTGCAATCACTATCAACGGCCGTCCAATAGACGAATATTTTGGTCGCGAAACTTCACGCATGGTGGTTCGTCAACCACTTGAATTGACTGAAACATTGGAGCAATTCGATATTTTTGTCACTGTTGTTGGTGGCGGAAATACTGGTCAAGCGGGTGCAATCCGTCACGGAATTACTCGCGCGTTGATGGATTACAACGAAGAATTACGTCCAGAATTGCGTAAAGCTGGCTTTGTGACTCGAGACGCACGTGAAGTTGAGCGTAAGAAAGTCGGTCTGCACAAAGCGCGTAAGCGTCCTCAATTCTCTAAGCGTTAAAAGTTCTTTCTTTTTTCGTTTCAAAAAAGCGCACGAGAAATCGCGCGCTTTTTTGCTATTTATCCGTCTTCAGAAATATATCCTTGAAATAATATCGATTTATCCCAAGAACTCGCTCATTTTTAAAATCATAAATGTCTTTTCCCACTAAAAAAATCTATATTTAAATCAATGTGTTAAAACGCAAAAATGCTATTTTCCTTGTAAAATTCGGGTGTTTTCTATATTATTTCGCCGTTTGAAATGCTCCTTTTCAATCAAAAGGGGTGATTTGACGTTTGCATTTCAATAAAAATAACACACTCAATTCATTTATAAGCAGAAGGGTGTCTTTAAAAGTAAGCGTTTTTTGTGGGCGACACTGAACGGAGAACTGGAATGTGTATGGGTTACATGAGAGTTCGAGCATCATGTCAGTGTGGTTTTCGTGGAATATCGGTGACTTTTAGAGGTACTCCAGATGTCCGATGGGGAGACAATCCGCATGAGTAAAGACGGAGTCGACAACGGCCGCCGCCGTTTTCTGGTATGGTCTACTTCCGCGGTAGGCGCAGTGGGAGCTGTGGGTATCGCAGTACCGTTTGTCCAATCATGGTATCCAAGTGCGCGGGCACAGGCTGCCGGAGCACCGGTTGAAGTGGATCTTAGAAAACTTAAGCCAGGCCAACAATTAAAAACAGAATGGCGTGGCAAACCAATTTTCGTCGTGAAAAGAACACCCGAAAGCTTGACCAAGCTGAATGATATAAGCGGCATGTTGAAAGATCCTGAGTCGCAAAACCCTACTACGAAACAACCCGAGTACGTAAAAGGTCCGCTTCGATCGATTCGTGATGATGTTGTGGTTTTAGTGGGTATCTGCACGCACCTTGGATGTGTTCCGCAACATAAAAAAGAACTGTCCGCTCAAGAAGGTGGCGGCTTTTTCTGTCCTTGCCATGGCTCTAAATTTGATTTAGCGGGTCGCGTTTTCAGCGGCGTTCCAGCTTCAGATAATCTGGAAGTGCCACCTTATTCGTTTGTGGATGACAACACCTTGTTAATCGGTGTCGATCAAGGAGCTGCGTAATGACTAAGATGCAAGCATTTATGGGGTGGGTCGATGCTCGATTTCCAGCAACCAAGGTCTGGAATGAACATTTGGCGGAGTATTACGCGCCCAAAAACTTTAACTTCTGGTATTTCTTTGGTTCGTTGGCACTGTTGGTTCTGGTTAATCAGTTATTGACTGGAATATGGCTAACCATGCATTACAACCCATCTGCAGAGCAAGCTTACGCTTCTGTTGAGTACATCATGCGAGATGTACCTTATGGTTGGTTGCTCCGTTACATGCACTCTACCGGCGCTTCGGCATTTTTTCTGGTGGTTTATCTGCATATGTTCCGCGGAATGATGTACGGTTCTTACCGTAAGCCACGAGAGTTAGTGTGGTTGTTTGGTATGGTTATTTTCGTACTGTTGATGGCCGAAGCTTTTATGGGGTACTTATTACCTTGGGGTAATATGTCCTACTGGGGCGCGCAGGTAATCATAAACTTATTTTCTGCGGTTCCATATTATGGTGAAGGTTTAGTCGAGTGGATTCGTGGTGACTACCTTATTTCTGGTGCTACTTTGAATCGGTTCTTTGCCTTACACGTTGTGGCCTTGCCTATAGCGTTGTTATTAATGGTGTTTCTGCATATTGTGGCGTTGCATGCGGTAGGGTCTAATAATCCAGATGGTGTTGAAATCAAGAAGCTGAAAGACGACAAAGGTATACCACTAGACGGCATTCCATTCCACCCATATTACACCGTGAAAGACATCGTCGGTGTTGCCGGTTTCTTATTTTTCTTCTGTATGATCATTTTCTATTTTCCAGAAGGTTGGGGCTATTTCTTAGAGCCACCGAATTTTACGCCGGCTAATAATCTGAAAACGCCCGAACATATCGCGCCGGTTTGGTATTTCACGCCGTTTTACTCCGTACTACGAGCCGTTCCGGATAAAGCGTTAGGTGTTGTTGCCATGGGGCTGTCCATTGTGGTGCTTTTCTTACTGCCATGGCTCGACCGTAGCCCGGTAAAATCGATTCGATACAAAGGCTGGATTTATAAGCTGGCATTGGCTTTATTTGTGGTTTGCTTTTTTATTCTTGGTTATTTGGGAATGAAAGCACCAACGCCAGGAAGAACGCTATTAGCACAGATTTGTACCGTGTACTATTTCTTCTTCTTCTTCCCATTTTTATCGTTTTATCATAAGTTCGATAAAACCAAACCGGTACCAGAGAGGGTGACGCACTAATGAAAAAAATAATTGCGATTGCGTTCAGTGTATGTTCGGTAGCGTTAATGGCAGCCGGTGGTGGTGACTACAAGCCGAAGGACCCCGCGAATTTGCGAAGCAGCGATAAGGTGTCGCTGCAAAATGGGGCAAAGCTTTATATGAACTACTGTATGGGGTGTCATGGCCTGGAGTTTTCTCGCTACAAACGAGTATCTGATGATTTAGGTATTCCGCTTGAAGTGATGAAAGACAACTTGATTTTCGATGGTTCGAAAATTCATGATCTGATGAATACTGCAATGCCAACGAAATACGCGGAAAACTGGTTTGGTGCTGCGCCACCCGATTTAAGCTTGATTGCTCGTTTCCGTGGAGCCGATTGGTTGTACAATTATTTACGTGCTTTTTATAAAGATCCGGAGCGTCCTTACGGTGTAAATAATACAGTATTTCCAGATGTCGGTATGCCACATGTTCTTGAACCTTTACAGGGAACTCAGTTTTTAACTGAAGAAGGTGAGCTGAAGCTGATTTCGGAAGGGAGTTTGTCGCCAGCGGAATACGACGAAGCGGTACGCGACTTGGTAAACTTTCTTGACTATGTTGGTGAGCCCATTAAGTTAAAGCGCCAAGAGATAGGCGTGTACGTGTTGTTCTTTATATTGGTATTTTTTGTTTTAGCTTTCTTCCTTAAGAAAGAATACTGGAAAGACATACATTAATCATTGTTGCCGCTGAGAATCAGCGGCAGTTTAGATGAGTTAAATTCGATATTTTGGAGATCTTCTCTATGGCAGTTGTAGCCAAACGTTCTTTAATGACCATGTATTCAGGGGCGGATGATATTTACAGTCATCAGGTTCGTATAGTACTTGCGGAAAAAGGAGTTAACTTCGAAACCATCGAAGTGACGGATGAGAATAAGCCCGAAGACTTAATGGATCTGAACCCCTACAATACAGTTCCAACATTGGTTGATCGTGAGCTAGTCTTATTTGAAGCCAGGATCATTATGGAGTATCTGGACGAACGTTTTCCGCACCCGCCGCTTATGCCTGTATATCCGGTAGCACGCGCTCGTTCGAGGTTGATGATGCATCGAGTCGAGAAAGACTGGTACAGTTTGGTTAACATTATTCATCGCAGTAAAGACAAAGAGTCTGAAAGAGCGCGAAAGGAATTGAAAGAAAGTTTAATTACTTTGGCTCCGGTTTTCCATGAAACTCCGTTCTTTCTAAGTGAAGAGTTTTCTTTGGTTGACTGTTGCTTGGCACCACTTTTATGGCGACTTAAGTCGATGGATATTGAACTCAGTGGTCGTGGAGCTAAAGAAGTACAAGGTTATATGGAAAGATTGTTTGAGCGAGATTCTTTTCAAGCAAGCCTGACATCTACCGAACGAGAGTTAAACGAAATTTAATGACGGCTTTTACCAGTAATAAACCGTATCTAATCCGAGCATTATATGAGTGGATTTTGGATAACCAAGGAACTCCGCACCTTATTGTAAATGCAGAGTATCCTGGTGCGCAGGTGCCAAGGGAACATGTGCAAAATGGCGAGATAGTACTCAATATTGCGCCAGGCGCAGTACAAGGTTTGATTTTGGAAAATGATCTTGTCAGTTTTAATGCTCGTTTTTCCGGTGTTGCTCGTGCGATCCGTCTGCCAATTGGATCGATACTTGCGATCATTGCGCGAGAGAATGCACAGGGTATGGCATTTCCTGCAGAAGATGTTGATGAAGTTGAGCCCAACTTGAGCTCGGGCGTCGACTCCGATTTGGATAACATGGAGCCAGTTCAGCAGGAGCCCCGACCTAAGGCAAGTAAAGGCTCTCATTTAAAAGTGGTGAAATAAAAAATTTTTATATGTTTTCGTTTTTGGCCAGTTTCTAACTGGCCAAATTATTGATTAACAATTTCAAATGCTTGAATTACTCGCTTAACACCAGAAACCTTTCGGGTTATCTCAATGGCTTTCGCTGCTTCGTCTTTTGTTACTAATCCGAGTAAAAATACTTCACTGTCTTCAGTAACGACTTTTACCTTAGCTGAGTCAAGGTTATCTTCGGTAAATAAAGCTGTTTTAACTTTTGATGTAAGGCTCACATCACTTAAATAGGTGAGTGTTCCTGTTGGAGCTGCAACTCGAATTTCATTATAGACATGCTTCACTTTCGGAATGGCACGCGTTAGATTTTCCGCTTGCTTTTTTAATGAAAGAGTTGGCGTTTGACCGATGAGTAACAACGTCTTGTTAAAACTGATCACTTCGATTTCGCTGTTATCCCAGAGTTTATCATTTTTAAATATTGACTGAATGGCTTGTAATTCCAATGATTCATCGGTCAGTAACGTACCAATATCTCGGCCTTTTGATGAAGGCTGCGTTGTGTGTTGTGTAGAATGAGTAGCGCACCCTACCAGCAAAAGTGCCAATATAATCAAAGTGATTCGGTTAATCAGAATCATGACATTACCTCTCCAAATAAACTGTTGTCGATGTGATCGCAAAGTGTGTGTAACACCAGTCGGTGGATCTCATGAATACGAGGTATGGAACTGGAAGGGGCACGAATTTCTACATCATTTGAACCTATCAATCCGGCCATGCTTCCACCATCTTTTCCGGTTACGGCAATAATGAACATATCGCGATTTAAAGCTGCTTCCATTGCTTTTAATGAGTTTTTACAATTACCGGAGGTAGAAAATACCAATAGAATGTCGCCTGCATTTCCGAGTGCACGTGTTTGTTTTGCGTAGACATCTTTAAAGTGTGTGTCGTTCGCTATGGCGGTTAAAGTTTGATTGTCGGCATTGAGTGCGATAGCAGGCAAACTTGGGCGTTCTCTTTCGAAACAGTTGAGCATCAGATTCGCAAAGTGTTGTGCGTCTCCGGCACTGCCTCCATTACCACAAGTCAAAATTTTTCCGCCATCGATTAAACATTGAACCATCATTTCACCCGCTTTTAAAATATAACTCGGTAAAGTATCGGCGGCATCGATTTTGGTTTGAATGCTTTCGGTAAAAGCGTTTCTTATACGATCGGTCATAATGTTTCGACGCAAAAAGCGTTTTGTATCCAGTTTAAGTTTTCCTGTTCGAAGATTATTACATCGAACCGACAAGAGTATTGATTGTGTAGCCTGTGTTTGGTCAAATAAAAGTTTGCAGCTCGTATCAATTTTTTTTGCTTTGAATAGCTGATACTTTCTCGCGCACCACCAAATAAATTAGTGTGGCGATAGCGTACTTCAACAAATACCAGTTGATCATTATCGCGCATGATTAAATCCAGTTCACCCAGTTTACAGCGAAAGTTTTGAGTGATGAGTTCCAAGCCTTGCTGTTTCAAGTGCTCTTGTGCAAGCTTTTCGTAATAAATGCCCGTTTTTTGCGATGGGCTGTTCATCTTTAACTGGTGTTTCTCTTCTCTATTGATGACTTGATTTTTTTTCCTCGGCCATAACTTCATGCGCCACTCCTTTGTCGAAATGCGCGATAGATAAGGTGCGTTCGATTTCACCTTTTTCATTCACGGTTAATTTACCGCTCAAACCTTGCAATTGGTATTGTTTAAAACCCTGTAACATGTTCAAATCGGGTAACAATTGATATGCGTCGTAACCTAGAGCAAACAAGCGGCCGAGTGAAGAGTCAATATTTGGAAGCAAGCTGCTTAGTTGCTCGCGCAAATTTTGTATTTGTTTTTGATGAGATATCAATAGAGGACTGTCGGTAAAAGTAATGCCATTGAGATCATTATTAAGCTGCGGATCATGAGAGCCTGGGTTGATCCGTGATACTGAGTAAACCGGTAAGTCATGTGCAAAATAATAGTTCAAAAATGGTTTGATACGTCGAGCGTCAGTCGGTGAAGCTGCAATAAAAATCATATCGGTATCTTGACGGCGACGCTGAACAAATTCTAAAGGCGTTCCGAGCAACTGCTCCAGCCGCTTTGCCCGAGTGTCACTTAAATCGATATTTAACAGCCGCTGGACAATGAGTTTGATTTCTTTCGGGTCGTTATAACGTTGTATTTCGGCTATTTGACCTTGCATACCTTCGAATACTGAGCGAAAAGCATTCACTATGCGCTCACCCTGATCGTTGTCGGGAACCAGTATTGTGGCTGTTTTGTGTTGGCGTTGTATGGCCAAATTAGCAATTTGTCGGGCTTCATCTTCGATCGGCAGTCCGAACTGGAAAAACTCCGGATGCCGAATGACTAACTCATCAGTGCGATTGAGACTGAGTTGGGGCACTGCTAATGACTCTTGTTTGGCAATAGTTTCAACCGCTTCTTTTGTTAACGGACCCACAATAAAATCGGCCCCTTCTTCAAGTGCTTTTTGGTAGGGTGTAAGAGGGGATAAATCTTGTGCTGTATCATAAACCTTGATGATGGTGTTTTTTGACCGCTCCTGAGAGTAATGAGCAGCAAGAAATCCGTCGCGAATCATACGGCCACCTGCTGCAAGTCGTCCAGAAAGAGGAAGTAACAACGCAATTTGATTCGGCCGGTAAATTTTTGCATTGGCAACTTGCTTCAACTCTTCTGGCATTTGTACATTGGCTGGATGTAATGGAAATCGCTGCTTCCACAAGTTTATTGCATTTAATAATTGGGTCGGTTGTTCTTTGTGTTTTCGAGTTAAGTAGGCCATTTCTAACCAGCCATTGATGATGGGGTTGGAAAAGTCTGTTTGATATAGACGTAAAAACTCATCACCAATCTGACTTAAAGCGCTCCAAATAAACTGGTGGTTTTCAATTATTTGCTCTTCTGTTAACAGTAAATCTTCCAACTCAATCCGAATTTTGGCTGCTTCATAGTAGTTTCCGTCGCTAAGAAAGGCTTCAGCCAAAACTTTTCGATAAGTGACTTGCCATTCAAGTGGGTGTTGCTCAGGTGATTGAATGCGTTTAAAAAACTTCAGTGCGGCTTGAGTTTGTGAAAGGTTTTGGAGTGCGGCCCCAAAGTAAAGGTAGTAACTTTCTTTATCTTGGGAAGATAAATGCTCTGGATTTAATAATGAGAATGTTTCCTGCGCTTTCAAGTGTTGGTCTTTTTGTGCCAAAATAATCCCCGCTTGAAGCAGGTATTCACTTTTTTTCGGCTCCGTACTGTTTCTAGCCAGCCCAAGATAATAATTGGCGTTGTTAATTGAGTCTTTAACGCTGCTGGTTGTGGACTGTTTGCCACAGGATAACAGCGTAAGTATCAGCAATACGGTAACGAATCGGCTCATCGGTTATTTCCGGTAATGATTTTACAATTATTATGTTCGCGATGCCGCGATCATATCAAAGTTTTCAGGGTGTAACGTCTATGGATTCACAGTCCGCTACATTGTATGTGGTTGCTACGCCAATTGGCAATCTGGATGATATCTCCAAACGCGCCTTGCGAACCCTTGAGGCTGCTGATCGCGTTCTGGCTGAAGATACTCGGCGTACACAGCAGTTGTTGACTCATTTTGGGATCAAAGGTTCGTTAACGTCCTTACATGATCATAACGAACGACAAAGGGTTGAGCAGGTAGCTGAATGGTTACGGCAGGGTTTGAACCTGGCTTTAGTTTCCGATGCCGGAACACCGTTAATCAGCGATCCTGGCTATCATTTAATTCACGAGTTACGCGAACGGAACTTTAACATTGTTCCTGTGCCTGGCCCCAGCGCCATTATCTGCGCTTTGAGTGCCGCCGGCCTGCCAACCGATCGCTTTTGTTTCGAAGGGTTTTTGCCCGCTAAGACAGGCGCACGTAAAAAAAGTTTGGCCGCTTTGAGGTCCGAGCCCAGAACTTGGGTGTTTTACGAGTCCTCGCATCGTATAAGCGCATGTCTTAAAGACTTGCTGGAAATATTAGGCCCGGAGCGCGAAGTTGTAATCGCACGGGAGCTAACCAAGCGCTTCGAAACGTTTTTATCTGCGCCTTTGGCTGAGTTAGTGCAACGTGTTCAACAGGATCCCGATCAACAGCGCGGAGAGTTTGTGGTGATGGTGAAAGGCAATCCGGAAGCACCTGAAGTCAGCGAAATTACCGCCGATCATGTGCTGTCGGAATTATTACCACATCTATCGACTAAACTGTCTTCGCAAATCGCCGCAAATCTAACTGGGCTCTCGAAGCGAGATTTGTATCAGCGTGCTTTGGAGTTGCAAAGTTGAACCTAATCAGTTGACAGCAGTAAATGTAAGATAACGCTTTAAAATGACTTAGTACTTTAACTGCATCGCAATTTACCCATTGGGTGAGCCACAGTTACGTCTTCCAGGCTGCCAGAATCACTTTGCGAGCTGTCCACTGATTAATTAAGGTTGAAGCTTGTCAAATAACTCATTCCAGTGCATGATCCATTCTGGCTGGCCGGGCAGTCGCTGCTTGCTTTTGGCAAGGGGAGGAAAGTCCGGACTTCGCAGGGTAAGGTGCCAGGTAACGCCTGGGAGGTGAAAGCCTACGGCTAGTGCAACAGAAAACACACCGCCGATGGTTCCGGTTCGCCGGTTCACAGGTAAGGTTGAAATGGTGCGGTAAGAGCGCACCGCGCTTGTGGTAACACGAGTGGCAGGGTAAACCCCACCTGAAGTAAGACCAAATAGGGATCCTCTGGCGTGACCCGCGCTGGATCCGGGTAGGTTGCTCGAGCTTTGTGGCGACACAAGGCCTAGAAGAATGACTGTCCACGACAGAATCCGGCTTACAGGCCAGCCATTTTTTATATTTTCAAGTGAGACTGTGCTTACTTTCAAGTTGGCACTCACTCAATAAGTTAATCTTGTAATATTAAATCAATTATTCATTCCAAAACTGTCTAATTCATCCTTTCTTAAGAAATTACTTTAAGTTTAAGTAGTAATACTTTGAAAAAAGTGAACTAATTGATAAGTACTTACTCGCATTCTGTGATCCACATCTAACTTATTGTGAAATAAGGAAAAATTTTATTCTTTCAGCGAGATTTTTTCTTGACTGTGATTTAGGCCATACCTATAGTGTACAGAAGTGGAGAATAGTGACAAATTGTGGATCACAATGGCTCATTCAGGACGCTGAATGGGTCATTAAGAGGGTGAATCGTGTTTCGAGGCGCAAATTCTATCAATTTAGATGCGAAAGGTCGGATAGCTATCCCGGCCCGCTATCGCGATCGCCTCGCCGATATTTGCAACGGACGCATGGTTGTCACTAAAAACCCCTACGAACTCGATACCCCCAATCTCCTTTTGTTCCCACTCCACAACTGGGAAGATTTCGAAGAGCAAGTCCGTGCATTGCCCAGCAGCAAACCGGCTTATCGAATGTTTAAGCGCGTTACGATAGGTTCCGCCAAAGAAGTGGATATGGATTCCAACGGTCGTTTGTTGTTGCCGGCCGAACTTCGAGCGTTTGCCGATTTGAACAAAGAACTCATGTTGGTCGGTCAGGGTGAAACCTTTCAAATCTGGGATGAGGCTCAGTGGAAAGCTCAGGAAGCTCAAGATCTGGCATTGCTGGCTGACGAAAGCTTCGACTCCGAACAATTACCCGATCTGGCGTTTTAACCATGAGTACTCAGGCATTACACGACTCGGTTCTGTTGCAAGAAGCGGTAGACGCCCTCGATGTTGCAGGCGATGGTGTGATCATCGATGGCACTTTCGGTCGTGGTGGTCACAGCCGGTTGATCCTCAATGCGCTCGGTGAAAACGGTCGTTTGGTAGCGTTTGACAAAGATCCACAGGCCATCGACTTTGCCGAAAAAAACTTTGTTAACGATGCGCGCTTTGAAATTTGTCATTGCAGTTTCGCTGATATGAAGTCGCAGATCGAAGCGCGACAACTGACAGGCTGCGTAACGGGCATTTTACTCGACTTGGGCGTGTCTTCACCGCAATTGGACCAGGCCGAGCGCGGGTTCAGCTTTATGAAGCAAGGCCCGCTCGATATGCGTATGGATCCCGAGAAAGGCCAAAGTGCGGCACAGTGGTTGGCAAAGGCAAAAGAAGCGGATATACGACATGTATTAAAAGTGTATGGTGAAGAACGATTTGCGACACGTATTGCACGAAAAATTATAGAAACACGAGAGGAGCATCCGATACAAACCACCCATCAACTGGCAAAGCTGATAGATGAAGCGGTACCCAAAAAAGATCCGGGTAAGCATCCGGCAACACGCAGTTTTCAGGCGATTCGGATTTTTATTAATCAGGAGCTGTCTGATCTTGAGCAAGGATTGGCCGCTGCGTTCGATATACTCGCGGTAGGTGGTCGTTTGGTGGTGATCAGTTTTCATTCATTAGAAGATCGCATCGTAAAGCGATTTTTTAAAAAGCTCGCAAAAGGCGATGACTTTCCGAAAGACTTGCCAGTGAGAGCTGAAGATATAAAACCTCAATTAAAGTTATTGGGAAAACCGGTAAAGCCGGGTGAGAACGAAGTCGGTGAGAACATTCGATCTCGAAGTGCCATTATGCGCGTAGCTCAAAAGTTATGAAGTTTTGGCAGCTCATTAAACAACGACTTGAAATTTCATTGCCAGTGATTTTGCTGCAAAAGTTATCGATGAGTCGATGGGTTTTATTGCTGGCAATTGCCGTTTGGTTTAATGCGATTTTAGTCGCTTATACGACACATCAAGTTCGAAATAAAACGGCTTTGCTAGAGCAACTCAAGCACGAGCAATATCAGCTGGAAATGGAATGGGAGGCGTTGCGACTCGAACAGGGGGCTTTGGCTGAACACAATCGCATCGAAAGCTTAGCCAAAAATAAATTGGCGATGAAAAATGTTGTCGCCAACGACGAGGTGTTGGTGGAAAATTAACACAATGAGTAAGCAGTAAATGGGGCAAGCAAGAAAACCAAAAGGCATTCCATTATGCACCTGGCGTTACCTGGTAATGCTGGGTGTTATTGGTTTGGTATTTGTTGCCATTCTTGGACGAGCTGCTTATTTACAAATTTACCAGTCAGGTCGCTTGTCCGACGAAGCGGATAAGCGGAGTGTGCGTTTGCAAGGTATAGAAACGCGACGGGGCGTTATCAGTGATCGAAACGGTATCGAGTTGGCACGAAGTATTCCGGTGGAGTCGGTGTGGATTGATCCGGCGACATTGTTAAAATCGCCTTCCATTTTACATTCCCGAGCTTGGCAACAATTAGCGACTTTGCTGGAAATGTCACAAGCGGAACTGAATCATTTTGTTCAACAGCGCAGTGGCAAGCGATTTGTTTGGTTAAAGCGGCAACTGCATCCTGAGCAAGCGCAAATTATTCATCGTTTAGCTATTGATGGCGTTTATTTGCAAGCCGAGCAACGTCGATATTACCCTACAGCAGAAATTAATGCTCATATTGTGGGGTTTACTGGCATTGATGCAAATGGTCTCGAAGGTATCGAAAAAGCGTTTAACAAGGTATTGATTGGCGACCCTGGAAAGAAAAAAGTCGTTGTCGATTTGCAACGTAACGTCATCGAAGACAAAGGGATCGTTGATGATGCTAAGCAGGGTGAAGATATTATCTTGAGCCTTGACTCTCGTATACAGGCTTTAGCTTATCGAGAATTAAAAGCGGCAGTACTCAGACACGGTGCTCGAGCCGGCAGTGTCGTGATTATCGATATTGATACCGGTGAAGTTATCGCGATGGTGAATCAGCCATCTTATAATCCGAATCGTCGCGATCAACGCAAACCGCAATTGACACGCAACCGTGCCGTAACGGATATGTTTGAGCCAGGCTCTACGGTTAAACCATTTACTGTATTAACCGCGCTGGAAAATCAAATTGTAAAGCCCAATACATTAATCACCACGAGCCCAGGAAAACTCAAAGTCAGTAATAACTGGGTGCGTGATGGTGTTAATTTAGGCACTGTGACCGTTACAAAAATTTTACAAAAATCCAGCAACGTCGGCGTCACAAAGTTGGCCTTGGCTTTGAATGATGAAACTTTCTTGGATACGTTTTTTAAACTGGGATTTGGACTCGACACTGGTAGCGGTTTTCCTGGTGAAAGTGCCGGAAAATTTTCAGTGCGACCTAACTGGACGCAATTTGAAAAAGCAACTATGGCATATGGGTATGGGTTTCAAGTAACCCCGCTGCAACTGGCGCAGGCATACGCTGTTTTAGGTAGTGGCGGAATCAAACGGCCTGTGTCCTTTTTAAAATTAGAAAAGCCATTAGCAGAGCAACGGATATTTTCAGAAGCGAACGCCAGAAAAGTATTAGCAATGATGGAAACCGTTGTTAGTGAAGGTGGAACGGCAACGGGTGCTGCATTGGAATCTTATCGAACAGCGGGTAAAACCGGAACTGCCCGCAAAGCCATTAAAGGTGGTTATGGCGATGAGTATTTGTCATTTTTCGCCGGAATTTCACCTGTAAGTAATCCCAAAATTGCAATGGTGGTTATGTTGGATGAGCCGGATGGTGATGTTTATTACGGCGGTGATGTTGCTGCACCTGTTTACTCTAAAGTCGCGGAACAAGCGTTGCGGTTACTGAATGTTAAGCCGGATAAAAACATGCAAATAGCTGAAGAAAAAGTGGGTCTTGGAGGTGCGCGTGGTTAATCGCATACACTTCGAGCAGCTGCAGTCTTTATGGCCTGATGTGACCTGTTATTGTGGTGACAAACAGCTGGAAATCAAAAATCTTACACTAGACAGTCGTGAAGTAAATCCTGGTGATGGGTTTGTTGCTGTGATCGGACATTTGCAAGATGGACGTAACTACATCGACAGCGCGATTTCTCAGGGAGCTATTTTTGTATTGTGTGATGCAGCCGATGTTCAACATACGATGCTTAAAGCATGCGAATCACAAGCGATTACTTGCTGGCTGGTGCCAAATTTGTCTCAGCGATTGAGCGCTATTGCAGATCTTTTTTACCAGCATCCTTCTCAATTTTTGAATATGATTGGCGTGACAGGTACCAATGGTAAGTCGAGTTGCGTACAAATGTTAGCACAAGCGTTGCATCTGATAGATGGTTGTTGCTGGACATTGGGCACCTTGGGATGTGGGCCGTTCGGCGCGCAAATGCCAAATGAAAACACTACGGCCGATGCAATAACGTTGCAAAAAGAATTGGCAAAGGCGGTCAGTTACAGTTGTGCAAATGCCGCAATGGAAGTGTCGTCACACGGACTGGTTCAAGGTCGGGTAACCGCAGTAAACTTTGATGTTGCTGTATTTACTAACCTATCGCGCGATCATCTTGATTATCATAAAACCATGGAAGCTTATGGTGACGCCAAAAAACAATTGTTTTTACATTCAGGTCTTAAGTGGGCTGTGATCAATGTCGATGATCGTTTTGGTCGTAAATTACGTAAAGACAAAACCATAAAGGCAAGAAAACTTTTTGTAACCTTAGAGCAACCATTAGAAGGAGCGGATTTGCAAAACTGGATTTGGGCAGAAGATATTCGGCTCACTTTAAAGGGAATTCGTGCAAATGTTTTTACGCCTTGGGGTAAGGGGCGACTGAAAGTTCCTTTGATTGGTCGCTTTAATCTTTATAACTTACTTTCTGTTGTTGCTGTACTCGGTATTAAGTTAAGTAATGCGGATGCCATTTTTGAAATTGTCAATCAATTGAAGTCGGTGACAGGGCGTATGCAGTTGGTTCGCGTACCCGAGCAACCATTAATTATCATCGACTACGCACACACACCCGATGCATTGGAACAGGCATTAAAAGCTACCCGAGAACATTGTAATGGCAAAATAGTCACCGTTTTTGGTTGTGGTGGCGATCGCGATCCGGGTAAACGGCCGTTAATGGCGCGAGTGGCAGAAAAGTATTCCAACACAGTCATTTTTACTGACGATAACCCTCGGACTGAAAATGCTGCTGTGATCATTAATGATATGCGCGAGGGGTTGAAAAAACCGGAATTGGTAAATTACATCAGTAGTCGTCGTGATGCTATTGCGCAAGCCGTATCGATCACAAATGATAAGGATGTGATTTTGGTGGCGGGAAAAGGTCACGAAGATTACCAAATTCTGGGAAATGAAAAAATTCACTTTAGTGATATTGAAGCAGCTAAAGAAGTTTTAGCGGGGAGAGTCGCATGATTTCACTGATGCTTTCTGAAATTGCGAATGTCACTCAGGGTAAATTGATTGGTGATGATGTAAAAGTGAGCTGCATTAACACGGATACTCGACAAAACAGTGAAGGCAGTTTGTTTGTTGCTTTAAAGGGTACCAATTTCGATGCGCACGATTTTGTTGACCAAGCAGTCAGTCAAGGTGCAAAAGCGCTATTGGTTGAGCATCGTGTAAGCTTTGATTGCCCGCAGGTGATTGTTAAGAATTCGCGGCTTGCTTTGGGGGCGATTGCTAAACGAGTGCGAGAGAAATCATCCGCTGAATTTATTGGACTAACCGGAAGTGTCGGAAAAACCACGGTTAAGGAAATGTTGAATCATGTGCTTCAATCCTTTGGCAATACACTGGCAACTTTTGGCAATTTGAACAACGACATTGGAGTGCCACTTACGCTATTTCGATTGAGCGGTGATGAACAGTTTGCAGTGATTGAAATGGGTGCCAATCACGCGGGGGAAATTGCTTATACCTCTGGCATGACCGCACCCGATGTTGCTTTGATTAATAATGTTGCACCTGCGCATCTGGAAGGGTTTGGTGATTTGCAGGGTGTCGCTCAAGCAAAAGGTGAAATCTACGAAGGGTTAAAAAAACAAGGTATAGCTGTCATCAATGCCGATGATCGTTTTGCCGATTTTTGGCGTAATAAAATTAAGCAACGCACCATCACTTTCGGTATTGAAAAAATGGCGGATGTGAAGGCGTCACATATTGAGACAAAGGGTGAAAGCGGTGTTGCCTTTGTGCTAACCGTTGGTACTCAGCAATTAACCGTGCAACTGTCTGTGCCCGGAAAACACAATGTCTATAACGCACTCGCCGCAATCAGTATTTGTAAAGCGCTGGATCTTTCTTTGGAAAAAGTTATCGAGTATTTACAAAGTTTTTCCGGCGTGAAAGGTCGACTGCAAACCCATCGATTACAAAATGGCTCCGTCATCATTGATGACAGTTATAACGCAAACTACACCTCGCTAACGGCCGCAATTGATGTGCTCATTCAACAACAAGGTGTAAAGGTTTTAGCTTTAGGAGATATGGGCGAACTGGGCTCGGAAGCGCGCGAGTATCATCATAAAGCGGGCGTATATGCACGTAATGCCAGGGTTGATCAATTGTTAACTATCGGTGTTTTAAGTCAGTTTGCCTATCAGGCTTTTGGGGAATCGGCTGTTCATTTTTCATCGCAGCAAAAATTAACGGAATATTTAATTGAACAATTACAAAAAACAAAAATGGCCATTCTGTTAAAAGGTTCTCGCAGTGCTCATATGGAGCAAATCGTTGAACCCTTGCTGCAATGGTCGAATCAGCATTTAGGGGGAACGCAATAATGTTATTGTGGCTTGCAGAGTATCTTCAACAGTATTACTCAGGATTTAATGTTTTTAATTATTTGACGCTAAGAGCCATTCTCAGTGTGATTACTGCGTTGGGTATTTCGTTGTTTATCGGACCGGTGATGATTCGAAAACTGACGCATTATCAAATTGGTCAAACTGTGCGAAACGACGGACCACAGACGCATTTATCAAAAGCGGGTACACCGACTATGGGTGGTGCATTGATTTTGGTGGCTATCGCATTATCGACATTATTGTGGGGTGATCTTGACAATCGACATTTGTGGGTGGTGTTGTTAACCACGATGGCCTTTGGTGTGATCGGTTGGGTGGATGACTATCGAAAGTTAATACGAAAAGATCCAACTGGACTTCCGGCTCGATGGAAATATTTTTGGCAATCGGTAGTCGGTATCACGGCCGCCTGTTATCTCTTTTATTCGGCTGGCTCGCCCGTTGAAACGACATTAATCGTGCCTTTTTTCAAAACTGTAGGTATTGCTTTAGGTGCTTTTTTATTTATTCCTTTGACTTACTTTGTGATTGTAGGAACCAGTAACGCCGTCAATTTAACTGATGGATTGGATGGCTTAGCGATTTTGCCAACCGTTTTAGTTGCAGGTGCTTTAGGGATATTTGCTTATGTTACTGGCCACGTCAAGTTTGCGGAGTATCTAGCGATACCTTATGTCGTAGGCGTCGGAGAGCTGACCATTTTTTGTGGTGCATTGGTCGGCGCAGGACTTGGATTTTTATGGTTTAACACTTATCCCGCACAAGTGTTTATGGGGGATGTGGGTGCGCTCGGTTTAGGGGCTGCGCTAGGAACTTTAGCGGTGGCGGTAAGGCAGGAGCTAGTACTTTTTATTATGGGTGGTGTGTTTGTTATGGAAACCGTTTCCGTCATCTTACAGGTGGCGTCGTTCAAACTCACCGGCCGGAGAATTTTTAACATGGCGCCACTGCATCATCATTATGAGTTGAAAGGTTGGCCTGAACCGCGAGTCATTGTCCGTTTTTGGATCATTTCCGTGGTGTTGGTTTTGGTTGGTTTAGCGACATTGAAAATACGGTAAGCGAAATCATGTTAACGCACTTTGACAAGCCAGTGATCGTAATAGGACTCGGTATTACCGGGATCTCTTGCGTGAACTATTGTCTGCATAAAGACTGGCCGGTCAAAGTGATGGATTCTCGTAGCGAACCACCCAAGTTACAAGCGTTTAAACGAGACTATCCAGGCGTTGAAGTTCATTGTGGTGAGTTTGAGTTAAGAAAGCTGCTCGATACTTCGTTAATCATTGTCAGTCCGGGAATCGATACTCAAACGCCAGTTTTCGAAGAAGTTCGCAAAGCGGGAATTCCAGTAGTGGGTGATGTTGAATTGTTTGCACAGGAATGCACTCGACCCATCATCGCTGTCACTGGTTCCAATGGTAAATCAACGGTCTGTGATTGTTTGGGTTTTGTGCTCAATCGACTGAATATTAAAACTATAGTTGCCGGTAATATTGGTACACCCGTGTTGGATTTATTGCGTGAGCAGCAGCCGGAATTTTATGTCTTGGAATTGTCGAGTTTTCAGATCGAATCATTAAGCAGCCTGCATGCACAAGCCGCATCGGTGTTAAATATCAGTGCGGATCATCTGGATCGTCATCATTCATTGGAAGAATATGCTGCAGTGAAAAAACGACTCTATCGAATGACGGAGTCGGTAGCGATTAATCTGGATGACGAAAAAACATTGGATGATTTATTACCGGAAAAAAGACTGAGCTTTGGAGCGGGAAAAAGTGCGGATATTCGAGTGGAGTCGAATGCCGAAGGATTTGTTATTACACAAAACAATGTGCATTTATTAAGTGAAACGGAGTCGCAATTAAAAGGCACTCACAACGGGTTAAATCTGGCGGCTTGTATCGCATTGTTGCAGTTGGTGAAAATTAATTATTCGTCCGATATGAAGCGGGCATTGTGTGACTATCCGGGGCTTGCTCATCGCTGCCAAACCGTTGCAAGCCACGATGGTGTGTTATGGATCAATGATTCTAAAGCAACCAATATTGGTGCGGCGCTCGCAGCAATTAATAGCTTTGCGAAAATGAATCGGCCACTGTATTTAATTGCGGGTGGCGACGCGAAAGGTGCTGATATTACAGAGCTGGTTCCCAAAATTTTGCAACATGTACGTAAAACCTGGGTATTTGGAAAAGATGCCGCTCTATTTACGCGAGTACTACCAGCTGACGTTTGTGAACAGGTTTCCGATCTGAATGAAGCGGTTCGAAATATCAAAGCCATTCTTAATGCTGGAGATATCGTTTTATTTTCTCCGGCCTGTGCCAGTCTCGATATGTATGCGAACTATCAGGCGCGTGGTGATCATTTCGTGCAACTAGTGCAGGAGGCTGAATGAGCAGTTCAAAAGCACTAACGCTTAATATAACCCAAGCCTTAGACACACGCTTACTGTGGATGTTACTGGTGTTGTTGGCAATTGGTGGCATGATGATAGTGTCAACGTCTATACCTTATGCGGAAAAAATGGTGCCGCAGAATCCTTTGTATTATGTGCAAAGACATTTTGTTTATTTGGCGGTTGCTTTAGTCGGTTGTTTTGTCACCTTAGGCATTAAAATTGAGCTGTGGCAAAAATACGGCCCTTGGTTATTGATCTTTGCAATTTTGCTTTTGGTCGTGGTTTTGTTGGTTGGTCGAACAGTGAATGGCAGCAAACGGGTGATTGCGTTAGGACCGATAACTTTACAGGTTTCTGAACTGGTTAAATTGTTTGTGATTACCTATATGGCAGGCTACTTGGTACGTCGAACCGATGAATTGCAAACACAGATTCGTGGTTTTATTAAACCATTACTGGTTGTCAGTTTAATCACCGTCTTATTGGTAGCAGAACCCGACTTTGGAGCGGCAGCGGTAATTACAGTAACCACATTGAGTATGATGTTTTTAGCGGGCGCAAAACTTTGGCAATTTATTTTGCTCAGTTGTTGTGTTGGTGTTGCCTTGTTTGGTGTGGCCATCAGTCAGCCGTATCGTTATGAACGATTAATGGTGTATTTGGATCCCTGGAAAGATCCCTATGGTTCTGGGTATCAGTTAACGCAATCGTTGATTGCTTACGGTAGAGGGGAGTGGTTTGGTGAAGGGTTGGGTAACAGTATTCAAAAACTGTCGTACTTACCTGAAGCGCATACCGATTTTGTGTTTGCTGTTTTCGCTGAAGAATTTGGTTTTGTTGGCGTTACGATAGTGATGGCCATTTTTATGATGTTGTTTTTGCGTGGAATGAGAATTGCGCGAGAGGCATTAAAGCAGCAACAAGCTTATGCCGCCTATTTGGCGTATGGCATAAGTATCTGGCTTATATTGCAGGTGATAGTAAACATCGGAGTAAGCAGTGGTGCTTTACCAACCAAGGGCTTGACATTGCCGTTTATCAGTTACGGCGGTAACAGCTTGGTCATGTGTTGTATTGCGGTTGGGATTTTATTGCGAGTTAACTACGAAACGCAATTGCAGCAAAACAAACAACCGGTGAATAAAGGAGGGCAGCAAGATGACTGAGTCAATGCCCTCAATCATGATCATGGCGGGTGGAACTGGTGGACATATTTATCCCGCATTAGCGGTAGCAAAAGAATTAATGCAACGGGGCTATCAAGTGAGTTGGCTGGGCTCTCAAGGTGGAATGGAGCAGGAGTTAGTTTCGCGCGAAGCGATTGACATGGATCTACTTGCTGTTTCTGGTGTGCGAGGCAAAGGTAAATTGGCCTTGCTTAAAGCTCCCTTTGTGATAGCTAACTGCGTTGTGAAATCGATGGCGATAATTCGAAAGCGAAACATTCGGTTGGTGGTCGGTTTTGGTGGGTTTGCGAGTGGGCCAGGTGGATTGGCTGCAGTATTAAGTCGAAAGCCGTTGTTGATCCACGAGCAAAACGCTGTTGCCGGAATGACCAATCGTTGGTTGGCCAAATTTGCTAGTGTGGTTTGTGAAGCTTTTTCGGGTTCCTTTGCGGCTTCTGAAAAAGTAAAAACAACGGGCAATCCGTTACGCGCATCGTTAGTCAATATACGTGATTTTGAACGGCCCAGTTTAGGTCGTCGAGCCGTTAATATTTTAATCGTAGGTGGGAGCCGCGGTGCAAAAGTGTTTAACGACGAATTGCCCGGGTTGTTATCACCAATGATTGCGGCGAAGCAAATCTGTGTGATGCATCAAACCGGAAAAGGAAATGAAGCACTCGTTAAGCAAAGGTATCAAAATGTTGAGGCAGAAGTTAAAGAGTACATTCACGATATGGACCAAGCGTATCAATGGGCTGATATAGTGATCTGCCGTGCTGGTGCATTAACGGTCAGTGAAGTTTCAGCGATTGGTTTAGCTGCAATTTTTATCCCTTATCCCTATGCGGTGGATAATCATCAAACGAAAAATGCTGAAAGCCTGGCAAATGAGCACGCGGCAGTGTTGGTTGCACAGTCGGATATTGCACGGGTGAAAGAAGAATTAATCGACTTGGTTCAGAATCGAAATAAAATAACAGAAATGGCGACAAGGGCAAAACAAAAAGGCTTATTGCAAGCCAGTACCCAAATCGCAGATCTGTGTGAAGATTTGATAAAGAGTAAAGCGGCATGAAGAAAAAAGTACAAAATTTTCCAATTCCTGAAATGCGCCGGATCCGACGCATTCACTTTGTCGGTATCGGTGGTGTTGGAATGAGTGGAATTGCCGAAGTGCTCTTGAATCAGGGGTATGAAATTTCCGGTTCGGATCGTTCGGAAAGCCCGGTCACCGATCGCTTGGTTTCTATGGGCGCGGATATTATGTTTAACCACGCAGCGAATAACGTGTTGGGTGCCGACGTAGTCGTAGTATCCAGTGCAATTTCGTCTTCCAATGCAGAAGTTGAGGCCGCCCGTACGCGACGTATACCGGTTGTTCGTCGAGCTGAAATGTTGGCCGAGTTGATGCGGTATCGTCATGGAATTGCGATTGCTGGGACGCATGGAAAAACAACAACAACCAGCTTGATCACAACCGTATGTGCGAAAGGTGGGTTAGATCCAACCTTTGTGATTGGCGGTGTGCTTAACAGTGCGGGGAGTAACGCACGATTGGGAACCAGTCGTTATTTTATTGCTGAAGCCGATGAAAGCGATGCCAGCTTTTTGCATTTACAGCCGATGGTGAGTGTTGTCACAAACATCGATATGGATCATATGGATACCTACGGTGATTTCGACAGTTTAAAACAAACTTTTATCGACTTTATTCATAACTTGCCTTTTTATGGACTTGCAGTGTTGTGTATCGATGATCCTATCGTTAAAGAGTTATTGCCGAAAATATCTCGACCTTATGTAACTTATGGTTTCGATGAAAAAGCGGATTATCGAGCGATAGACTTTTCGCAAGTTGGCAATGTGAGTCGCTTTCAGGTCGTGCGTAAAAAAGGCTCGCGCCCCATTGCGATCGATTTAAATTTACCCGGTAAACATAACGTATTAAATGCTCTGGCCGCAATTACTGTGGGTATTGAAGAAGGTGTAAAAGAGGATGCCATCAAAGAAGCATTGCTTAACTTTCAGGGCATTGGTCGAAGGTTTCACTCTTACGGTGTGTTTCCGTGCGCGAGCTCACCCGATTACCAAGGTGAAGTCGAAGTGGTGGATGATTATGGTCATCATCCTCGCGAAGTTAAGGCGACCATTGAAGCAGTACGCGAAGGTTGGCCAAATAAGCGATTGGTCATGGTTTACCAACCGCATCGTTATACGCGAACGCGTGATCTCTATGAAGATTTTGTTTCTGTATTATCGGAAGTGGATGTGTTGTTGTTGCTTGATGTTTATGCTGCAGGGGAAAAGCCGATTGCTGGTGCCGATAGTAAATCGTTGTGTCGCAGTATTCGGCAACGCGGTGAGCTGGATCCTATTTATGTGGAATCCACAGAAAAATTACAAGAGTTAATTGCGGGTGTTTTGGAAGACGGTGATCTGGTGCTAACTCAGGGGGCGGGTGATATTGGTCGCCTGGCAAAAAACTGGGCAGACAATAAACATTCGGTTTTTATAAAGAGTTGATGTGATGACGGTCGATGTAAAAAAACAATTTGGTAAAGTTGCCGTACTTATGGGAGGAAGCTCCGCTGAGCGTGATATTTCATTGAAGTCAGGAACTGCAGTATTAAACGGCTTGCTACGCAAAGGTGTGGATGCAATTGCATTTGATCCAAAGGAGCAAAACATCAGCGAGCTTAAATCACTTGCAGTGGATCGCACATGGATTGCATTACATGGTCGTGGCGGAGAAGACGGCACCATTCAGGCCGTGCTCGAGTATATGGGCATTGCTTACACCGGTTGTCGTGTGCAAAGTTCGGTCATTGCTATGGATAAATGGCGCAGCAAAATGATTTGGAAAGCGTTAGGGCTTCCTGTGGCTGCACATGTTTTGGTGGACTTAGATTTTGATGTTAACGAAAACAGCTTGCGTAATATTATTGCGCGATTGGGACCAACGCTTTTTGTGAAACCTGTACATGAAGGCTCGAGTGTAGGGATGAGTAAGGTAACCTCGGTGAGCAGTTTAGCGAAAGCCATAAAGTCAGCTCGTCAATACGATAATGAAGTTCTGGTTGAGTCTTTTATTGATGGTTGTGAATACACGGTTTCGATTTTACATGACAAAGCGTTACCCAGTATCAGTATGGTAACGCCTCGTGAATTTTATGATTACGAAGCGAAATATCACTCCACTGAAACACAGTATTTTTGTCCAAGTGGATTGAGTGAAGAAGAAGAACAGGAAATACAACATATTGCATTGCAAGCTTTTAAAGCATTGGGATGTAGCGGTTGGGGACGTGTCGATTTTATTCGAGACAAAGCCAACAATAGCTTTAAATTACTTGAAGCCAACACAGTTCCGGGAATGACAGAGTCTAGCTTGGTGCCGAAAGCTGCGAAACAGGCCGGAATAGATTTTGACCAACTGACATTGGAAATTTTGAAAACCAGTTTATGAGTAGCCGTAAACGCCGTATGGCGACCGTAAAAAATAGCGCGCCTTCTCGCAATTTGAGTGGTTTGTTGCGTCGTTCATTTGCCGGTGTGTTTGTAACCGCTTTGGCAGGGTTGGTTTATTGGTCGGCGCCAAAAGTCACGGTATGGTGGCAACAATTGGAGTTTAGAGCCAGCGCATCAATCGAGGTGGTCGATCAAGATTCAAAAAATCAGTCCGTACAGTCTTGGAATGTTCGAATTAACAATCACGCTGAATTTGTTTCTGCCGAACAACTTGAACAGTTTATAAAGCAAAAAATTGATCAATCGTTTTTTACCCTTGATGTGGAACAGGTATCGAAACTTTTACTGACGCATCCTTGGTTAAAAGAGGTTTCGGCAAGAAAAGTTTGGCCCAACATATTGCTCGTAGAGGTTGAAGAGCATCAGCCTTGGCTTAACTTAAACGATAGTCAATTAATCAGTCAAGAAGGCGTTGTATTCAGTCCGGATAATGCAAGTCAGTTTACCGATTTGCCAAAATTAGAAGGTCACTATGGACAGATTTCGGATTTACTATCCATGTATCACTTTTTTTCTGAGCAAATGCCACAGGACGACTTTCGGATAACGCATCTAAAGTTTAGTGCGCACAATGGCTGGACGATGAAACTAGCGAACAATATTGAATTACATTTAGGAAAGAAAGATCTAACGGAAAGATTGGAGCGTTTTTTAGTAGTGATAGAGCAAATAAAAATGCAGCGGAATACGCAAGTGGCTTACATTGATTTACGTTATCAGTCGGGCGTTGCGGTCGGCTGGCAACCTGAATTACCCGAACAGCAGGTTGCCGAAAAGTAACGGGGTTAAAAGAGAATTATTATGACAAGAGCGCCGGAAAAGAAATTGATTGTAGGGCTGGATATCGGTACCTCGAAAGTGGTTGCCATTGTTGGTGAAGTGAATGCAAATGATCAAATCGATATTATTGGTATTGGTTCGCATCCATCACGCGGTTTGAAAAAAGGTGTGGTTGTTAATATTGAATCTACGGTGCAATCGATTCAGCGTGCTGTAGAAGAAGCCGAGTTGATGGCGGGTTGTCAAATCCATTCTGTATTTACCGGCATTGCGGGAAGCCATATAAAAAGTTTGAACTCGCATGGCATTGTAGCGATTCGAGATCAGGAAGTGAACGCGCAGGATGTGGATCGTGTTATTGATGCGGCAAAAGCAGTTGCTATTCCGGCGGATCAAAAAATTCTTCACGTATTACCACAAGAGTTTGTGATCGACAATCAGGAAGGTATTCGCGAGCCTATCGGTATGTCTGGTGTACGACTCGAAGCGAAAGTGCATATGGTAACCGGAGCGGTAAGCGCAGCGCAAAACATCGTTAAATGTGTGCGCAGATGTGGACTCGATACCGACGATATCATTTTAGAGCAGTTGGCATCGAGTTATTCGGTGTTGACGGAAGATGAAAAAGAGCTGGGTGTTTGTCTGGTTGATATTGGAGGCGGTACTACGGATATAGCCATTTTTACCGAAGGTGCGATTCGTCATACGGCAGTCATTCCGATTGCTGGAGATCAAGTGACAAACGACATTGCCGTTGCTTTACGTACACCAACGCAACATGCTGAAGACATCAAAATAAAATACGCTTGTGCTTTGCGACAGTTAACTTCGCTCGAAGACACCATCGAAGTTCCGGGTGTAGGAGAGCGCGCACCAAGACGTATGTCTCGTCAAACTTTAGCGGAAGTTGTTGAGCCTCGTTATGAAGAATTATTTAACTTAATTCAGGCTGAATTACGCCGCAGTGGTTTCGAAGAAATCATTCCGGCAGGAGTGGTGCTAACAGGAGGCTCTTCAAAAATGGAAGGGCTGATCGAACTTGCAGAAGAAGTGTTTCATATGCCAGTGCGATTGGGTATGCCACAGTTTGTAAAAGGTTTGTCGGATGTCGTGCGTAATCCGATTTATGCAACAGGCGTCGGTCTGTTGTTGTACGGACATCAACAAACCAAAGAATACCATTATTCGCCAAGACAAAATGGAAGTTTTACTTCTATCTTTGAGCGTATGAGAAACTGGTTCAGTGGTTTTTAAAAGTGTAAATCGAGAAGTTGTAATAAGAAGGGGAAATAACTATGCCTAATATGTTTGAACTGATCGATAACTGTCAGGACAATGCAGTTATCAAGGTGATCGGCCTGGGTGGTGGTGGAGGTAATGCTGTAGAACACATGCTTGCCGCCAATATCGACGGTGTTGAATTTGTTTGTGCTAATACCGATGCACAAGCACTAGGTCGTTCTAATGCACGCACAACCATTCAATTGGGTGGCAGCATCACCAAAGGTTTGGGAGCAGGTGCTAATCCGGAGGTGGGACGTCAAGCTGCGTTGGAAGATCGTGAGCGCATCCAGGACGTTTTAAAAGATACCGATATGGTATTTATCACAGCGGGAATGGGGGGTGGTACCGGAACCGGCGCGGCACCTATTGTTGCGGAAATTGCAAAAGAAATGGGGATTTTGACCGTTGCGGTTGTGACAAAACCTTTTTTCTTTGAATTGAAGAAACGGATGACGGTAGCGGAAGAAGGGATCGCTGAATTACGTCGTCATGTGGATTCGTTAATCATTGTTCCTAATGACAAGGTTTTATCCGTGCTTAAAGGAAAAGCCTTAACCGAAGCGTTTCGTGCTGCCAACGACGTATTGCACGGTGCGGTACAAGGCATTGCCGAATTGATCACGCGACCGGGCTTAATCAATGTCGATTTTGCCGATGTAAAAACCGTCATGTCAGAAAAGGGAATGGCCATGATGGGAACCGGAATTTCTTCTGGTGACAATCGTGCAAAAATTGCTGCTGAAACAGCGGTTGCCAGTCCTTTGCTGGAAGATGTGGATTTGTCGGGTGCTCGCGGAATTTTGGTGAACATTACTTGTGGTGAAGATCTGAGCATTGATGAGTTTGCTGAAGTGGGTAGTATCGTTCAGGACTTTGCCTCCGAGGAAGCCACGGTAGTTGTTGGAACAGCAATTGATCCGGAACTTAATGATGAGTTGAGAGTCACAGTGGTGGCAACGGGTCTTCTGGCCAAAGGCGAGCAAGCGGTAAAATTGGTTTCGAATACTCAAGAAGCGAAAAAGCCAGACGGCACAACGGATTATCAAAAATTGGATCGGCCAACGGTGATTCGTAAACAAAACGGTGGTGAAGCGAAAGCGGTCGGTAGCGATATGGACTACCTCGATATTCCTGCGTTTTTGCGAAAACAAGCCGACTGATCTTAGTGGTACAAGAGCGACAGCTCAAGCACGCTTGAGTGAACGATGCTGGCAAACAGATGCCCCCCTTCTGCGTCTGTTTGCGGCCGTTTTTTATTCGTGAGTTACATTTTAATTGATAAATAACTCATATTGAGAACTTCTCAAATATCAATGAGATGCGTAAAAATGATAAATAGGCATGGAAAAGTTGATATATTTTGCATATTGAGTAAAAAATGCTCTAAATTTATTTCCATGCCTAATGGGATCTGGTAGGATCACGCCCCTTCATGGATGGCAGATCCGGAACGGAACTCCTAGTTAGACAATATTGTGGAGTAACGCTTAATGATTAGACAACGCACATTGCGAACTGCCATTCGGGCAACCGGTGTTGGTTTGCATACGGGTGAGAAAGTGTACCTGACTTTACGCCCCGCTCCGGTTGATACCGGTATCGTATTCCGACGCGTTGATCTCGATCCTGTCGTAGAAATATCTGCCGCTCCTGAAAACGTAGGTGATACCACGTTATCAACTTGCCTGGTTAAAGGCGATGTCCGAATTTCCACTGTTGAACATTTGTTGGCCGCGATGGCCGGATTAGGTATTGATAATGCCTATATAGATGTATCTGCACCTGAAGTACCCATTATGGATGGCAGTTCAGGGCCATTTGTATTTTTGCTTCAATCCGCAGGGATTGAGGAGCAAAGCAAAGCGAAAAAGTTCATTCGAATTAAAAAGCGCGTGGTGGTTGAAGATGGCGACAAGAAAGCCGTGTTTGAACCCTTTGATGGCTTCAAAGTTTCATTTACCATTGACTTTGAGCACCCAGTATTTAAAGAGCGTGCACAAACATCTGTTATCGATTTTTCCAGTACTTCATTTGTTAAAGAAGTCAGCCGAGCACGTACCTTTGGCTTTATGAATGATATTGAGTATCTGCGATCTAAAAACCTCGCGCAGGGCGGAAGCCTAGAAAATGCCATAGTGCTTGATGATTATCGCATTCTTAATGAAGATGGCTTGCGCTATGAAGACGAATTCGTAAAACACAAAATACTGGATGCGATAGGCGACCTCTATTTGTTAGGTAATAGTCTCGTTGGCGCTTTTTCCGGTTTTAAATCGGGTCACGCTTTAAACAATAAATTGTTGAGAGCTTTAATAGCTGACGAAGAAGCCTGGGAAACGGTCACTTTTGAAGACGCTACAGCAGCACCGATTTCTTACATTATGAATCCGATCTTATCGGTGTGAAGGCTTATAATAGGTTTGCGCCAAAGTCTTTTTGCAGGACTTTGGCGTTTTGGTATATGGCGTTCTAGTTTTTGTGTAGCGACTCCGAAACGATTACATCAATTGCTGCAAGTCCAGGAAATCCATCGTTACGAAGTCGAGAAAGTAGCTGTGGTAATTCGAACTTTAACCGGGTTGCCCAGATACTGGACTCGGTTGCAATAACAAGTACGCTATCTCGATAGTTGATAATTCGGCAATGCGGTTGTAACTTTGAGCTCAATTTAGTTTTAACTATTTTGTCTAACTGCTTGATTTTTGCTAAATTGTCCAAAATTAGCCTTAAAGATCCTTCAGCTTTGTCCGATATGATATTGATAGGCTCTGGCAAATGTTGCTTCATTTGAGATTCTCAGATGATAAACTAGGGGATCTAAAACGGAATAACGCATTATAACAAAAACAAAGTCCCCGCTCTCAAAAAGGGTGACACTTAAATTCGCTAAGGGTGTTGGATAAATGAGTTTTACCATTTTACAGCGATCTCGTCATGGGATCCGAAGCTTAAAAGTGACCAAAGCAGGCATTTTTGCTCTGGTGGCTTTTGCATTAGCGTTACCGGTAATCACTGCCGTCGGTGGTTATCAGTTCGCAAAATACCAAGGTCTCCTAGCTAAGGTTGATGAAGATACAATCGATAATTGGCGTAACCAACTCAGTGATCAACGCCAGGAGCTGGAAAAAGCCAAAGCCATGTCGCAAAAGCAACTGAATGCGTTAACGGCTCGACTTGGAATTCTACAAGCACATGTTCGTCGACTGGATGCTGCAGGTGCACGTATTGCTGGCATTGCAGGGCTTGATGCGAAAGAGTTTAATTTTGGTGTGCCACCGGCTATTGGTGGGCCAGAGGAGTTGGATGAGTCCGTAGAGAAAGCAACTTCTCCTGACTTTTTCAGTTTACTTGACGATTTAGGCTCGCAGTTACTGAGTCGAGAACAACAGTTATCGGCATTAGAGTCATTGGTATTAGATAAACATATTGGGGTAGAGCGATATATTTCTGGTCGACCGATTGAAAAAGGATGGATGTCATCTTTTTATGGACGCCGTACTGATCCTTTCACAGGACGTCCAGCTTGGCATGCTGGGGTAGATTTCGCAGGCAAAGAAGGTTCGGCAGTAATATCAACCGCAGCGGGTGTTGTGACTTTTGTTGGTGAGCGATACGGCTATGGTTTGTTGGTTGAGATCAGCCACGGCGACGGATTCGTCACTCGATACGCTCATAATAAAGAAGCGTTGGTTGAAGTTGGCCAAGTGATTGAGAAAAATCAGCAAATTGCAAAAATGGGCAACTCTGGCCGTTCAACAGGCGCACACGTCCATTATGAAATTCTTAAAGACGGTAAGCAGATTAATCCGTTGCGATATATTAATCGGAGCAGCAAATCATAAAGAGAGCCGGCAATCGCCGGCTTTTTTGTCTTTTTCTTTTGTATTAAAGCGTGTTTATCTTTCATTGATGATAAATGAAAGATAAACACGCTTGAGTCCCCTTGTTTTTTGTTGCTACAGCCCCATTAAGTTTGCTTCACTTCCAGGCGATGCTGTGGAACACATCGATTGTGCGTATCCTAGTCGGTAATGCGTTTTACCGGCCGGGTTAATAAGGTACAATGCGGTGCCTTAGAAAGGCGAACGCATTTTATAAAGATAAGAGAAACGACATGTTCGGACAATTTTTAACCAAGATTTTTGGTAGTCGAAATCAACGCATTTTAAAACGATTACAAAAGCGAGTTGATGTTATTAACAGCTTCGAGGCCGAGCTAGAAAAAATAACCGACGAACAACTGCAATCAAAAACCACGGAGTTTAAACAGCGCCTGGAAAAAGGCGAAACGCTGGATGAGCTGCTGCATGAAGCCTTTGCGGTCGTTCGCGAAGCTGGTAAGCGCGTTATGAAAATGCGTCATTTCGATGTGCAGTTAATCGGGGGCATGGTGCTGCACGAAGGCAAAATTTCCGAGATGCGTACCGGTGAAGGTAAAACACTGGTAGCCACTTTACCCGCTTACTTAAATGCACTTAGTGGTAAAGGGGTTCATATCATTACAGTGAACGATTATTTGGCACAACGTGACGCCGATTGGATGCGTCCTTTGTATGAGTTTTTGGGTTTGTCGGTGGGTTGTGTGCTATCCGGGCAGTCGCATCCAGAAAAACAACAAGCTTACGGGTGTGATATTACTTACGGTACCAATAATGAATTTGGTTTTGACTATCTACGCGATAACATGGCGTTTAGTCTTGAAGAAAAAGTTCAGCGTGAATTGAACTTTGCTATTGTCGATGAGGTTGACTCGATATTAATTGACGAAGCACGTACACCATTGATTATTTCTGGCGCGTTAGAAGACAGCTCCGCTCTTTACAAACAAATGAATGGCTTGATTCCACGACTGGAACAGCAAATCGTTCATGGTGAAGACGACAGCGAAGTGGTCGAAAAAGAAGGTGATTACACCATCGATGAAAAGTCTCGCCAAGTGCATTTTACTGAACAGGGGCAAGTTCGAGTAGAAGAGTTATTGACAGAAGTTGGTTTGTTACCAGAGGGGCAGTCACTTTACTCCGCGCAAAGTATTTCGTTATTGCATCACGTTAATGCGGCATTACGTGCACACACCTTGTTCAAAAAAGACGTCGATTACATCGTCCAAAATGGTGAAATTGTTATTGTTGACGAACACACTGGCCGTACCATGCCGGGTCGGCGTTGGTCCGAAGGGTTGCATCAGGCCGTTGAAGCAAAAGAAGGTGTCTCCATTCAAAACGAAAACCAAACATTGGCTTCAATCACGTTCCAGAATTATTTTCGAATTTATGACAAGCTTGCAGGTATGACCGGTACCGCTGATACCGAAGCTTTTGAATTACAACAAATCTACGGATTGGAAGTGGTGGTGATACCGACCAACAAGCCTATGATCCGTAACGATATGGCGGATCTTGTTTTCTTAACGCGAGACGCGAAATATAAAGCTTTGCTTGAACAAATCGAAGAGTGCCGTGAGAAAGGGCAACCGGTTCTAGTGGGTACGGCTTCCATTGAAACTTCCGAATTATTGTCTGCTCTTATGAAGAAAAAGAAATTTCCTCATAAGGTGTTAAATGCCAAATTTCATGCGCAAGAAGCGGAAATTATTGCCGATGCTGGTCGTCCAGGAGTCGTGACCATTGCTACCAATATGGCTGGTCGAGGTACCGACATTGTGCTTGGTGGAAATTTAAAAGCTGAAATTGCGCAATTACAATCTCAATTGCAAGGTAAGCCAGAAGCTGAAATTAAAAAACAAATTGAAGCATTGGAGCAGGATTGGCAACAACGCCATCAACAGGTTTTGGATGCTGGTGGTTTGGCGATACTCGGTTCCGAACGCCATGAGTCTCGTCGTATCGACAATCAGTTGCGAGGCCGTGCTGGTCGTCAAGGTGATCCGGGGTTGAGCCGCTTCTTTCTCTCTTTAGATGATGATCTGATGCGGATTTTTGCACCAGAGCGCATGGTGAATATGTTGCGCAAGCTTGGCTGGGAAGAAGATGAAGCCATTGAACATAAAATGGTTAACCGCGCCATTGAAAATGCGCAACGTAAAGTAGAAGCGCGTAACTTTGAAATTCGAAAACAGTTGCTGGAGTATGATGATGTTGCGAACGATCAACGACAGGTTATTTACGAGCAGCGCCATGAATTAATGTCGACCGATGATATTTCGGAAACTATTGATGCGATTCGTTACGATGTGTTGAACGATGAGATCAGTGGGTATATTCCTCCACAGAGCATTGACAGTATGTGGGATATCGCAGGACTTGAAGATCACTTGCGTAAAGATTACTTGACCGAGCTGCCAATTAAGAAATGGCTCGAAGAAGACGACGAGTTGCACGAAGATAAGTTGCGCGAAAAAATTATTAACGCGGTTGTTGCGAACTATAAAGCAAAAGAAGAAGCGGTTGGCGCTCCGGTTTTACGCCATTTTGAAAAGTCCGTCATGCTACAAACATTAGACTCCCATTGGCGAGAACATTTAGCGGCGATGGATCACTTGCGCCAGGGAATTCATTTACGCGGATACGCACAAAAAAATCCAAAGCAAGAGTATAAGCGAGAAGCGTTTGAATTGTTTACTGAGATGCTAATGTCGTTGAAGCACGAAGTGGTCAGCATATTGTCGAAAGTTCAAGTACGTTCTGAGGAAGATGCCGCAGCCGTTGAAGAACAGCGACGTCGTGAAGCCGAAGCGGCTAGAATGCAGTTTCAGCATCAACAGACCAGTGCGATGATACCGGAAGGTGCGCAACAAGATGATGCGAAAGCGCACACACCTTTTGTACGTGAAGGGGCTAAAGTAGGCCGTAACGATCCTTGCCCTTGTGGTTCCGGCAAAAAGTACAAACAGTGCCACGGAAAGTTGAATTAAAGTTGCTTGTTACAATACAAGAAGATGGCACTCGCCCGGAAAATATGAAACGTTTACCGGGCTTTTCAGTATCGCTATGATCCAGGTTGCTGCAGCCATTATTACGCATAATAATCGCGTTTTACTCGCTAAACGCCCTGTTGAAAAACATCAAGGCGGAAAGTGGGAGTTTCCAGGCGGTAAAATTGATCTTGGTGAAACCGCTGAAGATGCTCTGATCAGAGAGTGTAAAGAAGAGCTCGACATCATCATTGAAGCGCCAAGGTTATTTGAAAAAGTCGAGTTCGACTACGGTGACAAGCGTGTGTGTTTGCATTTTTTTAAAACGGAAAAGTTTTCTGGCGATCCAAAAGGAATGGAAGGACAAGACGTTCAATGGTTTGCTTTGAGTGAGATAGCGAACTTGAACTTTCCCGCCGCAAATCGCAAAATTGTTTCAAAGTTAATTCAATTTATAGAGCCTGTGTCGCAAGCATAAGGGAAAACCCCTGCGCTTTTATTCACTTTCAGGGGTTCTACCGGATAGTCATATCGTTTGCAATTTGTCATGTTATTGCCACCAATTACAAAGTGGAGAATAACAATATGAAGCGCGCTATTCGAAGTGTGTCGCTGTTGGCGATTTTAGTTTGCGGCTGGGTACATGCCGCAATTGTTGATCCGGCCATACAGGCCATTCTCAGTAATCCATTAGCGAGCGAAGAAGTGATCGTTACTTTTAAGTCCGACGCAAACTCTAGCTCCATCATGTCGACGCTGGCAGTTGATACTCTGTATTTTAATGAGCTCCCTATGGCTGCTGCAAAACTGAATGTTGCTCAAATTCTATTGTTGTTGCAGCAATCGGATGTTGTGAGTGTTTATGCGAATAAACCGTTGCAATACTCTAACTATAACTCAGGACAAATTACTGGCGGTCATTTCGTTCATGACAACTATGGGGTTACCGGAGAAGGTGTCACTATTGCGGTTTTAGATTCTGGTGTTGACGCATCACATCCGGATCTTGCACTGGGAGATAAAACGGTAGAGAACGTAAAAATTCTTGGCGATTTAGGGCTTGCGGGCGGTATAAACTTTTTCATTGAAGGCGTTTTAAATAGTGATACGACTTCTGGGCACGGTACTCATGTCGCAGGAACCGTGGGAGGCTCGGGCGCTGCATCTGCATCTGATGAGCGACGCCCCTATTACATGGCAGGAATTGCACCAAAAGCCAAAATCGTAGGTTTGGGGGCCGGTGAAGGAATTTCGATTTTATATGCGTTGCTTGGCTTCGAATATGCCATCGCAAACCAAGAGCGACTTGATATCGACATCATTACTAACAGTTGGGGTAGTGGTGATGGCAGTGAGTTTGATCCTCATGATCCCATTAATGTCGCCTCTTTTATTGCTTATAAAAAAGGTATGATCGTTTCATTTGCAGCATCGAACTCAGGGCCAGACGAAGATACATTAAACAAGTATGCCATTGCTCCCTGGGTCATCAATGTTGCTGCCGGAACCGTTGATAAAGAATTAGCGGGCTTTTCTTCGCGTGGCGTTGCCGGACATCAATGGAAAAAGCCAGACATTACCGCTCCAGGTAATCAAATTACCTCTACTCGAGCGCCCAATACCGTTATCGGTGCTATGGGGCCTGTGAACGATCCGAATCATCCAGAGTACACACTGCGTTATCACACAATCAGTGGGACCAGTATGGCCACGCCATTTATTGCGGGTACCGCTGCCTTGCTATTGAGCGTTAATCCTAATTTATCACCCGATCAAGTGGAACAAATCATAAAAGCAACGGCCGAATCCATGCCGGGATACGCTGAGCATGAAGTCGGCGCCGGGTACGTTGATGTAAAAGCAGCTGTCGATATGGCGGGCTCAATGAGTGGTGAACGACTGCAGTTTTTAGCGGGTGATACCGACTGGGCTGCGCAAGGTGAGTGGTTTGTGGCGAATGAAGATCATGCATTACTCGAGTATTCTGGTCGCTGGTATACCCAATCGCAAAGTAATGCTCAAGGTGGTCAATATACCGAAAGCAGTTGGGGCGCCAATGGGGTCACTTTTTACATCAACGGCGATCGTTTGAAAATTCATTACTTGACCAGTCGTCGGGGCGGTGTTGCAGAAGTTTTCGTCGATGGCCAGAGTTACGGAACGATCAGTTTTTATTCCAATGGTACCGAGTTTGATAAAGTGTTTGCTATTAAAGGGTTGAGCAGAGACGTACATAAGGTTGAGCTAAAAACTCTGTACGGCAAAACGTTACTCGATGCAGTTTCGGTGGACGGTCAGTTGGTGGATCATACGATTGAATACGAAGATATTTTGTTAACATCTAATGGAACCATGGGCCCTTCGGCAGAAAACCAATCGATTCACACGATCGAGTTTATTGTTGATGAAAACACAGTAGCCATTAATGCTTCTTTAAGCTGGGACAGTGTTGCTGACTTGGATTTTTATTTGGTCGACCCACAGGGCAATGAAGTTGCCTCAAGTGCATCGCTTGAAAACCCTGAGGTGTTATCTTTCTGGGTGACTGAAAGTGGGACTTACCAATTACGGGTAACAGGGTACATTTCTGCGTTAACCAATTACACCGTCGAGAATCGATTGACACGTCAAAAAACCGATTAAGGAAACCGCCTTACAAGGAGGTATTTCTGTCTAAACTTTGCCAGGCTTCGGTCTGGCTTTTTTCATTTTAAAGATCGAAACATTTTTAAACGCTCTGGGTATTAAAATCCGTTCAATATAATTTTCTATTTTTTGTATACAAAAATACCATCGGAATTGATGAGATATGTCGTGCTGAGATTATTTCTCGCGTTTACTTTATAACAGCTCGGATCTATTCATCTTTATTTTCCTTAAGGATTTGTTTAAGGTAGAAGGTTAGTAAGCGACGTAGATCGCAGTAGGAGGAATAACAATAATGAAGCAGTACAAATTACTATCCGTATTTTTTTCCCTCACCATGATTATTGTACCCATTGGCGCTGAAGCCCAGGTGGATGTCACTGTACACGGGAATAAACTAGAGTCTGTCATTGAGCTACCTGGTGGAATTGAGGCTGACTTTACCATTACTTTTGAAAACAGTGTAGGACTAACGGAAAGCAGCGTTGGGCTCAGTGCTGAACTGGTCAACCTATTGGATCCCGAGCTTCTGTCTCGTCTCCCTGACACTTTACTTACCAGTATTCCGACAGCTTTTCCCATGTTAATCACTGTAGAGCCTGACAGCGCACTGGGTTTAAGTTTTTCCGGTGCAGCCAAAGTGGATATACATACCCACCAACTGGAATATACCGCACTTACACCATTACGTTTGTTTAAAGCATCCTTAGGTGAAACCTTTTACGATATCACCGAAACAGTTGGCGCCGGAAGTTATCGAGCACGAGGTTCTATAGGCGGCTTTTCCCAGTTTTTAATTTTGGCCGATGTGCGTTTACCATCAACCGTTGCTTCTGGAAAATACCAACGATTGAACGATTATTTGCAAGCGCAACAACTCAACATATCTCCTTCTGTTTTCAGTCAGCTGAACCAGCTATCCGTTCAGTTGGATGACGCGATGAGCGAACACAATTATGCTCAGGCTCAATCGATCACAAATCAATTCGTTCAGGTAGTGAAAAGTCATCAAGGTAATGATATCCCGGATGTCTGGCGGTCGAGTCGTGACATAGAAAACATTGCTGGCGAGCTACGCAGTCGGGCGATGACTCTCAGGTTCAGTTTGCGCTTGCTTATTCAATAAATGAGTGCGTGTCTGATCGCCTATACACCAACAGGACAAACACAACTCTTTCAGCTGTCCGAAAAAGACCATTGGCAATTAGGGCGGGATGCCAGTAATGATATCTTGATTCTCGATGATAGCGTGTCACGATTTCATGCCTCTTTATCGCGATGCCAACAAAATTGGCAGCTGATTGATAAACGCAGTAAAAATGGTACCTGGGTGGATGGCAGAAGAATTACGGAAACCTCGCTCACCGATCGACACTGGATCGTTTTGGGGCAATGTCCTGTTGCGTTCCAATCATCGGACGCTAACATAACTGCCTTACATCATGAGCAGCAAACGATGCAAAACTGGCTCGATAATGAGCATACGCAAATTATCAGTCCGTTCTCGAATCTCAATCAAATTTTCGACGAGTGTTTGCAACAATTGTTGAAGCTTTTTCAACATCAGGCTGGCGCAATTTTGCTTTGGTGTAAACGACGACAACGATTGTGCTATTTGTGCCATCGCGGATGGCAACACCACTTGAAATACTCTTCAAACTTAATTGATTACTCTTTGGTGAAATCTGCAATTGCTTCACAATCCGTCAAGCTAAGTCAGCAGACAAATGAAGATCATTCCGTTGAGCAACTTATGGCGATACCACTGTATTTTGAAGAGGTGCTGTTAGGTGTTGTATTTGCTCGTTCAGATAAGGGCGGTGCGCTCGTTAATGATGACAACCTGGACTTAGCTTGGCGTTATTGTCAGCAAGTATGTACAGCATTGTTGAGTCGCAACGTGGAGCAAATGATTGCGGAGTTGGAAACCGTTTAGGTATTTTTAAACGGTGTGTAACGGGAATAAGCCGGAATAGACGATAAAAGCGAGAAGCACATTGGATGATGCAACTAAAACCCTAGGATCCGAAGACACTCTGCTATCGGTGGGTAGTATATTGCTGGAACGGTTTCAATTATTGGAACTCATCGGTGTCGGTGGTATGGGAGTGGTCTATAAGGCAAAGGATTTACAACTCGATACACTAGTCGCTATTAAAACCATTCGACAAGATAAAGTTGAACCTCGTTTGGTTCAACAGTTCCGTCAGGAAATTTTAACGGCACGTCAGGTTACACATGCGAACGTGATACGGCTTTACGATTGTTACCTAGTTGAAAAGCTTTGCTTTATTACTATGGAGTATATTGATGGTGAACCATTATCGCGACAATTATACGACAAAAAACTACCCGAGCTGATAAAGCACTCCATTGTTCGACAACTATTACGTGGCGTGGCCGCTATTCATCAGGCACAAATCATTCACGGTGACATTAAGCTGAGTAATATTTTACTCGATAAGCAGGGACGTGTTGTGATTACTGATTTCGGTATTTCGCAGTCAGCAACCAATCATCAAACGTCTTTGTTTCGTGGTTCCGCTCGTTATATGGCTCCTGAATCGTTAGCGACGGCACAGTACACAAAGGCAAGCGACTGTTATGCGCTCGGTTGTGTGATTTATGAGTTATACGCGCGTGAACCTTTATTTACCGCGAACGATATCATCGCATTGCAGACTCAGCAACGAAATATTGCCGATATTCAAAAGCGTATAACGCTTTTAACAATCGAAAAAAGAAAACGTCAATGGTTGCTGTCATTGTTGCAGCCCAACCCCCTAAAAAGGTGCGTTACGCCACAACAAGGCGAGCTACTTTATGGATATAAGCGCTCGTTATCCTGGCGACTATGGTTACGTACGCTAACAGCGATTTTACTTTTGTGTTTGACCGGATTTGTGATTTGGCAACAAAGCACTCCCTCGCCAGAAGTGAGCGCACAATCGCAGGTAGGCAATCGAGTTTTGATATTACCGGTATACGTTAATAAAAACAATCAAACCACCGCAAACCTTGCACTTGCTCAACTTATTTATAACCAACGCTACCGTCTCCCTAAATTACAATTTGTTGAAGTTGAGCGTGTATTTAGCGCAATGGAAAATTTTGGTTGGCTCAACCGAAGTTTATCCGCTTTCGAAATTGAACAATTAAGATCTTTGTTTTCTGCCGAACGTGTGTTGATGATTCAAGTGGTTGAAAATGAAATGGATATTCACCTTACCAGTCAATTAATGAGTCAGGAACGCACACGCTTTAACCAGGTTTTAATGAATCAAGTGATTCGTCGTGACATGTTAACGGTACAGCTGTTAAAGCACGGTGAATTGCTTGCCAATGCACTAGAGCAGACGTTAGCAACCAAACTAGAGCGCGCACCATCTTCCCTTTTTGTGAACGCGCTAGCGCATTACAGTAGAGGCGAGTATGAACTGGCTATTCCAATGTTTGAACGCTTGATATCAAACAGCTCGGATTTCGAAGCCGCATATTATTTAAGCGCTTGCTATAGAAAATTAAACGAAGAAGAAAAATTGCATGCTTTGTTGGAGTCAATTCAACAGGATAATTCTAGCTCGCCCTCAGTGGATGACTATCACCAACAGCTTTTGTATGTACAATATGCAGAGCGTCAAGGCAACTATGCGTTTGCAGAAAAAGAGTTAAGAAACATTGCGCAACATTGGAAGCATGACCTTGAGCCGAGAATGTTGTTAGCGGATCTGCTCAGCAGCCAAGGCAAGTTTTCTGATGCCAACGAAGTATTAAAAGAAGTTGTGAAACTTGAGTCACAGCAAGTTGATGCCTGGTATCAACTTGCGAAGAATTCGATTATTCTTGGTGACATTAAACGCGCATTGGAAGACTATTTAGTGCGAGCTTTGGTGATCCACAGTCGTCATCGAAATCAAAAAGGAATTTCTGATGTTAATAATGCCTTTGGTGTTGCTTACCAACGTCTAGGACGTATTGAAGAAGCCGAGCGCTACTATCAACAAGCATTGATTATTCGCGAGTCGCTCAATGATACCAAAGGAATGGCAACTTCTTATCGAAACATTGCCAACCTAAAACTGTCGCGAGGCCACTGGGAAGTGGCAAAACAATTGCTTGAAAAAGCGTTGGAGATTGTGCGAGCAGAACAAGATCTAAAGTCTACGATAAGTGTTTTGAATGAATTAGGGGTTCTTGCCGAAGAGCAAGGGCATTTTCGAGAAGCTTTGGCTCAATACCGAGCGTCTCTTAAGCAAAGCACTTTGCTGCAAGATGAATACATGCAAGCGCTAACGACTTCGAATATTGGATACATGTACCTGTTGTTAATGGAATACGATCACGCAGAAACCTACTTAGAACAAGCGTTAACGGGAATGCAACAGGTTAAAGACAGTGCTGGTGTTATACGTATTGAATCTTTAATCGCTCAGTTGCGCTTAGCACAAGGCAAGTACGTGGAAGCATTAAAGCTGATTGAGTCGAATATTGTTGCTGCGAAGAAGAATGAACTGACGGCGGATCTGTTAGCGCTTAATCTTTCACTCGCACACTATATGACGTTACAGGAACAATATCAAAGTGCTCTAGCCATACTCGATGCTTTATATCAGTCCTTTGAAACCATGAATGATGTTCGTGGAATGAATGAGTCGCTGGTACTTAAGCTTAAAATATATTTACAACAAGCCGAGTACGAAAAAATTAGTAAACTTGGAGATGAAATACAATCTTTACAAACGCAAGCGTCGGCTTCCCAAAAACTTTTTTATAAAGTGGTGTCAAATATTATCAGTTCTGACTCTCAAGTTTTGCATGATGAAAGCATTTGTCAGCAAAAGCATGAGCCAGAATTAAAAGGGTATTTACTGACTTATTGGGCCAAGCAAATTCAATCCAAAAACATTCCGACATTTTTAGAAAACTGTTTGCCGTTAACTCAAATTCAGATGCTTCCAAATTACTACCAAATAGAAACCCTTCTCGCACTTTTGGAAAAGCATATACTCGTATTGCAACCAAAGTTTGTTAGGTCTTTAACTCAACGATTAAAGCACCAATATCATTCCAGCATGACTCTACATCAGCAAAAACGATATCATAAGTTAATGGGCAACTTATCACTTAAGGATTTATAAGGTGGAGTTGATGAATAAAATACTGAACACTCGAAGCGGTCGACCGACTGAAATCATTCAGGAGGTGATTGCGGAACAAAAAGCTCTGAATCGCTCTTTGATGATGCAACAAGATGAGTTGAAACGACTTGCTTTTCGACATATGTCGTTTCAGGAACAGCAGCAACGAAGGCTAGCAAGTGATTTGCACGACGGTATTGGCCAAGTGCTTTCGGTAATGCGAAATCATTTAAATGAGAATGGTGATAACTCTAACTTTGCGTTTATCAATGAGCTTACGGAGGGGTTATTACAGGATGTAAGACGGTTATCTAAGCAACTAAGACCCAAAGTTTTGGATGACTTTGGACTGGAAGCGGCAATAAACTGGCTTATTCGACTATGTGAAGAAAGTACATCCGCGCATTTTGGCTTTACGTATCAGCTCCAATCATCATTACCGGACCTATTACAAACCACTCTGTTTCGCATTACTCAAGAAGCAATACAAAATATGTTAAAACACGCTAATGCGAAGAACGTTGCAATTGAAGTGGTGCAGGTGGGAGCGGTATTAAACTGGAAAGTGAGCGATGATGGCATTGGGTTTGTGTATTCACCGGATTTAATTGAAGGTATCGGTCTAGTAGGGATAGCAGACCGACTTTCTCTCTATGATGCAAAGCTAAATGTTCAATCACAACCAAACCAAGGGTGTTGCTTATCAGCGGCCATTCTTTTGAAGGAAACGTATGACCATTAGACTATTAATCGCAGATGACCATCAACTTATGCGGCAAGGGCTGATTTCTTTGCTACAAAAGGCGTCCGATATTCAGATCGTGGCAGAAGCGGATAACGGTCTACAAGCGCTACGGCAAATACAATCATTGCAACCGGATGTGGCTATTTTGGATATATCCATGCCAGAGATGACTGGACTGGAAGTTGCGCGAGAATTAAAGTCATTAGCGACAGATACTCGGTTATTAATGTTAACCATGCATCAAGAACCAGAGTATGTTCGACACTTTGCCAAGTTGGGTGTAAATGGTTTTCTGTTAAAAGACAGCGCTGCAGAAGAGTTAATATTTGCTGTTCGCCAAGTTAATTCAGGGAAGAACTTTTATGGGCATTTTGCGACTCAAGTTTTAACCGGGCAACTGGAGCCAAATGCGCAAGCGCATGTTAACTTAAATGAAGCCGCTAATCCGCTTAATGTATTAACCGAACGAGAACGACAGGTCTTTCAATTGATGATAGAGGGGCACACAACGAAAAAAGTGGCGCAACAGCTTAATATCAGTAATAAAACCGCAGAAAATCATCGAGGTAAAGTTCTGGAAAAGCTGTCCGCAAAAAATACGGTCGATGTGGTACGTTTTGCGGCTCGCCATAATCTTTTGTAAGGCTACGCCTTTTTCGTAGCACTTTTGAAAAAGCTTCTTGTAAGCGTCGTTATTTTTTAGGTTTTAGCGGATGGCAAATTGTTTCACCGCAACAAATTCACAAACTTAAATTGCATTTTGAAGATGCTTTATTTTGGTGCGAAAAGGTAAACGTTATTGCGGCATACTTCAACTTTTCACTATAGATAACGCAGTATGAGAAGCGTCTTTGAATGACGCCACTTGTCTTTTTTTAAACGTCATCACATTCTTGTTTATTTTTTAGTGCGGCTCTCAGTGTAGGTTTTGACAGCGTTGTCATGTTTTGGTAAAAGAATAGACAGCGCTGTCATGTTTTGGGTTGGCTCATTTCATTGGAGTATGCCATTCAGCGCGGTACGTCTACCTAAAGCCGAATGTGCTTTGTTGTTGGGTAGTTGACTCAATTATCAGAAGCGTCAGTTAAACCTCAGTCAATCCAGTGCAATAAACGGTATTCAGGCTAACTTAATCACCGTACTTTCTGATTGAAATGGGTTGTGGTTTTTCGGGGGCTTCAGCAACAAAGGAAAGCCCATGAACACTTTTAAAAAACTATTTTTTTCCGTGGTGGCTTTGCTATTAATGCATTCGGTACAGGCATACGACTGTAGTGAGTTGGTTATTTGGCAAAGCAGTGATGTGTATCACGGCGGTGATCAAGTTCAGCATAACGCAAAAGCTTATGAGGCCAAATGGTGGACGCAAAATCAGGATCCGGAAACGCATTCAGGTCAGTGGCAGGAATGGTCGCTTTTGGGGGCTTGCGATGGCGGTAATAACAATCAGTCTCCCATTGCCAATGCGAATGGTCCCTATTCTGGAAATGTAAATGCATCAATTGCTTTTAGCAGCGATGGTTCGAATGATCCCGATGGTCACATTGCAAGTTATCACTGGAGCTTTGGTGATGGTGCGTCCAGTTCTCAAGCAAACCCATCGCACTCTTATGCTGCCGCAGGTACTTACAGCGTTTCTTTAACCGTAACCGATAACCAAGGTGCGACCGCGTCATCTTCATCTGGAGTGACCATTTCCGGTGACGATAACGGTGGCTCCTGCAGCGCGCCTCAATACAGGGCCGGAACCCAATACAACGCCGGTGATGTAGTACGAAATGTGGGTCGTAAATTTCGATGTGATATTGCAGGTTGGTGTTCATCTTCTGCAGCCTGGGCTTACGAACCTGGTGTTGGTGCGCATTGGCAACAAGCGTGGACAGATGTAGGCGCTTGTGATGACGATGGCAATCAATCACCGATTGCCAACGCTAACGGACCTTATTCCGGTATCACAAACGAATCCATTTCGTTCAGTAGTGATGGCTCAAACGATCCCGACGGAAGTATTGCAAATTACAACTGGGATTTCGGTGATGGCGCTTCGAGTACAGAAGCGAACCCAACACACCGTTTTAGCAGTGCAGGCACTTATTCGATCACGTTAACGGTCACCGATGATCAAGGGGCGACAGACCGAACAAACACCACGGCAACGATAACGGACAGTGATGGAAATCAATCTCCGGTAGCCAATGCCAATGGACCCTATTCCGGAACGGTAGGCAGCAGTGTTTCATTTTCCAGTGCTGGTTCCAATGATCCAGATGGCTCCATTACGAGTTTTCTCTGGAATTTTGGAGACGGCTCAACCAGCGATCAAGCGAATCCTTCGCATGTTTATGCCAGTGCGGGCAATTACACAATTACTTTAACCGTAGGTGATAACGAAGGTGCGAAAAGCTCTGCAACGACAACTGCGAACATTACCAGTGATAGTGGCAGTCACGGAAGTAAAGTCATCGGTTATTTTGCGGAATGGGGCGTTTACGGTCGCAACTATCATGTAAAAAATATTCACACCAGTGGCTCGGCGAATAAGCTCACACACATAATGTACGCTTTCGGAAATGTACAAAATGGCGAGTGTAAAATTGGCGATTCATACGCCGCTTACGATAAAGCTTATTCTGCAGCAGACAGTGTGGATGGTGTTGCTGATACGTGGGATGCCGGTGCATTGCGCGGTAATTTTGGACAACTTCGTCGACTGAAACAAATGTACCCGAATATCAAAGTGGTTTGGTCATTTGGAGGTTGGACATGGTCGGGCGGATTTGGTGAAGCGTCACAAAATGCGACGCACTTTGCTGATTCGTGTTATGACTTGGTATTTGATCCAAGGTGGGCCGATGTGTTTGACGGTATCGACATCGATTGGGAGTACCCTAATGAATGTGGATTAACGTGTGACAACAGTGGCTTTGATGCCTACCGCAATTTGATGCAAGCTTTACGCACTCGCTTTGGTAATAAACTTGTGACTTCTGCAATTGGCGCAGGCGAAGCCAAATTAAATGCGGCTAACTACGGAGGTGCTGCTCAATTCGTCGACTTTTATATGATTATGACGTATGACTTTTTTGGTGCTTGGGCGAAAAATGGGCCAACCGCACCTCACTCGCCTTTATACGGTTATGATGGAATACCAATCGCCGGATTCAATTCTGATCACGGCATACAAACCTTAATGAGTAAAGGCGTACCTGCCAGCAAGATTTTATTGGGCATTGGTTTTTACGGTCGTGGTTGGACGGGTGTTTCGCAAGCCGAACCTGGTGGGTCTGCAACGGGGGCCGCACAAGGCACCTATGAAGCTGGAATTGAAGATTACAAAGTACTGAAAAACACTTGTCCAGCAAATGGTGTGATCGCTGGAACTGCCTATGCACATTGTGGCAGTAATTGGTGGAGTTACGATACGCCCAACACCATTAATGGAAAAATGAATTACGTTAAACAACAAGGATTGGGTGGCGCCTTTTTCTGGGAGCTGAGCGGAGATACCAGCAATGGCGAACTCATTTCGGCGATCAGTAATGGACTCGACTGATGGCTTTAGCAGTTGAAAAAACTGGTTAAGTTGTTTCAGTAACTATGGCAATCGACAGAAAGTTGATTGTCATGATCGGATTAACATTTAATTTTCAAGATCTCAATATTTAATCTTTTACTCCTGAAAGTTGTTTGGAGCCGCAAGGCTCCTTTTTTCATCGGAATTCATTCTGGAGAAAAACTATGAATAAAACATTATTGTCAATTGGGTATGCCAGTGCATTGTTACTTTCATGCTTCGTACATAAAGCGCAAGCGCATGGATATATCAGCGCACCGGAATCACGTTCTTACCTTTGTAAGCAGCGCACGAATACCAATTGTGGCGCTGTACAGTGGGAACCACAAAGCGTAGAGGGGCCGGATCGTTTTCCAGAAACCGGACCGGAAGATGGAACGCTTGCCGCGGCGGGTTTACCTCAATTTTCGGAACTCAACGAACAAAGCGCCACGCGTTGGCATAAAACAAATATGCAATCCGGTTGGAATACGATTACTTGGCATTTTACCGCCAACCACGCCACGCGAGATTGGCGTTACTTTATTACCAAGCCAGATTGGAATACGAATCAACCGTTAACGCGCGATTCATTCGATCTCGCACCCTTTTGTGTTGCGGATGGCAATAATCAACGACCACCCATTGATACCACACACAATTGTTATGTTCCAGAGCGTCAGGGTTATCACGTCATTTTAGGCGTATGGGATGTTGGTGATACCGTTATGTCATTTTATCAGGTCATCGACGTGCAGTTTGAAGGTGGAGAGCCTCCGCAATGGAGTGACGTTGGTGACATCAATCCATCAATGGACTTGAATGTTGGAGATAAAGTTAAAACACGCGTCTTCGATGCCAACGGAGAATTACCGGGTTTGCAAACCGTGCTTACGATTGATTCTATTTCGAATGGACAACGAAATACCTGGCCTCAACGGTTGGCTCAAAAAATCAATCAGGAGCATTCGCAATTAAAAGCCGGTGTGATGAATGCGCAAGGTAATATTGTACCGCAGTTGGGTAAAAATGATGTGTTTGTTCATGCGCAAAGTCATCTGCAGCGGGTGGAAATTGAAATTGAACAACCGTCGACCGACCCTGAGTTTTATGTGAATGATTTAAAAAACACTTACCCCATTGTTAACGATAACGCCAATGTTGACTTTTCAGTTACTACGTTCGAATCTCTGTTAATCGAGGCGACTATTTTCAATCATTCGAATCAGCAAGTAGGTGCAAATTCGGCACAAATCATCGGTACGCAAAGTTTTTCTGTTTCTATTGCGACTCCGCAAACAGGAAACCATCGTTTGCTGGTTACCGCAACGGCATCCGATGGTTGGACACAGCAACAATCATTCGCTTTTGAATTAGTTGCTGAATCTACAGGAGATTATGACTACGTTTACCCCAACAATGTCAGTCATTATCAGGCAGGAACAAAAGTATTGGCTAGTGATGGAAAAATTTATCAATGCAAACCTTATCCTTACAACGGTTGGTGCACGATTTACTCACCAACCGCGAATCATTATGAGCCGGGTGTGGGGAGTCATTGGCAAGAAGCGTGGTTGGTTGTGCCGTAAAAATGACTGACCTTAAAGCGAGCTAATCATAAATAGTTCGCTTTAAAAAGCGCTATTAAAATAAATCATCACTTGTCGTTCCGGCATTTGGTAATCAAAAGGAAATGGACCGGTTTTTAATAGGTAACGTTGTTTATCCAGCAGGTTAACGATTTTAATCTGAAACGACATTCGAGAACTTAGGTAATACTCGCTGTTGAAATCGATGTTGGTCCAGGAGCTGAGTTTTGTTGGCCTGTGATCGTCTAAGTTAAAATCGTCGGGTACCGTGACGCCAAGCGGTAATTCACCTTGAGGGTTACCGAGTTCGCTATCGCGCCTTTCCACTTCATCTTGGTAATGCAAGTTAAAGCTTACGCGTAAGTCGTTATTAATATGATAAGCGAGACCTGCGTTCACTTTTGTTTCAGGTTCCCACTTTAAGTCACGATTGTGGGCGCTGAATTCTGGAGTGCCTTGTTCATCGAATGCGAGAATTTCCTCATCCAGACGACGTGTCAGAGAAACATTTCCGTACCAATGCCAGTCGCGATAACGGCCATTGAGCTCCATTTCGATGCCCGCATTTTTCGTGGAAAAAATATTCGTACTCAGATTAAAGTTTACCGTTGAGTAAGCAATTTGGTTTTCAAATTCGGTGACAAAAAGGTTCCATCGTAATTGATGGTTTAAGTCGATTTGCCAGTCGCCTCCTAACTCTAATGAATTGAGTTTTTCTGGTTCGAGTTGTGCGATATTGGATGCCAACGAAAAAGTATGGGCACCACCCATTTCAGTCGGCGTCGGCGCGCGAAAAGCTTTGCTCCAAAGCAGTTTCATAGTGTAATTGGGTGTGAGTTGCCACACGCTGGCTATGCGAGGGCTAACTTGAGACCAATGCTTTTTTACTTTGGTTATCGGATTTTGATTGATGTCTCGGTAATCCACATTAAACTCATCCCAACGTAACCCCAAAGTCAGTTCGAAGTTACTGTGGATCCAAGCACCACTCGTAAGTTGCATAAAAATAGCACTGTTGATGACGGGTTGGTCGAGAAGGTAGTCGAGCCATGGACCTAAAGATTGATTGCGATTATCGGGAAAGGGCTCAAAAGCAGGCGAGTCGACATTAATGTTACTGTAATGTTCGTTGTCACCTTCGTAAATGAAATAATCCGATTCAAACCCGGTTAAAAAGGAAGCTTGTTCATTGAGGTAAAACGTGAGCTGGGCACGCATAAAGATGTCTTCTGCATGTGTGTCTAAATATTCCCACATACCTGCTGGGTAATAGTCATCAAAAGCGCCGTTGGGGTAATATCGTTGATTCCAATCGATGTTGTGCTTTTGGTAGCGGATTGTGTATTCGCGTTCGATATTTCGACTTTGTTTTTGATAGCGTAATGAAATCAGATCGCGTGATTCCGCCATAGACTCTTTAAAGTCGGGTGCCCAGAAAACCCAACCATGACCGGTATGGAATTGCCATTGCTGGTGGTGATATTGAATTTGCCACTTGTCTGTAATTGTCAGCTTACTCCAAAAATATTGATTGCTCGATTCGGTATTAATATTGAATTGAGCCGCACGTGGCCGGTTGGTGATGGGGTCTGAGTCGGTCGCTAATCTACCTGAACCATCGTAACTGAGATAATTTTGACCCTGTGTGCGATCGAGGTGATAGGCGACAATAAAATCCCAGTTATTATCATAGGTACCCGATATGAATTGATAGCGTCGGTTTCCGTAACCGGCTGGCAAGGACAGGCGCGTCGATACCATGGAATCAAGATCTTCTGCATTCATGGTATTCATTTGAACGACACCATTGGTTGCATTACTGCCATAAAGTGCCGATCCAGGTCCTCGTATCACTTCCACGTTTCGACTAAAAAACATTGGCATCATCCAGGTGTAAGCACTGCCGTATAGGTTGTCGTTAAAAGGGATGCCGTCAATGAGATGCAAAATGTGGTTATTGCTCCAACTGTCAAAGTTGCCTCGAAAGGCGACAGTGGGGCGATCATAGTCTTGCGCTGGGCCAAAACCAGGTAACGAATAGAGTAAGTCGTTCAGTACCTCAAATCCGTAATCTTGCAGTTGATGTTGATTGTGGACAGTGGTGATAGCAGGCGCTCGTGAAATTTTTGTGTCTATTTTACTGGCTACTTTCACTTTAACGTTGAGCAGCTCATCGATAGACATGTTCCAAATGTCTTCTTCAGTGGCATAAATATTAGGCGTAAGCAAACCCATGCACAGTAACGGGACCGTTGCTGAGCGGATTGACGCCATATTAAACCGCTTTCTGTGAGCGTTTGCTAACTTCAAAGATTACTCGCTTTAATAGCCTTTTTCTTGGTTTGCTTGTAATCCAGTATAGAACAAATCGTTGTTAAAAAAGGGCGATATCAGAGGATAATTCTATTGGACTTGACCTTAATCCAATAATGCTTGGATGGTTGAAAGGCAAGAACCGCAGTTGGTTCCGGCCTTAAAGCGTTGACCGATGGCTTCGGTAGTACAGCTTCCTGTCGATATTGCGTTTTCAATGGTCTTTTGAAACACATTAAAGCAACTGCACACCAATGGCCCTAAATCGACTTGGGCTCTTGCCGATTGCCCAAAAAGAATCCACTTTTTTTCTGTTGTGGTTTTATGAGGTTCAAGCAATTGCTGATTTAACCAGTGGGCGGAAACTTGGCTCGCTTTGGGGCTGAAGTGAAGCCAGTATTGCAAGCTTTCCTGGCGAAAGTAGGCTGCTCGATATTCTCCGACCACCGGGTCTTGATAAGTCAACCAGTGTCCGTCGGTTACTTCGAGCGATGAGAGCAGTCGATTGAAGTCCAAGGCGTTGTTATTGGTCGCTACTCGATATTGATAGCCGCTTTCTAACGGCCAAAAATGCCAGTACTCAACATCCAGATGTTTTAATGGTTGGCGACTGCAAATCGTGCCCTGAAAAGCAATCGGAATTTTTTTTAATGTAACGGGGGTGTGTTTAAAAGCAGGTTGTCCCGAAATTGGGTCGCAAACTTCAGCCGTTAAATGGGATACGTTGGCATGCGTTGCAAATTGTTGGTTCCAGTGAATGGGCAGAAAAACGTGACCAAGACTTTGCTGAGTGTCCGTTATAACTGGAACACAACACCGACCTTGACGACTGCTAACCACGACCCAGTCTTTTTCTCTCAACCGGTATTTCGCTGCATCAACGGGGTGAATTCGAAGGAATGGCTCGGCATCATGATGAAACAAAATGGATGTATGACCGGTGCGACTCATACTGTGCCAATGATCGCGCAGGCGACCTGTATTGAGGAGGAGTGGAAAGCTTTTATTCGTTGACTGTTTGGGTAGTTGTGGATTTATCGCTATAAATCGCGCACGACCGTTCGCTGTTGGAAAACGACCTTGAGCAAAAAGTCGATTCGTTTTCTGTGCTATTGAATCACTTTTGCTTTCGGGCTTAGGCCATTGAAATGGCTGCAAGTGTGTGTATTCGTCATCGGATATATTTTTCAAAGCACTGATATCGAAAACACGATCTCCTGAGTTTTCATAACCTGACAGTCGAGCGTGCTCTCGAAAAATTTGGGCCGGTGATTCGTAATGAAACGCTTTTGTAAATCCCATGGCTTGCGCCGTCTGAGCTATGATCCACCAGTCGGGTCGAGCATTAGCGTCGGGTGTTAAAAAAGCGCGTTGACGAGAAATTCGTCGTTCGGAATTAGTGACTGTCCCGTCTTTTTCACCCCAGGCTAACGCAGGTAATTGAATATGCGCTAGCTTACTGGTGTCAGTTTGAGCGACACAATCTGAAACGATGACCAATTCACATTGTTTCAACGCCGCTTCCACTTTATTACGATTGGGTAAACTGAAAAGAGGATTGGTCGCCATGACCCAAATGGCTTTTATTTTATTGTTGGCGATAGCATCAAACATTTCAATGGCTTTAAACCCTGTTTTCTTGGCAAGTTTTGGTGCCTGCCAAAACTCTTTAACAATGTGGTGGTGTAACGGATTTTCAATGTCCATATGAGCCGCCAATTGATTGGCAAGTCCGCCAACTTCACGTCCACCCATTGCATTGGGTTGTCCGGTAATGGAAAAGGGGCCTGCACCGGGTTTACCAATGGCACCGCGCGCCAAATGACAATTGATGATTGCGTTTCCTTTATCGACCCCGCTACACGATTGATTAATTCCTTGGGAAAATACAGTAATGATTTTTTGCGTACTGGCAAACGATTGAAAGAGTCGGGCGATCGTCACTTCAGAAAGCTGGCAAATGTCAGCCAGTGACGTCAATGTTTTAACGGATGTAGGGCAGGCATCAACGGCGTCTTGAAAACCTTGAGTGTGCCGTTGAATGTAGCCAGTATCCAAGTGATTATTTTTCGAGAGATAATATAAAAGTCCGGAGAAAAGAAAGCCGTCGCTACCCGGTTTTATCGGTAAATGCCAATCGGCAATATCACAAGTTGCGGTTTTACGAGGGTCGATGACCGCTACTTTCAATTTTGGATTATTTTGTTTTGCTTTCTGAATGCGTTGAAAAATAATGGGATGAGTCCAGGCCATATTCGAACCGGTTAAGAGAATTAATTCAGCTTGCTCGATGTCGTCGTAACAAACAGGCACCAGATCTTCTCCAAAGGCGCGTTTATGTGCGGCGACTGCAGAAGACATGCACAGTCGAGAGTTGGTATCGATATTCGCGCTACCAATAAAGCCTTTCATTAATTTATTAGCGACGTAATAATCTTCTGTCAGCAATTGCCCAGAGACATAGAAAGCAACGGCATTTGGACCGTAGCGTTCAATGACTTTTCTTAGGCCGGACGCAGTTGCATTAATCGCTGTTTGCCAATCAACATCTTTACCAAAAACGCGAGGTTTCTTTAAACGAGGTGTCGTGTCAATGGTTTGCAATAAGTTGTGACCTTTAATACACAATTGCCCGTGATTGGCAGGATGGTTTGGATCACCACTGAGTTTGAGTTTTGATTGCTCGGAGCGTATGGTAATGCCACAGCCAACACCGCAGTAAGCGCAGGTTGTATTGATTGATGAATAAGCGTTTTTCTGCATCGTTTCAAATAACTTAACCGTATTGTTGAAGAATGAATTTACGCAGCGACCGAAAGAGAATCCTTTTCTTGGCGCATGGCTCCCAAAAATAAGCGTTGTCGAATATCACTTATCTCTTTTTCTTGCTGCATTATTTGATACAACCAAGGACCCGCTGACACATCGCCCAATAAACAAATGCCTTTGATTTTGTTGTCAGCAATAAAAATACTTTGTGATATGGATTGATCAGGGGCGAAAAAATGCATCCTTTCGTAATGGCTGTCGGATTGAATGACACCCGCAGAATACAAGTGTATTCCGGAAACTTTCAGTTGTGTTGGTGAAGGCTTAAAACGGTAGTGTTGGTATCCCTGATGCGCCAGATGATTGGCACACACTTTGGCTTGTTCAACGACGGGTAATACCATTCCGAAAGTTTGTTTACGGTGCTCCACACATTCACCTACGGCGTAAATTGATGGGTCAAACGTTTGCATAACGTCATCCACCTGTATGCCGCGTTGGCAATAAATGCCACTGACTTGCGCCAAATCTATGTTGGGTTTTACGCCAACAGCGAACACCACCATATCAGCCATTATTTGCGTACCATCGTCTAACGCAACCGCAGAAACTTGTTTGCCGTTTTTGCTTAATATCGCTTTGGTGTTGGCATTGAGAATAAAATGGACGCCTCGCGCTTCCAGCTGTTGTTGTAATAGCATGGCGGCGGGTTGATCCAATTGTTGATTCAATAACCAGGACAAATTATGCAGCAAAGTTACGTTAATGCCTCGTTGAACCAATCCATAAGCAGCCTCTAAACCGAGCAGTCCTCCACCAATAACCACGGCGTTTTCTATGGTTTTGCAACGGCGAATCATTTCGCGGGTGTCATGCAATGTTCGAAACGCAATCACTCCATCCAGTTGATGGCCTTCTATCGGTAAGATAAAAGGATTGGAGCCCGTGGCCAGTATCAATTTGTCGTAACCATAGTGCCGTCCACTTTTACCGATGGCTTTACGATGGGCACGATCGATGAATTGGATGTGTTCTCCGGTGATTAACTCAATATTGTTTTGGTGATACCAGTCGGCATTGTGAACCGTTATGTCGCTTCCGGATTTTTCGCCACTCAGTACAGGTGATAATAAAATGCGATTGTAATAGCTGTCGATTTCATTACCAATGAGCGTTATTTGATATTGCTGAGGAGCCAGTTGAATCAACTCTTCAATCACCCGGTTTCCAGCAACGCCATTACCAATAACCAGCAGTTTGGTTTTACTTTGCTTTGTCATTGAACTAAACCCAATTCAATTCGACCTTCTTTAACACGTACTGGAAACGTTGTCAGTTTAACGTTTTTGTCTTGTAAGCATTCCCCTGTGTCCAATGTAAAATGTTGTTTGAAAACAGGAGAAGCAACGACTCTTTTTCCTTTTACTGAGCCCACAATGCCGCGATAAAGTACATAGGCGTGGCTGAATGGATCTCGGTTATCTAACGCATACACCTGATCGTTTCGAGTACGAAACAGTGCAACTTGTTGTTGACCTATTTTGGCGCAAACGCCCGTTTCCGGAATAATACTTTCAACTTCACAAATAGGGTGCCATTTAAGTTTTGTATTCGAATTCATCACTTAACTCCTAAACTTCCGCGACCGGGATCGAATTGCCTTTCAATGATACTGACGTTGGTTTTTCATTGACGTACAGTGGTCTTTTTTGATCGCGCTCGCGCACGTATTGCAAGCTGTCGTCAATGTCGTCACTGTTGACGAATTGCTTAAAGCGCTTAACGACTTGTGGGTTTTCGATGGTTGTCTTCCATTCACACTGGTAATTAGTAATATTGTGTTGCATCTGCTTTTCCAGTTCTTCTGCGATGCCTAAACTGTCCTCAATAATCACTTGTTTCAAATAATCGAGACCGCCCTCCAGATTTTCCAGCCAGTTCGATGTTCGCTGTAATCGGTCAGCCGTTCGAATGTAAAACATGAGAAAGCGATCGATGGTTTTAATTAATGTTTCTGTATTCAGGTCGCTCGCTAATAAATCCGCGTGACGAGGCTTCATACCGCCATTGCCACAAACGTAAAGGTTCCAACCTTTTTCCGTAGCAATCACACCAACATCTTTGCTTTGTGATTCAGCGCACTCCCGTGTGCAACCCGATACGGCCATTTTTATTTTGTGTGGCGAGCGTAAACCACGATAACGTTTTTCAATGTCGATCGCTTGACCGACGCTGTCCTGTACACCGAAACGACACCAAGTTGACCCAACGCAAGATTTTACCGTGCGTAACGATTTTCCGTAGGCGTGACCGGACTCGAAGCCAGCATCGATTAAATCTCGCCAAATATCGGGAAGTTGATCAACACGTGCACCAAACAAATCGATGCGTTGCCCACCGGTGATTTTGGTGTAAAGGTCGTATTTTTTGGCTACTTCGCCAATGACGATCAGTTTATCGGGCGTGATTTCCCCTCCGGGAATTCTGGGCACTACCGAATAACTGCCATCACGCTGTAAATTGGCAAGATAATAATCGTTTGTATCTTGTAATCCGGCGTGTTGCTGGTTCAAAATAAAATCGTTCCAGCAGGACGCAAGAATTGAAGCGACAGCCGGTTTGCAAATATCACAACCGTCTCCTTGCCCATATTCGGTGATCAATTGTTGAAAGGATTTTATGTTTTCGACGCGGATCAAATGGTACAGTTCTTGTCGACTGTAATTGAAGTGCTCGCAAATGGAATGGTCTATTTCGATCCCCGATTTTTCCAACTGATGGTCCAGCAACTGCTTGAGTAATGGAGCACATCCACCACAACTGGTTGCCGCTTTAGTTGATTGTTTCAGTTCGGCCAAATCGATAATGCCTTTATCGATTACCTGACAAATTGTCGACTTGGTGACATTGTTACAAGAACAGATAGGTGCGGATTCTGGCAACGCGTCCACACCCATCGCGTTACTTTGACCGTCCATTTGTGGTGCGATCAAGGCACCCGGGTCGTTATTTAACTTTGTGTTATTCAAATACAATTGGTGCAATCCCGAATATTCCTTGGCATCACCCACTAATATTGCACCGACCAAGGTGTTTGTTCTTTTATTAAGAAAAAGCTTTTTATAGAAGCCTTTATCCTCATTGTGATAGATAAAAGCCGAAACATTGTCATTATGGTTATGCACCTGTCCGATACTGGCGACATCGATGCCCAGCAATTTCAGTTTGGTGCTCATGTCAGCGCCCTGAAATTTTTCAACCTTGTTGTTATCGATAATCGAGGTGTTTTGCGTCACTCGATAGGATAAATGTTTTGCGGCAATACGAGCCATTCGATAGCCAGGTGCTACCAGGCCAAACGTTTTATTTTGCCACGCCGCCACTTCGCCGATAGCGTAAATACGCTCATCCGAAGTCTGACAGTACTCATTAATGTTTACACCGCCGCGTTCACCGAGTTGTAAGCGAGCTTGTTTTGCAATGCGATCATTCGGTCGAATTCCTGCAGAAAATACCACCATATCGGTTTCCAGTGTATCTCCATCAGTAAAGTGCAAACAGTATCGTGCACGTTTTCCGTTAACAATTTTTGTTGTTGCTTTATTGGTGAATACTTGAATGGATAACTGTTCGATCAAAGATTTTAAGGTGCTACTGGCGGTTGAATCTAACTGATTCGCCATTAAACCGGGAGCAAACTCAACCACCGATGTTTTCAGTTGCAAGTTTTTCAAGGCGTTCGCTGCTTCCAGTCCTAGCAGGCCACCGCCAATCACGACACCGCTATTGGATCTTTGCGCGGATTGCTTAATCGCATCCAAGTCATTTAATGTTCGATACACATGACAATGTTCACGATTATTACCGTCGATAGGTGGTACAAACGGAAAGGAGCCTGTGGCAAGAATTAAAAAGTCGTAATTGTATTGACTCTCTCGATCGGTACTAACGACTCGCTTACTGCAATCAATGTTCAGCACTTTCTCTTTGAGCTTCAGTTGCAGATTAGGACGTTGAAAAAAGTCTTTCTCTACAAGCGATAACTGATCTTTGGTTTTTCCTTCGAAATAGCGGCTAAGTCCTACCCGATCGTAAGCCGGATAAGCTTCTTCGCAAAGTACGGTGATCTCGACCTCGTTTATAATTGGAGCGTTCACCATCTCTTCAACAAATTTATGGCCGACCATGCCATGACCGATTACCACTATTTTCTGTTTCGTCATTGTTTGTTTTTAACGTTATCCCGTATTGAATTTAGTAAAGGCAATTGCTGTGCCATACATGAAAGGATGAGGGAACGAAGTGCGAGAATTGGAAGATGATGCGTATTACAAATCAGGGAATAGTAATTTAGCGCTTAATTTTATTTTGCTCTTGATTGAATGATGTTCTTTTTTGGCGCAACCGAACTTTAAAGCGATATGTGTTGCACTCAATTGGTACTTGATTTTTCATGGTGGAACGAAGTTCATGAAGATCTTAACCACTCACGTGCTATTTTTAGTGATGGTTATTCCCCAGGAACGGTTTCGCGCTTTCTCGGCTACCAAGGGCATTCCTTGCACCATGAACATTGCGCCATTTTCTCATGGCACATCAATTGCCTCAGAGCTTTGAACCAACCCATTAACAGGAACAAAACTGGGGCACTTTTATGAGCATAAAAAAATTTAACGTGTTGGATCTTTCGCAAGCTCGGATTCGTTTATTGCACCTTAGCTGGATTGCATTTTTTATTTCTTTTGTTGTGTGGTTTTCTCATGCGCCACTTTTAGCACATATTAAAGAGGCATTTAATTTAACGTCGGATCAGATCAAAGCGTTATTGATACTCAATGTCGCCCTCACTATTCCTGCACGTATGGTCGTGGGTATGCTGGTAGATCGGTGGGGGCCCAGGGTTATTTATTCAGCATTATTAATAACGTCTTCTTTTATTTGCTTTGCTTTTGCGTTGGCGCAAAGTTTTGAACAACTGGCCATTACACGTTTCCTATTGGGCTTCGTGGGTGCCGGATTTGTTATTGGTATACGTTTGGTCAGTGAGTGGTTTTCTGCACGTGATATCGGATTGGCTGAGGGTATCTACGGTGGTTGGGGGAACTTTGGCTCAGCTGCAGCAGCAATGTCCTTGCCTACGGTTGCTTTAATTTTTGGCGGACAAGATGGGTGGCGTTACGCGATTGGCTGCACGGGTTTGATTGCCTTGTGTTACGGGCTTTTCTTTTTTTGGCGTGTAAGAGATACACCCGTAGGTTCGGAATATTTTAAACCGCATCGTTCCGGAGGCCTCGAAGTGTCCACTAGAAACGATCTGATTTTGTACTTGATGATGACCATACCTATGTCGCTAACTTTATTGGTGCTGATTTGGAAGTTAGGGCCAGGCAATTTGGCTTTGATACCCGAAGTCGGTATTTATGTTTTGTACGTTTTGGTTGTGTTGATGGCCACGTTTCAAGTTTTTCAGATCATTCGTGTGAATAAAGAACGATTTAACAAGCCGTTACCGGAATTTGATCGTTACGCTTTCAAGCAGGTAGCGGTTCTCGATTTAGCTTACTTGGTAACGTTTGGTTCTGAACTGGCCGTGGTTTCGATGTTGCCTTTGTTTTTTATGGAGACATTCGATCTGGATCCAGTAAAAGCCGGTTTACTCGCATCGGGTTATGCATTTATGAACTTAGTGGCGCGTCCTGGTGGTGGATGGTTGTCTGATAAATTCGGTCGAAAAAGTTTATTAACGTTATTACTGGTCGGTTTAACCTTTGGCTATTTGATCATGAGCCAAATTGACAGTGGCTGGCCATTGGCACTTGCGGTAGTAGCGACCATGTGTTGTTCTTTCTTCGTTCAAGCGGGAGAAGGCGCTGTATTTGCTACGGTACCTTTAATCAAACGTCGACTGACTGGTCAAATTGCTGGCATGGTCGGCGCCTACGGTAACGTGGGGGCTGTGATTTTTTTAACGCTATTGACGTTTGTTGAAGCTTCAACGTTTTTTATGATCATTGCAGTGTTTGCGGCAGTTACAATTGTTTTCGTGCAGTTCATGGATGAGCCCAAAGGACACATTGCCGAAGTGCGTCAGGATGGCAGTGTTGAATTGATAGAAGTGAGTTAAAACACGGACATAAGAAGAAGTATGGGGCTATCGCAACTGGAACATTTGCAATACACGGTTGATGTGGAGTTGGCACAACTATCGTTTGCGGGTATAAAGTCAGTCAATGAAGACAGTATCGGAATACGCGTTCCTGAAGGACGTCTCTTGGCAACAAAGGGGATGGTTGCGGTTATTGCAGATGGTGTATCCGCCGCAGCAGGTGGCAAAGAAGCAGCGGAAACCTGTGTGGTTAATTTTATTCAGGACTATTTCGCCACGCCCGAAAGTTGGAGTGTAAAGCACTCGTCGCAAAAAGTACTTACTGCGCTGAATCGATGGCTATTCTGGCAAGGAAGGCATTTAAACGATCAGCATAAAGGTTATCTTTGCACGTTAAGTATTTTAATTATCAAATCACAAACGGCCTATTGCTTCCATGTTGGTGACTCTCGAATTTATCAGATGCGTAATCAAAAGCTATTGCAGCTGTCTCGTGATCATGCGAGAGAGGTAGCTCCAGGGAAAAAATATTTATCGCGTGCAATGGGCTTAGAGCCAGATTTAAAAGTGGATTACTTCACATTTCAATTGCAGCCCAACGATTATTATTTACTCACTACGGATGGTGTTCACGATACGTTGACTGACAGTGAAATGTTTTCCATTATCAATCAACATAAACACAGTCTTGATTGGCGTTGTGAACAATTAATAAAAAAAAGCGGTCAGCGGGGAAGTCAAGATAATTTGAGTTGTCAGTTAATAAAACTGAATACATTGCCTTCCATTAGTGCGGATGAGCTTTACCGTCATTTATCTAAGTTGCCGTTTCCACCGGTTATGAGAAAGGGCGACGTAATCGATGGGTATCGTATTGATGCCGAAATTTACCATGGCAAGCGTAGTCATATCTATCGGGTGAGTGATGCGAATGGTCACTGTATTTTAAAAGCACCTTCCATTCATTTTATAGATGACCCAGCCTACATTGAAAATTTTTTAGTGGAACCCTGGATTGGCATGCGACTGCAAAGTGCGCATATTGTTAAAATTAAAAATGCCGGCAAGGCTCGTCAATCGCTGTATTATTTAATGGAAGAAGTTAATGGTCAAACGCTAGGTAACTGGATGGCTGAGCATTCCGTTTTGCCGTTAGAAGAGGTGATTTATCTCGCGACTCAAATGTTGAAAGGGGTGCAGGCATTGCATCGCAAGGAAACTCTACATCAAGATTTAAAGCCGGACAATATTATGGTGACTCATTGTGGCGTCATTACCATCATCGATTTTGGTTCTTGTCTGGTAAAGGGTGTACACGAAGTTTCCGTGCCGTTTGTGCGCGATAAAGCCTTCGGTACTTTGGGATATTCAGCGCCTGAGATTATACTAAAAGGCGAGCCTGACTTTGCTAGCGATCTTTTCTCAATTGCTGTGATTCTTTATGAAATGCTTACTCGCCGCAAACCTTACCATGGAAAGCTTCAGAGTTGCCGCAAGTCTTCACAGCTGTATCGACTCAAATACCAGCCTATTTGCGAAATCAACCCGAATGTGCCAGCGTGGGTTGACCGTGTAATCGCGAAGGGCTTAGCCTTAGATGCAAAGGAGCGCTATCAGGAAGCAAGTGAGTTTATTCATGCATTACAACATCCTGTCGAACAACCCAACCGCACCTTTTTGCCTTACTTAAAGAGAGATACGCTGAGCTGGATTTGCGGCATTCAATTTTTTCTCATCTTCTTACTATTGCTGGTAGTCCTACAAACATAGTCTTTTCTGCGGCATAAACCCTTCACTTTCTGTTTAAGCAGCTATATTTAATTTATAGACTCTGTTCGGTTTCCCTAAAATAGGTAAACAAGTGGTTTAGTAACAATTGGCTTTGATAAAGCAGGTTATCGTTCTATTTAACTTCTAAGCGACAATAAAACCGTATCAATGTTATTTCAATTGCTGGGATCTCTAGGGCTGTTTCTACTCGGTATGTGGATGATGACTGAGGGATTAAAAATGGCAGGAGGCCGCGCCTTACAAAAACTCTTAGGTCATTGGACTTCTGGAAAAATTCGGGGGTTATTCGCAGGCATTTTTATCACTTCATTAGTGCAATCATCGAGTGCTGTCACCATCGCAACTTTGGGGTTTGTAAACGCAGGACTGTTAAATTTTCAACGTGCCTTGTGGGTTGTGTTCGGAAGCAACATAGGATCCACATTCACAGCTTGGATAGTCACTTTATTTGGCTTTAGCTTTAAAATCGATACGTTTGTTCTTCCTTTATTGGGCATCGGTGCCATGATGCGTATGTTCTATCCCAAAGAGCGAGGGCAAGCGCTGGGTATGGCTATTGCCGGATTTGGTCTACTGTTTATGGGGATCGATGCCTTAAAAGGGACTTTTATTGATTACGCTCAAGTGATCGAGCCAGGCGCATTGCTGGCCGGTGGAAGCTTTGTTACCTTGTGGGCATTGATCATCGGATTAATGCTTACTTTAATCAGTCAGTCATCGAGTGCTGCAATTGCAATCATTTTGACTGCGGTCGCGAGCCAAGTTGTTAGTATGGAAACCGCAGCGGCAGCGGTGATTGGCGCTAATATAGGCACAACCTCAACGGCTTTAATTGCCGGAATTGGGGCGACTGTTAATGCGAAACGGTTAGCGCTTGCGCATGTGATATTTAATTTATTAACGGGTCTCGTCGCGCTATTAATACTGCCATTATTTTGGTGGTTTGTTGAGTCGATTGCGCGAGTGGTTCAACTTGATACCAACCCAGTACTGACACTCGCTATTTTTCATACCTGTTTTAATATTTTGGGCGTTGTGCTGATGTGGCCCATTGAGCCGAAATTGATCCAATTTTTATCGCACACGTATCGCTCTATGGATATTGATTTACTCAGGCTGCATCATTTGGATTCAAATGTTGCCAGCGTTCCAGATTTAGCGATTCGAGCTATGATTTTGGACTTAAGAGAATTAAGTGATCATGTGCAAAAATTTCGTTTATCGACCAACCAAGAGTTGATTACTCGAAAAGATGAATGTATGCAATCCATTGAGCGACTCGCTCGAATGCGAGAGTTAATCGAAGTCAGTTTTAAATCCAACCTCACACAACAACAAGGGGAGGCGTTAAGTGCGGGATTAGCAGTATGCCACCATTTAAACTACGCATCGCAAACGTTTATCGATATTATCGAGCGTGTCGATGAAAGTTTAGATAATCACACACTACTTCCTAAGCAATTAGATGATTGGTTTTCGGAAGTTAATCGATTCAATATAGAAATAAAGAACTTATTGCCTGATGAATTTGAGATAGAGCTACAACGGTTTAAAGACAACTATAAGTCAGTTAAAGAAAATTTATTGCAAGCGAGTATTGCAAAACAAATGAGCTTAAATGCGATTGATGTAGCGTTACAAGCTGCAAGTTTCAGTCGACGTTTTGTTGAGTTACTCGTGCAAGCAAAACAAGCGTTTGAGATGATTACAATGGAACGAAATAAAATCAAAGGAGGAAGCGATCAAGAAGGGAAAAGCGAACTTCAATTGGAATACGGTATGGGGCAGGAGATCGTTAAGTCAAAACACTCAAAAGAATGAATGTTGAAAAGGGTAGTCTTAAACTATAAATGTTTGATCTTGATTGAGCGATTAAGAAATTAAAAGGTGAAGTAAAACGCATGGTTAAAATTGCATTCTTTAGCAGTAAATCCTATGACGAAGCGTTTTTTGAGCAAGCCAATAAGGCATTCGGTTTTCAAATGGATTTTTTTGATACCAAGATCAATGAGACTAATGTTCAGTTAGCCAGTGGGTATGATGCGATATGTGCTTTTGTCAATGATCGACTAGATAGTGATGTATTAAAGCAACTTAAAGACTTTGGTGTGAGTTGCATTGCTTTGCGTTGCGCGGGTTATAACAATGTGGATTTGCCTGCTGCAAATGGTTTTAACCTGCCCGTATTACGTGTACCCGCGTACTCTCCACATTCTGTTGCAGAACATGTTATAGCATTATTGCTAACATTATATCGCTCAACACACAAGGCGTATAATCGTGTGCGAGAGGGTAATTTTTCATTGGTCGGAATGACTGGTCACGAAGTGGCTGGGAAAACCGTAGGCGTCATTGGCACGGGAAATATTGGTAAAGTTGTTTGTCAATTGTTTAGTGGATTTGGTTGTCGTATTTTAGCCAATGATCCTAACCCGGATAAAGCGCTTCAAAAGTTTGAGAATGTAAATTATGTCAGTTATGACGAGCTATTAAAGGCGTCGGACATTATAACGTTACACTGTCCATTGACCGAGGTAACGAAACACATGATTGATCAGTCTGCAATGAGTAAAATGAAGCAAGGGGTGACAATAATCAATACGGGCCGTGGTGGCTTGTTAAACACACACGATGTATACGTGGCGTTAAAGAAAAAGAAGGTGGGTTATCTCGCAATTGATGTTTATGAAGAAGAAAGTAATTTATTCTTTGAAGATTTATCGACAGAAATTGTAATGGATGATTTGTTTATGCGATTAACCACATTTCCAAATGTGTTAATTACGGGGCATCAAGGTTTTTTCACGCAAAAAGCCTTAACCAATATAGCTGACATTACTTTATGCAACATTAAGCAATGGTTTGAAACCGGAGTATGCACTAACCAAATCAAAACTTAAAAGTTTGAAACCCCATTTAAGGTTCGTAACTTAACCGACCTGTTGCACAGCACTTTTCATTCATAATGAGTCAGGTTACTATTGCGCCATAAATTCGTAGAGGAACAAATCGCTTATGGTTATCAAACCAAAAATTCGTGGTTTTATTTGTATTAATGCTCATCCAGTTGGATGTGAAGCTTCGGTTAATGAACAAATTGCCTATGTAAAATCTCAAGGCCAAGTAGATTGTCCAAAAAACGTTCTGGTCATTGGTTGTTCGACGGGTTATGGCTTGGCTTCACGAATCACGGCCGCTTTTGGCGCTGGTGCTAAAACACTGGGTGTTTGCTTTGAGAAAGAGCCCACCGAAACAAAAACAGCAACCGCTGGTTGGTACAATACTGCAGCGTTTCATAAAGCAGCAAAAGCAGAAGGGTTGTATTGCAAAACGCTCAATGGCGATGCTTTTTCACATGAGTGCAAAAAACAAGTGATCGAACAGATCAAAGAAGACATGGGGCAGGTGGATTTAATTGTCTACAGTTTGGCGTCTCCTCGTCGCACCGATCCCGATACAGGCCATACCTATAACTCGTCACTGAAACCCATTGGTGATCGTTACACAACCAAAACATTCGATACCACTAAAAAAATTGTCCATGAAATTGCGCTTGAGCCTGCCACTCAAGACGATATCGATAATACGATTAAAGTTATGGGGGGCGAAGACTGGGAGCTTTGGATTAAAGCGCTAAATGAAGCCGGAGTGCTTGCGCCTAACTGTCGGACCACCGCTTATACTTACATTGGTAAAGAGTTAACTTGGCCTATTTACGGGCACGCGACGATAGGTAAAGCGAAAGAAGATTTAGATAGAGCGGCAGCGGCTCTGAACCAACAGTATCAGTCGCTTAACTTGCGTGCTTATGTCTCTTCCCTCAAGGCGGTTGTTACTCAAGCCAGTTCAGCCATTCCGGTAATGCCTTTGTATATTTCCTTGATGTTTCAAGTCATGAAAGATGAAGGGTGTCACGAAGGCGTAATCGAGCAGATATATGGTTTATTTAAACATCTTTTATTTGCAGAAAACCCTCCTGTTGACGAAGCGAAACGACTTCGCATGGATACTGTAGAAACGAATGACGAAATTCAGAGTAAGATTAAGGCTATTTGGGAAAAAGTTACCACTGAAAACTTTCCAGAACTCGGTGATTACGAAGGGTATCATCAAGACTTTTTGAAATTATTTGGGTTTGGTTTCGAAAATGTGGATTACGATGCCGATGTTAACCCTGTGGTAAATTGGGAGTAACTTAATCCAGCGGCCAATGACACGTTACCCGTTGACCTTTGATGTTGCGGGTACGTGGTACTTGTTCTAAACATTGTGCTTGCGCATAAGGGCAGCGCGATGCAAAGACGCAGCCTTGAGCTAGGGCGGCTTTACCTCGAAATTCCTCGGAAAGGGTTTGCGGCTTAACTGAAACACTGTGTCTATAAACCGGGGTACTAGCCAGTAATCGCCGAGTGTAGGGGTGTTTTGGCGAATCAAAAATCTGATCCACATCGCCGTACTCCATCATTTGTCCTCGGTACATGACCAGTACTTGATCACTGATGTGTTCAACCACGCCTAAGTCATGCGAAATAAACACATAAGACAATTTTAACTCTTCCTGCAAATCCATTAACAGATTAATGATTTGTGCTTGAACAGAGACATCCAGTGCGCTTAAAGGCTCATCTGCAACAATGACTTTAGGTGATAGCATCAGTGCCCGGGCGATGGCGATGCGTTGTTGTTGTCCACCAGAAAACATATGTGGAAACCGGTTCATGTGTTCTTCACGCAAGCCAACGCGAAGCAGCGCCTCTATAACCGCTTGTTTGCGTTGATGACCGTCGAGCTTGGTGTTTATTTTAAGCGGTTCCTCGAGTGTTTTCCCTATGCGTGAGTGGGGGTTAAGTGAGCTTGCTGGATTTTGAAAGACCATTCGAATCTTTTTAAACTGTTTTTTTTGTTCGAACCGACTCAATTGGTAAATGTCTTTATCGTCGATAAGGATTTGGCCATGAGTTGGAGAGTCAATCCCGACTAACTGCCGGGCCAATGACGATTTACCGGATCCTGATTCACCAACAATGGCGAGGGTTTTTCCTTGCTGAAGTTCGAAACTGATGTTATCGATGGCTTTTAAAACCGGACCACCTTGACGCCAATGATTGATTAAGTAATGTTTACTCAAGTTTTCAACTGCGAGTACCGGCTTAGTCATGATCAACATCGTCCTTGTTGTCAGTGTTCGTTGTGATCGGTAACGGAAAGTGACAACGTACCAGGCCGTGTTGATCGATATTTTCCAGACGCGGTGTTTTTACACATTCTTTGGCCGCTCTTGGGCACCTTGGGCCAAGTCGGCACCCTACCGGTAAATGATATATGGCGGGGATGGTTCCTTTAAGTGAATACAGTCGTTGTCCGGTTCTATGCCTTTCTCCGATGTGCGGAATACTGTCGAGCAGTGCGCGCGTGTAGGGGTGGCGAGGATGCTCCAAAATATTGCGCGTTTCCGCATTTTCCATGATTTGACCACTGTACATCACACACACACGTTGTGTGGATTCGGCCAGCAGTGCGAAGTCGTGGGTGATTAGGATCAGTCCCATTTCACGTGTTCGATTGAGCTCTAACAGCAGTTCGATAATTTGTGCTTGAATAGTAACATCCAGTGCAGTGGTGGGCTCATCGGCTATCAATAGCTGTGGCTCGGCGGCAATCGCCATTGCGATCATCACCCGTTGATTCATACCTCCCGAAAGTTGGTGAGGGTATTGCTTCATACGAGTTTCTGGCTCATTGATGCCAACCGCGTTTAACAGCTCCAGAGCTCGTTCAATTTGCTTTGAGCGGCGGCGGATCCCATGTAACTCGATGGTTTCTGTTAGTTGGCTGCCAATGGTAAAGCAGGGATTTAAACTGGTTTGAGGTTCCTGAAAAATAATACTCGCGTTTTGAGCGATAAATTGACGCCGTTGATCGTTGTTGAATTTCATCAGATCCTGACCATTGAGGCTGATGAAGTCGGCGGTCATTCTTGCGTTTGGAGAAAGCAGGCCCATAACGGCCAACGCAAACATACTTTTACCAGAGCCCGACTCGCCGACAATCCCCATTACCTCGCCACGGCTCATTCGCATTGACACTTTATCGAGTACGCGTACCCAACCTTTATGGGTTTGAAATTCGACACTGAGGTTTTCGACATGCAACAGGTTCACGTTTGATTCTCCCGAGGATCAAGCGCGTCTCGTAAACCATCGCCTACCAGATTGATGCTAAGTACGGTAATCAAAATGGCAAGACCGGGAATGGTGACGGTCCATGGGGCAAGTTGAATTAAATCTCGCGATTGTGAAAGGATGGTCCCCCATTCTGGATTAGGCGGCTGTGCGCCTAGTCCGAGAAAACCCAGTGCTGCAATATCGATAATCGCTGTAGAAAAGGCCAAGCTGATTTGTACGATCAGCGGCGGCAAAATATTGGGCAAAATGGAATGACTGAACAGTCGAATGGGGTGAGCGCCATCGAGTCGGGCGGCAATAACGTAATCTTTCGCCATTTCTTCTTTTATTGCCGCACGAACAATACGAACAAAATGCGGTATCAATACAATGGCTACCGCATAAATGGCATTTGGCAGACCAGGGCCAATAATCGCCACGATAACAATGGCCAGAAGCAGTGAGGGAACGGCAAGAATAATATCCATCAAACGCAAAATAACAAACTCAATCACACCGCGGCTAAGTCCGGCGATAGCACCTAAAATGACTCCGGCTAACGTCGCGATCAATACAACGATCGCAGACAACCCTAGTGATAACCGGGAACCGTAAATAATACGCGAGAGCAAATCTCGGCCCAAATCGTCGGTACCCAGCAAAAAGTCGTTATTGCCTTGTGGCATCCACGCCGGCGGTAAACGAAGAGCATCGCTGAACTGTAAGGCCGGATCATAAGGGGCAAACAATGGGCTGAATAAGGCTAACAACAGGATAATCAGCAAAAATATTAAACCAAACATAGCCGCGCGATGGCGGCGATAGCGTTTCCAAAACGATTGCCAACGCCCGGGAATGGGAATATCGCGATAAATTTTTATCTCATTCATTTGGGCTTCCTAAGGCGCGGATTAATAACCGAATACAACAAGTCGACACTGGCGTTAATCAGAATGACAAAACTGGCGACCAGTAATACGGCACCTTGAATGCTGGGAATATCGCGTCGAAAAATAGCTTCGACCATCCATTTACCAACACCGGGCCAAGCGAAAATAGTTTCCGTTAAGATAGCGCCGGTTAGGAGGACGCTCGACTGCAATCCTACGACGGTTGCTAACGGGATCATGGCGTTGCGTAAGGCGTGTACCCAGATGATTTTCCAGTCGCTCACCCCCTTTGCTTTAGCGGTGAGTATGTATTCGGCAGACAATACTTCGATCATGGCTGAACGTGTCATGCGTGAAATGGCCGCCATGGGTACAGTGGCTAAAACAAAGGAAGGAAGAATGAGGTGTCTTAATGCATCATAAAAGGCCGCGAGTTCGTATTTAGGGTAAGCCAGCAATGTATCAATCAACATAAAACCGCTGATGGGTTCTATATCGAAAATGTAGCTGATGCGCCCGGCTACTGGCGTAACACCAAGTCCTAACGAAAAGAGTAGAATCAGCAACATACCCCACCAAAACACAGGCATAGAGTAACCGACTAAAGAAGTGCTCATGACCAAGCTGTCGATCCAGGTGTTTTTTCTAACCGCTGCTAATACACCCGCGGGTATTCCGACCACTAATGCGATAAATGAAGCGAAAATGCCCAGCTCTAAAGTCGCAGGAAAAAAAGTTAAAAACTCATCCAAAACCTGATGATTAGTTACGGTCGAGCGCCCTAGGTCACCTGCAAATATCTGGTTGATATAGATGAAGTAGCGCTTTGCCAGAGGTTGGTCTAGCCCGAGTTGCTGTGCGGCTTGTTGATATTCCTGGCTGTCAACGGGTAGGTTACCAAATTGAATCACCACAGGATCGCCAGGAACCAGTTGTGTCAAAGTAAAGAAAATCAGCGTGATACCAAAAAAACTCAGTATCAAAATAAATATTTGCCTCAACAATACAGTGATCACGGATCCACCTTGTGCAACGATTTTGGCTCCAATGAAACACCGCTAAAAAAGACGCCTCCGGTCAAGGATAATTTTAAGTTTTTAACGCGTTGATTGATGAGCATATTTTGCCGAGTGTGAGCCAGCGTTAACCAAGGCGCTTCTTGTTTAAAAATTTGTTGAGCACGTCGGTAAAGCTGTGTTCTTTGTTTTTTATTCGAAATGGTTTTGGCATCTCGAATAATGGCGTCGAACTCTTCGTTGCACCAAAATGCTGAATTTTGCCCGACTTGTGCAGCTTCACAACTTAACAGTGAACTCAAAAAGTTATCGGGATCGCCATTGTCTGCGATCCAGCCTTGTAGCGCAGTTTGATGCTCTCCAAACTTTACTTTTTGTAAAAATGCCCCCACTTCGTAGGTGATGATTTTCGCTTTAACGCCGATCTGTTTTAGATCCTGCTGGATCAGTTCCGCCGTTTTCACCGAGTTTGGGTTATAACTGCGTTGTTCTGGAAACGCCCAGATATCAATTTCAAAACCATCTGCATAACCCGCTTTGTACAAAAGATTACGAGCCAATTGAGGATTGTATTCGAAGTCTTCAATTTCTTCGTTATACGACCACATATCGGGTGGAATTGGATTTTTCGCTATTTCGGCAGAATTATAAAAGACGGCATTCATAATGGCGGCTCGATTAACAGCATGATTTAACGCTTTGCGCACCAATGGATCGTTGAGTGGCTTTTTGCGCGTATTAAAACTCCAGTAAGCGATATTGAGTCCACGTTGGCTAACCAATTTTACTTGCCGACTTTCATCGAGATTTTGCAAGTGAATGGGCAGTGGGTTGCTCATTACATCGCACTCGCCTGCGGTCACTCGAGCAAATCTTAATGAGGGGTCTGGCGTAATGGCAAATACAATATGCTCAATCGCTTCTTTGCCTTTAAAGTAGCGTTCGTGTGCCTGATAGCGAATATAAGCATCGGCCTGATAGCGAATAAACTTAAACGGACCGGTACCCACCGGATAATGAATAATTTGATCCAGTTTCGAATCCGCTTTTAATTGCTCAGCGTATTCCGCTGACATGATCGACGTAAACTCCATGGCCAATACCGAGAGAAACGGTGCAGAAGGGCGGTTAAGTTCAAACTGAACGGTATGGTCATCGAGCTTATGTATATCACGGATCAACGCATTTAACCCTTGAAACTCAAAATAGGAGTAGTCTCGATTACCAACACGATGAAAAGGATGATCGCGCAGTCGCTGACGGTTAAAACTAAAAATGACATCATCAGCGTTCATAGTACGTGTTGGCGTAAAGTAGGCCGTTTTATGAAACTCTACGTCGTCGCGCAGATAAAACGTATAACGGGTGCCTTGCTCACTGATTCGCCAGCGTCGGGCGAGCGAAGGCGTGATCTCAACCGTGCCCGGCTTAAACTCAACCAAGCGGTTGTAAAGTTGACGTGCAGAAGCATCAAAAGCAGTGCCAAAGGTTACTGTATGAGGATCAAAACTGTCCGGACTGCCTTCGGAGCAATATACCAACGTTGAGTTGTACGCTTTTAAGTCGATGCTACCGGGTTCACAACCACCGAGCAACATCAGCCCGCACAGCAACCAATTTTTGCTTTTGTTTATCGATAAGGGAAGTTGCTGAGCTATCTTCATGCGCCATCTAGCAGTTTGTATTTTTTCAAGTAGCCGCGTAATTGGTGGTAGGTTAAGCCTAACACTTCCGCCGTTTTTTTCTGATTAAACTGTGAATACGCGAGTGCGTCCTGGATCAGTTTGACTTCGGTATCTTGCATTAATTGTTTTAAATCGAGTGGAAAGTCAGCGTTTAATGTCTGTGAGCCACCCTCTCTGTTGTTATTGTCCTTGCGGTTAATCTGTGGACGATAGGGCGACTCAAAAGGGTCGAGAGTCAATTGTTCAATGGGTTCTTCATGATTGGAAAGGTAAACGCTGCGCTCGATAACATTTTTTAGCTCACGAATATTTCCCGGCCAGTGATAGTCACAAAGCTGCTGTTCTGCGGCTTCTGAAAATCCTTTAAACATGGGAAGGCCCATTTCAATGGTCATCTTCATTGCAAAATGATGCGCCAATAATAATAAATCTTCTTTTCGGTGACGAAGCGGCGGCAGGGTTATGACATCAAACGCCAGTCGGTCGAGCAAATCGTGTCGGAAATGACCCTGCTCAGCTAAAGTAGGTAGATCTTCGTTGGTCGCTGCAATTAATCGAACATCGACAGAAAGGGTTTTGCTGCCACCAACCCGTTCAAACTCGCCATATTCGATCACACGGAGAAGTTTTTCTTGGATTAATGGCGAAGAAGTCGCAAGCTCGTCCAGAAACAAGGTGCCTCGATCGGCTAACTCAAAACGACCAGCGTGTCGGCCTTTGGCGCCTGTAAATGATCCCGCTTCATGGCCGAAGAGTTCAGACTCCAGCAGGTTTTCATTAATAGCTGCGCAATTGAGTTTTATCAAAGGTTGTTCCCAGCGACTGGACAAGTAATGCAGTCGCGCCGCTATTAACTCTTTGCCCGTGCCTCGTTCCCCAACGATCAGTACCGGACGGTTAAGACTGGCAACGCGTGACACTTTTTCCAAACATTCAAGGAAGCTGGATGATTCACCGATTAAATTGTCCGGCTCGCGACGATTCAGCATGGGCGGTTTATGGTTAAAAAGACGAAAATTTAGTTAATTTAACCTGAGTTATGAACAGATTGCCAGAAAAAGTTAAAAAAATCTTTTAATTACATGATGTTAGTAGTTCTTGAAGGTTGGCACACATCTTGATTTTAGGTTCAGTATTAACAGCATCTAACCGGGTTGAATAGGGAGAAAACACATGAAGCCTGGCATTGAAATGAAGACATCAACGACAACAATCCGTAAAATTCGCATTTGGGCTCAGTTATTATTGGCGTTGTTGGGCATCTTATTTTTCATGATGAGCTTGTTGTTCGAGAATCAACAACATTCAAACGCAGTCAAATATATATTTAACCCGTTAAACGTGGTGATCGAACCGCAGCCTGTTAGTCAACAGGAGCAAAACTGGAGAGTAGGTTCATGAGTATTTTTTCGCGCTTTGCCGATATTATAAACTCCAATATCAATGCATTGCTGGATAAAGCCGAAGATCCGCAAAAACTGATTCGGATGATCATTCAGGAGATGGAAGATACTTTGGTCGAAGTCCGCACGGTATCTGCTAAATCGTTGGCCGACCGCAAAGAGTTGCAACGCAAAGCCGATTGGTTATATTCAGAAGCTCAAGATTGGCAGCAAAAAGCTGAGTTAGCGGTCACTAAAGGACGGGAAGATCTCGCGAAAGCAGCGTTAAATGAAAAGCATAAACTGGATACGGATATCCGCGAGTTGAATCGACAGATAGCCGTTTTAGATGAATCGATTGCTAAATTAACCGCAGAGATTTCTCAGCTTCAAGACAAACTGGTTGACGCTCGCTCTCGCCAACAAGTCATTAGTATGCGTTTTTCAACGCAATCTTCACGCGTAAAAGTCAACCGTAAACTTTACGATTCCGAGTCAACTAACGTGGTTGAAAAATTTGAACAGTTTGAGCGTAAGCTCGATGAGCTAGAAGCCGAAGCCGATAGTTTACAAGTCGGTCGTAAAAGTGATTTACGTGCCGAATTTGAAAAACTGGAATCGTCGGAAAAAGTGGATGAAGAATTGGCTGAACTCAAGGCAAAGCTCAAGTCTGAGTAAACATTCAATGGTCAAAATGAATTGTAAAGGGTGAAATCGATGGAAGATTGGGTCATTTTTTTATTGGGCGCCATGTTTATTGTGGTGGTAATTCCTAAATGGTTAAAACTCCACTACGGAGAGCCAGAAAAAAAATCATCGAAGCAGAATAAATCGTCGGCGAGTAAGAGTGTTGATAGCGAACAGTTAAACCATTTAAATCACGTAGCGGAAGATTTACAACAGAGAATAAAAAATCTTGAAGCTATTCTGGATACGGAAACTCCGGATTGGAGAAAAAAATATGAATAGCTCGTTGTTTAAGCAACCTTTGTACCGGTTACCTCAACAGGGCAAAATTTTTGGGGTTTGTGCGGGAATTGCACGTGCATTTGGATGGGATGCATGGCAAGTACGAGCGATTACGCTGGTCGTGGGTTTTCTTACCGGGTTTGGCCTGGTCATTTTAGCTTACCTGGTCGCTTTTTTTATTCTTGATCCTGCACCTGCTGGTAAAACCAGTGAAAAATCGAGTGTTAAATGCTCTCGCTTCTATGATCGAGTGGATGAAGTCAAGCAAACCTTTCGAAAAAAACAAGACACAACTTCGGTATCGTTAAAAGAGCTTGAATCTAAGTTAAGTCAGGCAAGACAACGAGTTGAGAGTATGGAGGCTTATGTTACTTCAGGAAAATATCAATTGGAAAAGCAATTTCAACAGATGAAAGATTAACCGCATTTGATTAAGCGATAATCTTTCTCTGGTCAGACCTCGATCCAAAACCCCAAAATCATCCCTTCAACGTTGGTTAAAAAAAAGCCGTTTTTTTCGTAGTATCAGCAAGTTAATCAACATTAGGTGCATTGACTCTACGCGGAATAGTGTTTATATTCGGTTCGATTCGCGTAACTCGGTTTTTCGTCGAGTAGCGCTATTTTGTTTTTACAACAAATAAAACAGTCTAATTATTAGTCATTTAGCAAAAGTTTGATTGGTAGTTAGGCGACCATGGGGCAGTTTGAGTGCATAGCAAACTGTAATATCCAGCATAACTTTCAAAGCAAACTCAGGAAGTCACATGCTATATAAACAATTTTCTCGTCTTTTCACAGTCTGCCTAGCAACTCTATTGAGTTTTGTCTCGGGGACATCTTTCGCAGCCGGTAAACTGGAACCATCGATTCAAGTTGAAACTCGAATCGACAAAAATGCTGCAACAACTCAAAAGCAGATTGACCGTCTTGCTGAACAAACACTCGATATGAATGCAGAGTACAAGTCAACTCTGTCTCGAATCGAACAATTCAAGGCCTATAATCGCCGCCTGGAACTTTCTATAAAGGAACAGGAAAAAGAGATGGCTTCTTTGCAAGAGCAAATGAATACCGTCGATGAAACCGAACGTGGTCTAATGCCATTAATGGAAGAAATGATTGAAGCATTGGCTAAATTTGTTGAGCTTGACGTTCCTTTCAAAAAAGAAGAACGCATGAATCGCATCGACAGTTTGCGAGATACCATGCTAAGAGCCGATGTTTCTACATCTGAGAAGTATCGCCGTATTCTAACTGCATACACCACCGAAATTGCTTACGGCAATTCAGTTGAAGTCTATGAAGATGAAATGGACATTGATGGTGTGAAAAAACAAGTCGACTTTTTGATGTTTGGCCGCACGGCTTTGGTTTTCGCAACACGTGGTGCGAATCGTCAGGCCGCAATCTGGGTACCTTCAAAGAAAAATTACGAATGGCTTGACGGTTCAAAAGTTGAAGCGGTTATTAAAGCCATCAAAGATGTTCGTATGAAATCTAAGAAGTTAATTGAACTACCTGTAGCGACTCCGGAGAAGGCGTAATGAAAATGAATAAAGTCATCTTAACAACATTGTTAACTGCGGCATTTTCATTCTCTCAAGCTGCAGAAGTTCAGCAAGCAGACTCGCTCGATCAATTATTGAAATTGGTCAAAAATGCAGAAAAAGTTGAGTCGCGTGAAAATCAGCAACGGTTACAGCGTTTTCGTTCAGAACGTAATCAACAACAACGTTTATTAAATGAAGCTAAAGACGAGCTGGCACGTGAAGAAAAGCGAAGTGATGAATTAAAAAGTCAGTTCGATCAAAATGAAGTGTCTTTAGCAGAAATGACCGAGCAGTTACGAATTAAACTGGGTAACCTTGGAGAAGCGGTTGGAGTGGTACGTCAAGTATCTGCTGATGCAGCCGCAACCATTGCCAACTCGATTGTCAGTGCACAATTCCCAGGACGTCATGAAATATTGACGGAACTGGCTGGTCGAAAAGAAATTCCTAGAATTCCTGAGTTACGTCGTTTGTGGGTTGAGCTTCAAACAGAAATGACGGAACAAGGCAAAATCGTTCGTTTTGACGCCAACCTGTTAGACAAAAGTGGTCAAGCGGTAACGAAGCCCATTATTCGAGTGGGAACCTTCAACTTGGTTGCGAATGGTGAATACATCAACTACAACCGACAAACCTTGAATGTGGAAGAAATTTCTAAGCAGCCAAGTGGTTTCAGTGGCATGTTGTCGAATTATGAAACGGCTTCTGGAGCGGTTGCCCTCTTTCCTCTAGACCCATCTTCTGGGGCAATTGTGAATACAGAGAAAGATCGTGAAACATGGCCTGAGCGTGTACAAAATTATGCGGGCATTGTTGGTTTCTCCATTATCGGCGTATTGATTGTTGGTTTAATTATTTCGCTTGAACGACTGGGTGTTTTAAGTGCGACTGGCTCTAAAATGCGAAAACAAGCAAATGACTCAACACCTGGCAATAATCCGTTAGGTCGAGTGATGTCGGTTTACATGGCCAATAAAGACGACAGTTTTGAAAATCTAGAGTTAAAACTGGATGAAGCGGTACTGAAAGAGCTTCCTCGTTTGGAAACGCGTATCGGAATCATCAAGATTTTTGCCGCCGTTTCACCACTTATGGGTCTTTTAGGTACGGTAACGGGTATGATCGATACCTTCCAAGGCATTACTCTTTATGGTGCAGGTGATACCAGCGTCATGGCTGGTGGTATATCTTCGGCATTGATTACAACCGTATTAGGTATCGTCGCGGCAATCCCATTGATTCTGGCTCATGCGTTTGTTGCTGGAAAATCAAAGTCTCTGGTACACATGCTTGAAGAGCAATCTGCAGGTTTAATTGCGCAACACGTAGAAGGCAAATAGACATGTTTGACCTGGTTCAGGAATTTATAGACGCAGGCGGCCCCGTACTTTACGCGGTCGCAGCGGTCTTGTTCGTAATGTGGGCCATGATCTTCGAGCGCATTTGGTACTTTTCATTGGTATTTCCCAAAGAAGCACGATTAATGATTGCTGAGTGGGATAACCGAAGTGATACAACGTCATGGCAAGCGAGAAAAATTCGTGATGCATGGATATCGCAAATGTCGGAAAAATTGAATACTGGGGTGATGTTTATTAAAACATTGGTCGCGATTTGCCCGATGATTGGTCTACTTGGAACGGTGACGGGTATGATCACGGTATTCGAATTGATGGCTTTGTTTGGTACGGGCGATCCACGTGACATGGCTTCGGGCATCACCCAGGCAACCATTCCTACAATGTCTGGAATGGTGGCGGCATTGTCCGGGTTATTTATCGCTTCTCGATTAGAGTTTACCGCGAAAGTGAAAGCCGAACAGCTCGCAGACAAAATGCCACAACATTAAGGTAGTTTGATTTATGCCAAGACAAGTTGCTAAGAGAAGAGAAGAAGAAGCCGAAATTGATATGACACCGATGCTCGACATCGTGTTTATCATGCTTATCTTCTTTATTGTCACTGCGTCTTTCGTCAAAGAAGCTGGCGTTAAAGTTACGAACCCGGGCGCCATTACTGCTACCGCTCGCCCGGATGCTAACGTTTTTATTGCTGTGACTAAAGAAGGTGAAGTTTACATCGATAATAAAAACATCGATGTGGATCGTTTGAAAGTTGAAATTATGCGAATCAAAGCAGAAACACCAGAAGGTACAATTGTTATCCAGGCCGATAAAGACTCCAAAGCAGGGGTGGTTATGAAGGTGTTGGACGCCGCAAAAGGTGCTGGTGTTAGGGCTGTTTCGGTCGCCGCAACGAGGAACTAACTATGCAACGAGTACTTATTGGATTGTTATTGGGTGCTGGCATTACGTTTGGTCTCTTTGTGCTGATGTCGTACCTGGTTAAAGGTGGCGAAGGTGAATATAAAAAGAAAGAATACCCTGCTATTGACTATGGTTCAGTGAAAGTAGAAGAGCAGGTAAAGCGTAAAGAACGTCGTGTTCCCAAAAAGCCACCACCACCTAAAGAACCCCCACCACCGGAAACTCAAAAGGTGTCTAAGGTAACTAACCCAAATATTCAACAAATGAATATTAAGCTTTCCAAGTTGGATGTGAATGTTGGTAACTCTGGAATGTTTATTGGCAGTATGGAACAAATGATGAGTCAGGATGGAGAAGCGATTCCACTGGTTATCATTCAGCCTCAATACCCTCGAAAAGCGGCAATGGAAGGTATAGAAGGGTATGTAAAATTCCGGTTTACTGTGAAAGCGGATGGCTATGCCAAAGATATCGAAATCGTTGATGCGAATCCAAGACGTGTTTTTGACAGAGATGCCCGACGTGCCATTTACAAATGGCGCTTTAAACCGAAAGTGGTCGATGGTAAACCTGTAGAGCAACCGAACTTGTACTACACGATGGAATTTAAACTTACGCAATAAAAGAATGCATAATTGGGTCAGGTGAATGAATAGATCATTGAAATTAATTGTTACTGCTTCTTTAACGGCCTGTTTTCTTTCTATCAGTGTTGAAGCTGCAGAGAAGAAAGAAGCACCTGCAAAACCACCAAAAAAGCAGGTGGATCTTTCTACGAAATACACTCGAAATTGTAAGACGTTGGGAGCTACAAAAGAACCCGAAAAGCGACCCTTTAAGTCGACTCCTGAAGGCGTTTATAAAAGAATGTCGAAAGCTCAGGAGCTTATGGCCAAAGAAGACATGAATGGCGCTCTTGAAATCTTAAAAGGATTGTACGAGCGAAATAAGTCCAACGCCTATTTAAAGGCTACGCTTGCGTATAATTTAGGCCTGGTATATATCAATCTAAACCAAAGCGCGCAGGCTATGCGTTACTTTGAAATTGCATTGAATGAAAAAAGTTTACAGTTAGAGCAAGAGCAATCCATTCGATTGAATTTGGCAAGTTACCAGTATTCCGAAGGGAATTTAGATAAGGCGCTTAAATTGATCAATGAGTGGTTTTCTTTGGAAACCGATCCTCAAGAAATTGGTTATACGTTTTTAGCGGGCATTTACTCTCAAAAAGGACAACTACGAGAGTCGATTTGTCCGGCTTACATCGCGATACAAAAGTCCGATGAACACAAAAAGAATTTGTACTCCCTTTTACTGAATGCCCATAATGAACTGAAAGACAAACCAGGAACGATTAAAGTTGCAACGGCAATGGTTGAGGTTTGGCCAAAAGAACCCGCAAATTGGCGTATGTTAGGGGCTCTTTACGCTGGATCTGAAAATTACACCAAGTCTTTGGCTGTTATGGCTCTAATGCACCGTCAAAAGTTGTTCGACAAGAAAGATGATTATGAGCAACTCTCGTCTTTATATGCAACGACTGGTGTTCCATTTCTTGCAGCTGAAGTGTTAAAAGAAGGCGTAACGAAAGGTTTAAATGAGTCGAACGAAAGAGTTTGGCAAATCATCGGGCAGAATTACCATGCCTCCAATGAGCTGAAAAAAGCCATTGATGCCTATGGTGAAGCTGCTAAGCACGTTGACTCTGGCGAGTACGAGGCCAAGCAGGGGCAATTGTACGCATTCTTAGATGAGTGGCAAAATGCTGTTCGTGCTTACGATAAAGCTCTCAGTCGCGGTAAGTTAGACGATACAGGCAAAGTCATGTACGACAAAGGTATTGCTCAGTACTATGCGAACCAGTTCGATGAGGCTATTGCAACGCTAGAAAAAGCCAAAAAGTTTGATAGTGTTCGTAAACGCGCGACTCAATGGAGCGGCCATATTGAACGTCGTAAACAAACCTTAGAAGAGTTAGCTGCAAACTAGCCTGTGTTTACTTCGAAGTAATAAGATTAAGGCCGCATTAGCGGCCTTTTTAGTGCAAATTAAACGTTGAATTGCACTTTGCAACAGGTAAGGCTTGTTTAATATACCGCTTAACATTTATATATTTTCTTACTTTATACCAATTGCATTTCGCTGCATTTTCAAATTACATTGATTATTGCAAAATTAATTTTATCGGTACTATGGACATTTCTTCCAAGTTACATCGATTCAGTCAGCGCTCACAAGAAGTTACTGATCGAATACTTCATCAAAATATTAACCTTTGTGTCACCGGATTCAGTGAGGCGGGTAAGTCCAGCTTTATCACGTCGTTAGTTCATCAATGCTTGTTTGTGAATAAGTTAAACAATTTGCCCTTCTTTCAGCTTAAGGAACAAGGCCGTTTGATTGCTGCAGAAGTCAGTGAACTACCCGATTTAAAAGTGAAGCGTTTTGATTACCCAGGCAATATCCAAAAAGTCAAACAGCAACAATGGCCAAACTCCACAAACTCTATATCGGGTATTTCTGTTCTTTTGAAATATTTGCCTCGGAATCGATTAGCTGCTGCGATAAAGGACAGTTATACACTAAAAGTTAATATTTATGATTACCCAGGTGAATGGTTACTGGATCTCATCATGCTGAATCAAAACTTTGAACAGTGGTGTCATTATGCCCATCAACTGCTCGAAGAAAATAATGAAGTTTCAGAGCGATGGTTAGAACATTTCGAAAGCTTAGCGTTGGAGAAAGTCGACCTGGCCGAGTTTGCGCAGTTTTATACTCAATCTTTACTTCTTTTGAAACGAGAAAATGCGTTATTGACACCTGGGCGATTTATTATGCCAGGAGAATTGAGAGATACGCCTATTCTAGAGTTTTTTCCATTACCCCCATTTTTGCTGGAGGGAGAAAAGCAAAAAAATTCTCACCTCTATAAAGTGTTAAGTGATCGATTTGAACAATATAAGCAACAAGTAGTGCAGCCATTTTTTGATGAGTATTTCAAAAAGATGGATCGTCAGTTAATTCTCGTAGACTGCATCGACTTGGTAAATCGCACAACGTCAAATACCCGAATTATGCAACAGGCGATTGAAGCGCTTGTGAAAGTGTTCAGTTATGGAAACGCCTCTTGGGTAACTCGCTTGTGGAAACCCAAAATAGATAAGATTCTTTTTGCTGCAACCAAAGCAGACCAAATACCATCCGATCAGCAGTACCGATTGCAGTCTTGTATTGAGAGCCTTTTCTATCGGACCGACAGTCGGCTTAAATTTTTAAATTCTCAGGTCGACTATTTAACGCTTTCTTCTATTCGATGTACGCAGCCTGTTGTCGCAGAAATTGATGGCAAGCTTACTCATTGTATTAAGGGGCAGCTGAAAGAAAACGGGGAATCTATGGTGGTTTATCCTGGATTGTTACCCGAAAAATTGGATGATTTGGTCGATGCTGAGTTTGATTTACCCGACTATTTACCACCGCCAATGAAAGGTGATGAAATACCGCATATCCGAATGGGTAAATTAATGGAGTTTTTGTTGGGAGATTTATTTTTATGAAACCCGTACGCCTAAAGCCTTCCGAAGTGAAGCTTAAAGTTGAGACGACAGACAACAGCGAGAAACAGCTTCAAGCGGTTGAAGCAAACATAGCTAACAATGAGCCTTTAAACGTTGACTTTAAACCTTCCAAAGTGACTCGAATAGTCGTAATTATCATAAGTGTTCTGGCGATATTGCAAATTATTAGCGCGATAATTTCAGCTTTCGAAGTCAATCAAATTTTGGGCACCGGTTTAACCGCTGCTGTAGCTGGAGTATCTGGATATATCGCCTATCAAATAGCAAAACTCTTTAAACAAAATGCTAATTTTGAAAAGCAAATGGAATTGCGGTCGAAAGTGCAGAGTACAGAGTTGACACAAAGTCATGGTAATGCATTGCCATTGCTTGAGCTGGTTCAACAACATCGTTTTGGACTGAATCAACCGAATTACCAGGCGTTTATGAGTCAGAGTCATATTTGTCAAGACGACTCGGAAGTCATTTATCTCTACAACCGAGATGTACTGCATCCGCTGGATGAGAAGGCGAAGTCCATCATAATTAAACATTCAACAGACTGTTCATTAATGGTTGCATTGAGCCCGTTTGCGGCGATAGATATGTTGCTTGTTCTTTGGCGTAATTTAAAGATGCTTCAAGAAATAAGTGAATTATACGGTGTTCCGCAAGCACCATTTGCTAAGCTGCGTATTTTAAAAGCAGTGCTTAAGAATATGATGTTAGTGGGCGCGCAAGAATTGGTCATGGATGCTAGCTTTGAGTCTTTAGGCGTCAGTTTAGGTACTAAACTTTCTGCGAGGGCTGCGCAAGGTATCGGAGCCGGTTTAATTTCCTTGAGAATTGGCATTAAAGCCATTGAACATTGTCGACCTTTATTGCTTCAAGATGATAAAAAGCTAAAAATATCATCGTTACGCGGAGAGATAATTGGCCAGGTGAAAGAGCGGTTACTGAATTTAAGTAAAGAATGACGGCGATTATCACATTTTATATTTTGAACAAGCATGTGAACAAAGCATAAACGTCATTCAGAAAACCTTTCAATCGTCTGAATGACGGTGTGTTTGAGGGTTTGTACATTCAATCGTTTTTTAGCACACTTAACTACGAATAATGACCTTTTTAAATGAAATTTAAAGCAATATCATTATTGCCCATATTCCATAAATTAATGCCATCGGTAGAAACCCAATAATTACTGAGGCAAAAGTTGAAGAATGGGTCCACACTTTATAGCCAATTGCAGCGAGCGCGGAAGTCCAGATTATCGTTAAGTCGAAGTTACTCGCGAATCCAAACCAATCACTTGAAGGTTGCAAGTTGAACATTAAGTCGTTCAAGTTCAGTCCTCTGAGTGCAGACTGAGGAATCTGATTCGAACTGGAAAATGCGATGATCAATAGCCCAACCAAAGCCGATGCCAACCCAACCAAATTACTCCAACAGGTAAGACTAAAGCATTGACCAAACGTTAAATCATTATTTCGAATGTTCGACACGATAAGGTAATAAACCGCGTATATACAAAAGATGATGGGTACCCCAATAATTGCGCCGCCTATTGAAAACGCCATCATGACATTAGCGCCCATAGACTGATACATATTGATGGCTTGCTCCTTTTGGGCAGGAGAGACATCTTTAGATTGTGTTTCAACCATTTGCTCTACCATCCAGGAAAAATCCACTACCTGGTAATAAAGAACCCATGCCAAAGCCGTTGTAATCACAATGGCGAGTAACGGAAACCAAAATTTAGTGTTGGACTTTAAAGACTCAAAAGCTTTTACCGGTGTCATTACGATGTTTGTTGCAATGGTTAAGTTATCGTCTTTGTTTGTGTCGATTGTTGCTTCTTCACTCATATTAATCCCCAAAAATGTTATTAATTTGCTCGTTTAGTAATGACCGACAGTAATTTATTACACAAATTTAGAGTCTATTTATGTAAGTTAAATCTAAAACGCACGACTGAGGCAAATATTCCACAATTGGGGAGAAAGCAATGATTGAAGTTCAAAACTTAGCCAAGTCGTTTCGCTACGATAAAGTAGCATTAAAGGAACGCAAGAAAAAGAAAGCTTTTGTTAAAGATCCACGTGAAGATGCACACCACTTTCATGCTGTTAGAGAAGTCAGCTTTCGCTGTGAACCCGGTAAGGTACTCGGCTTATTAGGGCCAAATGGAGCTGGTAAGACCACTACTTTGCGAATGCTCTCAACCGCTTTAAGTCCAACCCAGGGTAAGATATTCATCGATGGTGAAAATGTGGTCGACCATCCGCTGCTGATGCGTAAGCAAATTGGCTTTTTGTCGGGTAAAACCAGTTTATACCGTCGGTTAACGGTTCGGGAAAATGTTCGCTATTTCGGTAAGCTGCACGGCATGTCCGGTGAAGCGCTTGAGCAAAAAATTGATGACGTGTTCGATATGCTTAATATTCACTCGTTCCAAGATAAAAAAGCGGAAGACCTTTCTACCGGTATGGAACAACGAGCCAATATTGCCCGCACCGTGATCCACAGTCCTAAAGTTCTGATACTCGATGAACCAACCACTGGCTTGGATGTGATTTCTGCCAAAACCATTGTCGATTTTATTGCCTCTTATCGAGGCAGTAATGTCTCGGTAATTTTTTCCACGCATCATTTGCATGAGGTGGAGTCTGTTTGTGATCAGGTCACGTTAATTGATAAGGGGATTACACAGTTTTCCGGTTCATTAGAAGAATTTCGGGCTAAAGGTAACGGACGAGATCTCTACTCGTCGTTTTTAAACCTTGTCGCCGATGATGAAAAGTTTCCAGGTAAAGAGCAAGCCGTATCAAATGAAACTGCAGTTGTGGTGGAGGGATAATTATGTGGGAAATATATAAAAAAGAATTTTTGGAACTGGCTCGTGATCGTCGAACTCTGATTTTTGCCGTTTTACTTCCTACCGTTATATTACCTTTGATATTTGCTGGTATCGGCTTTGCGATGAATAAAATCAACAAAAAAGCGGAGAAAGAGGTTTTATCATTCGTTGTGCTTAATCAAAGTGAAATGCCTTCCATCGTCGAAGAACTAAAAAAGCAGCCCAACTTCGAAATGAAAAGCATCGATGGTATCGATCACTATGATGCTGAACAAATTAAGCAATCGATAAAAGATAAGGCATTCAAATTTGCGCTCGTCATTCCCGAAAATGCGTTATCGACCTTGGCGCAAGGTTCACAAGTGCAATTAGAGCTTCATTTTAATGATGCTACTGTCACCAATAAGATTTATCAGCGGGTAAAATCAGCCGTTGAAACCATCAGTGAAAAGCATCAAGGAAATCTACTATCCAAGTTTAATTTAAGTGAAGAGCAGCTGAAAGGTATATCCAAGCCGATCGATATTAAACGTGTTAATACCGCTGATAATCGCGAAGATAAAGGTGAAAAAATTGGCTGGATTTTGCCTTATATGTTGATCATTCTAATATTAACCGGAGCTATGTACCCTGCACTCGACTTGGGGGTTGGTGAGAAAGAGCGCGGTACACTGGAAACTTTGTTGTTAACACCCGTCAGCAGAACGACGATCGTCATGGCAAAGTTTCTGGTGATCTTTACGACAGGGTTTATTACAGTCTTTTTGTTATTGTTTAGCTTGGTCCTTTGGAGTTTACTCGCGTTAAACGTATTTGCAGTTGAAGCGTTGCAAAAACTGACGGAGATTATTCATTTATCCGATATCTTTATGGTCTTTTTAATGTTAACACCGGTGGCTGCCATCTTCGCTTCTTTGCTGCTTTGCGCTTCCATTTATGCCAAAAACTTTAAAGAAGCGCAGAACTATATGTCGCCCATAATGATGCTCTCGTTCATTCCGATTATATTTTCCATTTTGCCGGGCGTTCAACTCGACTCCACCTGGGCCTGGGTCCCCATCACCAATGTATCGTTAGCGATTAAGGAAATTGTCAAAGGCACGGTCGATTACGGGATGATTGGTATTATTTTCCTTTCAACCACTGTGTTGGCCGGAGGACTTCTTTATTTCTGTAATCTTTGGTTTAACCGAGAGTCCGTGCTATTTCGGTCATGACTTATTGCATCGAGTAAACGACAAATCAAAGGCGACGTAAAGTCGCCTTTTTTATGAAGAGTTGGTTGACCAAAGGGATTGGGTCGTCTAAGTTAATATTTACGTAATTACTAACGTAAAACTCAGTTTGAAATATGTCGTTTGATTTATCGCATTACGGATTGTTAACACTTGGTTCCTATTGCAAGAAAATTTCCGATCAACTCTTTAGAGAAGTCGATGATATCTACCAAACGATGGGATTATCTCTGTCTTCGCGCACCGTACCAATTTTACTTTTGATCAAAGATAACGGGCAGCTGTCGATCACCCAGTTGGCGGATTGTCTCGGTCAAACCCATTCCGCTGTGAGTCAAATGAGCCGCAAGCTGTTGGCCGAAGACTTTGTATTTGATGCGCCCGACGCGCTCGACGAACGAAAACGTTTACTCAGTTTGACACCTCGAGGATACGAATGTCTTGATAAACTGGAAAAGGTATTCTGGCAAATTGGTAAACAGTTGGACGCAGTATTGGACGGTCGAGGAAGCGAGCTGTTAAATCATTTAGCACAAATAGAGCAACATCAAAATCAACAGCCTTTTCGTTACCGCGTTTTAAATGCGTTGCAATCCGAACCGGATTCCGATATTCAAATTGTCGATTATGCGCCACGCTATGCCAATGCATTTAAGCAATTAAATATAGAATGGTTGGAAAAATATTTTTACGTTGAAGCCATTGATCATGAAATATTATCCAATCCACAAAAATACATTCTCGACTCTGGAGGGCAAATATTTATCGCCCTTCAAAAAGGAAACCCTATTGGAACTGCTGCTCTTATAGCAACCGACAGTACGAGTTTTGAATTGTCGAAAATGTCAGTGACTGAATCGATTCAAGGAAAAGGAATTGGTCGTAGATTACTGAATCACGCAATTAATTTTTTTCAGCAAAGTGGTCGGAAACGATTATTTTTGGAGTCCAACAGCAAGCTTAAACCGGCATTGAAACTTTACGAATCAGCGGGGTTTCAACAAAAACTTAAACCCGATGGTGAGTCTCATTATCGGCGCGCCGATGTTTATATGGAGTATTATGATCGCTAAAAGCGAAACGAGCAAACTCAATTGAAGCGTTCTTATTGATTCTTTAATGAAACGTTTTACGCATCGTGTTAGTGATATAAAGGCACGTAACACTTTGAAGATAAAGGATTTTGTTCTATAGTTAGATGGAATATAAGACGGTCATCAATACTCTGTGAAAATTCAACGACTTATCATTGGAATCCTGTGTTTCCCTCTTTTTGCCGCCGACACCTTGAATTTAAGTGGCTTCGGTACTTTGGGGACTGTTTTCGTTGATTCTGAACGTTACGGTTATCGCACCGATATTTCGTACAAAGACGGTGTGTTTGAGGGTGACCATGAATTATCGACGACCAGTGTGCTGGGAGTGCAATTGGATTATCGTGCATCCGATGCATTTGATTTGGTCTATCAGGCTGTGTATCGAGGCCAAAATAACCTTAATTGGAACACCGCGACCAGCCTTGCATTTGTGCGTTACTCATTTTCGGCTGAATGGTCTATTCGGTTAGGACGAACGGCGATCGATTTGTTTCATTTAACAGAGTATCGTGACATTGGGTTTGCCTATACTTGGGCCAAAGTACCTAACGAAGTGTATGGCATCATTCCTTACCGACATCTCGATGGTGGTGATGTGAGTTATACCCGCCAATGGGATCCTTTTACTTTTCGAATAAAGTTTTCTGCGGGTAAAAGTCAATCCGATGTATCGCGTTATCAGATCAGTGAAGAAGTCAAAGTCGATGAAGTGAGAGCACTCTCTTTAGAATTGGAATCGCTCACCTGGCACTTAAAAGCCAATTATGTCACGGTCGAAATTGATGAAGAGATCCAATCGTCGCAACAGTTAATCGATGGAATATTGCAGGTCCCCGAGTTCGTCTGGCCAAACCGGCAAGCTTATGCTGAGTCGATTTCGTTGGGAAATCAAAAGGCGCGTTATGCGTCCGTCAGTGCTCGCTATTCCAGTGACCAATGGAACTTTATGGCAGAGCTGTCGCGTATCAGCGGTGAAAGCTTGTTAATTCGTACATTAAACAATGGCTACGTCAGTTTCAGTTATCTGTTCGATGAGCATTCACTGTATTCAACTTATGCTTACTCTGAAGCGGACCATTATACCTTCAATGATCCTGTCGCCCCTTTGTTACCTGAGGCGCTTATCGCCTCAATTAATGGCGCGGGTAACTTTTTTGCCTCCGAACAAAACAGTTATTCTATGGGTTGGCGTTGGAACTTTAACGACAATATGGCGTTGAAATTGCAATGGGAGCGCACCCGAATTGACGAACGAGGAGGAACGCTATGGCTGAATCGTAGCGAAGCGGATACCAGCAAAGAAACGGTTAATGCGGTGTTTATGAACGTAAGCTTTATTTTCTAATGTTAAAACTGAAAATCGTCTTCATATTATTGTTGCTTTTTCTTCTGCCCGCTCGCGCTGAAGTAGAAGACGATCTTGTGGTAATCATCAATAAAAGCAACGCAACAAATTCGATGACGCGCTCACAGTTAATCGATCTTTTTATGGGAAAATACGTCGCTTTTCCAAATGGTATCGATGCTAAGCCTGCGGATAATAACGATGAGAGTGGTGTCAAAAGCGTTTTTTACAAAAAGTTGGTGGGTATGTCGCTCGCTCGTATCAATGCCTATTGGTCGCGCATTAAATTTACCGGCCGAGCTCGACCACCCCTTGCACAGGATAGTCACGCCTCTGTGATAACATTTGTCATACAAAATGATAACGCCATTGGTTATGTTCCTCGCAGTCAACTCACGGAAGAGGTAAAAGTGGTGTACCAATTTCATGAATAAAAGTGGGCTTTTAGTCAGACTGGCGGTCGTCATCGCCTTTTCTTCTTTAGCCGTTGGCTTTATTTCTGCACAAATATTTTATCGTTTGACCTACCTGAATGAAGTGGACGTTTCCAATCAGGAAATTCGCCAGCTTTTTCAAACGGTATCATCCACAGCATCCATTGCTGCTTACCTCGGTGATGCCGAACTGGCTAAAGAAGTGATTAACGGTTTAAACACAAATGATATCGTTCAAGGGGCGCAAATACGTTTCGAGCATCATGTTGTCCCAAATATGAAAGAAGAGTTACCTTCTCCGCAGGTGTTTAAACTTTACTCGCCATTTGAAAAAGAAAAGGAGGTCGGGACATTATTGATAGCGCCCGATTTGGAGTACATTAAACAAAGAGCGAAAAGTATTGGTGAAAATAACTCAACGGCATTAATTGCGCAGGCCTTTCTGGTCACCGTAATTGCTATCTATATCGCTTACGTACTGATCACTCGCCCGATGATACGTATTGCCAGTCGCTTGCATCATTTATCGCCCGGCTCTTCCGATCGGATAGAAACTCCAGACTTTCATGAAAACAGTGAGCTTGGTGTTTTGGTACGCGATGTGAATCGGTTACTGGCAAGAACAGAGTCTCAACTCAGTGAAGAACGCAAATTAAGAAGTGACATTGAAGTGTTGGAAAAACGCTTCCGTATGTTATTTGAAAATTCGGTATCGCCCATTGTATTGATGGAACCACGAGGAAGCATTCTGTTGTTCAATAGTGCGTTTCAGAAAATGCTAAAAAAAATAAACTGTCAATTTAAAAAGAACTATGGGCCACTACTCTGTGAATTATTTGAAGACTCAGAGCTGTTGTTAAAGTCGGTGCAAACATCACTCGCTAACGATGAAATAGCAACGGGCGAGTTCGAGCTGATTCACCATGATCATGACAACAGTGTATGGACACAGGTTGTTGTTACGTCAATTATATCGGATGATTTGAAAGAATATTATCAGGTGACATTACATGATATTTCTAAGCGTAAAAAAGAACTGGAGCGGCTCAGTCAGCTTGCTGATTTTGACCAATTAACGCAGCTGTTGAATCGACATGCGGCAGAAAAGCAATTGCATGAGCTTATTGCTCAAAAAATGCCTTTCGCCTTGTTATTAATGGACTTGAATGATTTCAAACAGGTGAATGATGTGTATGGCCACGATGTAGGAGATGAAATACTAATTCATGTATCGGGCATCCTCAATAGAACCATGCGTAAGGACGATATTGCTTGCCGTTGGGGAGGTGATGAGTTTGTTCTAGTACTCAAAAAAATAGAGCAGCGAGATATCGAAAAGTTAATGAAAAAATTAATGACTAAAATCAAAAAGCCTTATTTTTTGAACTATTTTAATTCGCATATCGAAATTGGTGCTAGCATTGGCGTTGCTTTTTATCCAGAAAATGCACAGCAATTGCAAATGTTAATTCAGAAAGCCGACCTTGCGATGTATGCCGTTAAGAAAATAAAAGATGAAAATCCAAAGGAATACCTCCGATTTTTTAACGAGATAAACGAATGAACGACAAGTCCACACCCGACGACTTTTCGCTGTTAGTTTACCAAGACCCTGAAAAGAGGGTAAAGCAGGTGAAGTCCGTATTAGGGGCATTTCTTTCTGTTTTAACGCTGGTATTGATCAACAACCTATTTTTTGGCGGTCACAGTTGGCTTTTAGAGCTTTCGGTGACAATGACGGTACTGTTGTTTTTGTATTTATTTGTTAGCAGTGATACTACTAATATTGTCGCCGGAATGTTGATTTGGACTGTTTTAATTTTTGCTTGCTATCTCGCATGGAAAAATGACGGATTATACGATACTTCAATTTTGGCTTTTCCTTGCATTTTAATATTTGCATTGCTGTTAGGCGGTCGAGCACTAGTACTTCCTTTGGTCATTTTTATGCTCGTTGCTTATTACTTTTTTGCTTATGCCTACTATGAAGGCTTGCTGGAAAAAAGCTTTCAAACCGGCGACTCTATGTGGGAAAAGGCAAATAACTTGACCATTATTCTCGCCATATTTAGCGCGGGTATGGCCTATATTTCTGTATACATTAAGCGTCTGATCAAGCAATTGAGTGCTGAGAGTAAACGACATCATGAAACCCAGCTAAAATCGCAACAAATGTTGCAAGTGGATCGCCTGACTGGGTTGCCAAACGAGTTGGTGTGCGAATCCGATTTGCGCGCGTTATTAAGAATGACCGCTCAGGAAGAAATGCTTGCGTTTATTACTCTGGATATTAAAAAATTTCAATGGGTGAATTCATCGCTCGGGCATGACGTTGGTGATCAGGTGATTTGTCGGTTGGCAAATCGTTTATCCAGGCTCATGGATAAACGTAAAACCTTGTATCGAACGTCTGGAAATGAGTTTGTGGTATTAATGGAAGCGCTCGACTATGAAGAAATCGCTGAACTTTGTCATCAAATTTTGGTGAATATATACCGGCCGATTCAAATTGAAAATTATGACATTGAAGTGGCAGGCTGTCTCGGAATTGCCTTAGCGCCATTTGATGGACGCGATTATCATTCATTACGGAAACGTTCTCATACCGCCTTGTCCCATGCCAAAGAAGAGGAGGAGCAAAATTACAAATTTTTTGAGCTCGAAATGGAACATTATGTTAACAAACGCGTGCAGCTGGTCAGAGAATTAAGAGTTGCGTTGGAGAAAAGTGAATTCGAAGTATTTTATCAGCCCAAGATTGATTTGACTCAGCAAAAAATCGTCGGAGCGGAAGCGCTGATCCGTTGGCGTAAACCGGATTTTGGCATTATTTCTCCACAGGAATTTGTGCCTGCAGCTGAACAATCGGGTATCATTTATGAAATCGGTAAGTGGGTTTTGGAGGCCGCTTGCCAAGATTGTAAACGCTGGCATGATGCCGGTCATAAAGCCATGAGTGTTGCGGTTAACTTATCACCGGTTCAGTTTCGTCGAGGTAACTTACCCAGTATTATTTTTAGAGCATTGAATAATGCACAATTGGAACCGTATTTTTTAGAGTTGGAAATCACTGAGTCGATGTTTATCGACGATAGCGAACATATTAAAGAGCAGATTTATCAGATTGTTCATCATGGCGTCAGCATAGCTATTGATGATTTTGGCACTGGCTATTCAAATTTGAATTATCTGGATAAATTTAATGCGTCCACGTTAAAAATTGACCGAACGTTTGTCAGTAACATGCTGCAGTCGAAACAAAGTATGCACATCGTCAACGCGATCATTAAAATGAGCCAGGTGATGAAATTGGAAAACATTGCCGAGGGGGTGGAAGATAAGGAAACGATGGAAAAACTGCGTGAACTAGGCTGCATGTGCGGGCAGGGGTATTATTGGTCGAAACCTTTACCGGCCGATGCGTTTTTCGATTTGTTGAAAAAAAATGATAAGTCATAAATGTTAAGCACTAAGCACTAAGCACTAAGCGCTTAGTGATAGGTGATAAGTAAAAACTTATGAGAAATATAGTAGACATGGCAGAGTGTGAACAACATCCTTTTAGAACTTAGAACTTAGAACTTAGAACTTAGAACTTAGAACTTAGAACTTAGAACTTAGAACTTAGAACTTAGAACTTAGAACTTAGAACTTAGAACTTAGAACTTAGAACTTAGAACTT